>JBNLDA010000269.1:0-503 GCA_050304095.1 Arcobacteraceae bacterium | reverse complement strand
TAGTATTTTAACAATTTAACTATGGCTTAGAAATTTAATAACACGCACTATATTCATCTAATCAAGCTCACTGATTTTCTATGGGTTCTAAACAGTGCAAGGAAATTTTCTACCAAGAAATAATATTTTTCTAAGCCTACTCTATTTTCTACAATTTATTTGTTACTGGAAGAGAAATTAAATGCTAGAAATTATTCTAAGCAGGAAATAATTATAGGACTTTTTGTGTAAGCTACTAACCATGAGATGAACATGCATGCAAAATTTCAGGGTATAAACATGTATGTATATTTGTAAATAAATACTTTAGTATTTGAGTTCTTGTAATTTTGTACAATGCACCATTGAGAAAAATTGAGTAAGGTCGAGTTCTCTGTGTAGATCTGCTCTTTAGAATTCTATACAAATTTATTTCATATTTTTAGGAGCTATAATTTCATGACTATGAATTTTCAAAGTTGGATGATGGACAAGTATAAAACAAGAAAATAAACTCTCCTTCC
>JBNLDA010000268.1:0-504 GCA_050304095.1 Arcobacteraceae bacterium | reverse complement strand
CTTGAAAAAATGTACACATGGTATCGTGAACTTCAGGACTTGAAAGATAATAGTAGGTTACTTTATTATAATGAGTTACCTAGGGAAATACAGAAAGAGAAATTCGTAGAGCATTTAATTGAAGAAGCAAAAGAGCTAAGAAATAAAATTGAGTTAGAATTATCTACACACAACATCAGCTAAAACATCATGCTGACTATCAGTAAGATTGAAGGCTCAAAGCATTACAAAAATCCGCCAAATTTTTAATTTGGCTTTTAAAAAGAAGAAGATAAAAACAAAATTATAAATTTGGCTACTTGCAGCCTTGAAGTGTGTCGGTTGAAAGGCGCACGCTGTTTAGCCGGTCGTTACCTGTGAGCATGACAGAAAATAAAAAAATATGGTACATACTTCCTAATGGAGTTGAAATTGAAAAAGAGTACCTGATTGCAAACATAAAAGAAGCTCTTAGGGAGAATAGTTATGAATTAAAGACTTACAGTGAAGTTTATATTTCAAAAG
>JBNLDA010000267.1:0-508 GCA_050304095.1 Arcobacteraceae bacterium | reverse complement strand
CCTTAGCATTGCGTTAAGCTGATTTTTTAAAGCTTAACAGATTGCTATGTTCACAGATTTTTATTTAATAAACGTTAATGAATTAGTTTTTTTCACAATGACAAAATTTGTTCATTTGACACTTTTCTATCAAGATAAAAATGAGAATACATTTTAGAGTAATATAAATAATTATTTTTAATCAAAAAATATACTAAATAATATAAAATCACATACAGAACAATGCGCTGATATCAGTGGCGCTCTTTAGTTAAATTAGGGTGTCAATAGATTTGGCGTCCTTCTATTGGTCCGTTCTGACGTGGAGGGAAGAGCGTCGAAGCCCTTGGCGCCCATTAGTTCAATAAATGTTCCAACGGACTTGGCACTCTTCAAAGGTCCAGATTTTGAATTTGTTTCTAAGGGTTCCATTTGTGAAAAAATATTTTAAAAAAGAATCAAATTGTATAATTTACACTCTGGTTCAGGGAAAAAGAATCAAATGACACCTCAAACTCCGGCCCAAGCC
>JBNLDA010000266.1:0-508 GCA_050304095.1 Arcobacteraceae bacterium | reverse complement strand
AATAGGCAAATGCCCTTTTATATAGCCTCTGTTAATAGATATATCGAGATAGTTAAATTACTTCTTGAGAAGGGAGCCGATATTATAATTATAAATAATAATAGATAGATGCTATTATATATAGCCTTTATTAATAGATATATTAAGATAATTAAATTATTTCTAGAGAAGGGAGCCTATATATTATTAATAAATAAGTATAGATAGATATTAGTAAATATAGCCTTAGTATAAGGGTATACTAAGATAGTTAAACTGCTTCTAGAGGCCGATGTCGATATCGTAATTACGAATATAGATAAATAGATGCCATTATATATAGCCTTTACTAATAGATATATTAAGATAATTAAGCTATTTCTCGAGGGGGGAGCCGATATTATAGTTATAAGTAATAATAAATAGATATTATTATATATAACCTCTACTAATAAATATATTAAGATAGCCAAGCTATTTCTAGAGAAGGGAGTCGATATTATAATTATAGATAAGAATAGATAGATAT
>JBNLDA010000265.1:0-510 GCA_050304095.1 Arcobacteraceae bacterium | reverse complement strand
TTGAAACTAATGGCTGTCATCAGATACCACTTATTCTTGGGAGGCCAATCTTGAGTACCACCGGAGCCATGATTGATGTTGTAGCTAGGATCATAAAGCTCAATATCAGCAGGAAAGAGTAGACATCCACATTCAAATGCAATGGTACCAAAAATTGGAACAAATCATGGTCACGATCAGACTGGAGAGGAATGCTATGACACCCGATAAGAAGCCCAGCGCAGCCGAGAATTTTTCTATGAAATTTTCTCAACTTGTCAAGAATGTCATGCCTGCTGTGACAAGTTATCCAGTTGCACCGACGACTTAAATCTTCAGGTATGGAGACGGTCTTGCTCACAGACCTAAAATGTGACGCTCTCACCTGGAGAATAAACCGGTAGTTATCTCATATTTCATTTTCTGCCCTTCTTCGACCATTTGCATATTTGAATTTTTATCTCTCCCCCTTTTATCCACCATTTTTTATTTACTCCTTTTCTACAGCATGTTTATTTCATTATTGCATAA
>JBNLDA010000264.1:0-509 GCA_050304095.1 Arcobacteraceae bacterium | reverse complement strand
CACGTGTAGCGTGTTGTGCGGCGGCTTCCAAAAATATCGATACTCCTTTGAAATGAGCCAACACATCACCCGACTCATACATCCATGATCGGTCCTCCATCTGCATATTTATGAAATCCTAGATTAACTTTTGACCTTAAACATAGCTTCAAATACACACCTAAACAACAAAAAACTTAAGCAGAGACATGGATTTACCTTCTAGAAACAAACCATTCAAGAAAAATGAAATCAAAACCTTCCCCCCTTGTTTTTCAATTTTTCCTGGCCACCGTACGGACATATCAAGATTTTATATATTTTCTCTCTCCTATTTCTAAATCAGGTACTTAAAAACTACTAATACTCCATAAAAACTCCAAAAACATGTACAAATTGAAGAATATAAAAGGGGCTCCTAGATCCATACAAATACCATGACTAAACACCTGAAACAAACATGTACTTTATGCCAAAAAGTTTATGAAACCCTAGATTAACTTTAACCATTAACATAGCTTCAAATATAC
>JBNLDA010000263.1:0-512 GCA_050304095.1 Arcobacteraceae bacterium | reverse complement strand
CTTAAAATCCTTCACTCTTTCATTTCATGCATTGATAATACATGTTTGTTGCGTATTGAATTCACCTTAGGTAATATTGTACCAGAGCCGTTCTTCGAGGATTTCCAGGACCAAGCCATCGAGAAGTCCTAGTTTTTCTTTGCGGATCAGCAAGGCAAGTAACCTTGAACATATTTGCACCTATATTTATTTTATCTATCCATTCTATAGAATTAGAACTGCATGATAGGAAGGTTTGATCTGCGCCCCTTTGTTAGGGTTGACTAGCATTGACATATTATTCCTTGAAAACCTTAGAAGTATTGGGCAGTAGTCATAGGCATAGAGCTGCTTAGCCTAGCATGTCCAGGTCTGGGTTTGGGTAGTGATTTTATTACATCATTTATGCTTGCGTCACCCTGTTACTGTTATGTTTATTTGATCCTATTAGTGTGGAGAACAGGATTTGGGGTGACGGGTTTGGAACTGCATTCGGTGGATTCCGACAGTTCGGGGCTTCATCCGGTGGACTC
>JBNLDA010000262.1:0-514 GCA_050304095.1 Arcobacteraceae bacterium | reverse complement strand
ATAGAGTCAATAAAAGAAACTCCCACATGACCTAGTTTAGATTATGCATACTCTTTTTGCTTGAGATTAGTTGCAACTACTCATGCATGACCCCTGTTTTGATGAGCTAGATTGATTAGTGTGGTTATGCCTTAGTAGACACAAAATCTCATGCGAGCAAAATTTCAAAAGTAACCATGTCTAGGTTGTTGGGAGGTTTGATATCTGAGTTAGTGCTAATCCCGCTGAACCTTGATTTTGAGATTGATCGGAGTTGAATGAATTTAGGAAGGTTCCTCAATGACATACACATTCCCACCAGAGTCAAATATTATCCACATAGCAACTCTTGTTTGTGTTGAGCTTTGTTAAGGGATGTGTCCACTTGAGTTTTGAAAAATATTCAAAAATGATTTGCCACCCACATTAATTGCTAGCCTCACCCAGAAATATTGGCGTGCATACCTCCACTCTGGAATATGCGTCCACCGCTAATATATCCACAACTCCCCCATCTCCATAATCATGGTTTAGC
>JBNLDA010000261.1:0-515 GCA_050304095.1 Arcobacteraceae bacterium | reverse complement strand
AAATTTCGGACCATCTGGTTTTGCTGAACTTAGTTCAGCAGAACAGATTGTCACACTACACATCGGCAGAAAATTGGAACATCCGGTTTGACAAACTGGAACATCCGCTTTTTCCATAAAACTATTTTTTCTCAATTTGATCAAAAACCTGATGCTTGCTGCGTCAAATCATTCGTCACTGTATTTTCATCCCTGAAAATATGTTGTACAGTAAAATCATCAAAAAAGCAATAATTTCAAAGCATTTGTCAAGATATGCATTCAAAGACCCGTCAAAACATTGGAAAGTGCTGGCAATTTGCTGCACGACTAACAACGAATCTCCAAATGCTTCTACATGCTTCACACCCATGGAACTAAGAATTTATAGACCCAATAGGATGGCTTCATATTCAGCTTGATTATTGGTGCAAATGTACTCTAAACGAACCGATTGTTCAAAAATGGCTCCTTTAGGTGAAATTAAGACAGTCCCTACACCATGACATTCTCTACTTGCCGAATCGTCAAAGAGC
>JBNLDA010000260.1:0-515 GCA_050304095.1 Arcobacteraceae bacterium | reverse complement strand
TTTCTGAATAAAGTCATAAGGAATCACAACTTTGGATATAATATGATATGGTGATATGTATCTTTTTTTTGTTTCTATTTATTTTTATTAATGTGGGACCTTTGTAATATTTTTAAGAAAATCATTTGTTTCAATGTTATGTTATCAAAATTGCATATTGATATGTTTCTAGTACGAGATGACTCATTACTTTGCAGGGTTGGGGGAGCAGGCCTATAGTGAAACCCTATTTGGAAAATGTTTCATTTTGAGTCTTGTCCCACCAGCTTTGCAAGTGATCAACTAATATGCCATTATTTGTGTTTCGTCGCATTTGCGTGGCTATTAAGTGAATAAAATTTAATAACCTACCTCAGATTGGCAGTCAAATTGGAGATGACTTCATGCTTCAAAATTATAAAGCTTTTTTATGCTCAAGAGTAAATAAAATTTTATGGTAAAGTGAATACATTCTCTACTCAAAATTCTAAAATCAAGAACGATGACGACTGGCAATTAGTTGCTAAATTGAGTAG
>JBNLDA010000259.1:0-515 GCA_050304095.1 Arcobacteraceae bacterium | reverse complement strand
CACCAGGAACAAGATCTATCACCGTCATCTCCTTACAACACAATCCACCAGGAATTAGACCTGTACAACCCAAGTACATGTTCATACCCAACGAACAAGTTCTTTGAGGTAATGAAGAAGCAAAAGATATCTACATTGTCTGCACTGGCACAACAGGCTAAGTCATTTCTCACGGCAGCTGAAATTGATTCATATGAAGAAGATGGTGAAGTTTACGATCGAGAAAAACTAGGACTTAGACCAGATGATCTGGTCTTCATGAAGCATGAGGTTCCTGAAAATTTTGAATTTGGTAAACCATTCCTCATGAGTGTAGAACTTTCCAAATGATATTTTCCAATCAAGAGACTCCACAACTGGTACATGGTAACGAGCTCATTGGATGTGATAAAAATCACATTTCAAATCCCAGTAAACATTTTCTATAGTGGAGCTAGATTAGGCTCTATTGAGTGGGAAGACTTGTGACTCATGTTCGACCGAAAATGGCTCGACTTGAACCTCTTAGTCGTCTG
>JBNLDA010000258.1:0-517 GCA_050304095.1 Arcobacteraceae bacterium | reverse complement strand
ACCGCTGAGAGTAATGGCGCCACAGCGGAGCTAACCATTCATCATGGCTATCCCATTACATTCAATGATCCTGATCTCACATCACTCATGCTTCCTACAATGAGAGAGGTAATAGGTGAAGAAAATGTTAATCTCACACCAGCAATTACCGGTGCTGAAGATTTTTCCTACTTCCAGAAAAAGATCCCCGGATTTTTCTTTTTCCTGGGTGGTTGCCCAACTGATATTGCAGAAGATGACGCTGCACCTCATCATACTCCAGACTTTTATGTGGATGATACCGCTATGATATATGGAGTGAAGACAATGTCCAGATTGGTAGTGGATTATATGGAAATGAAGTAAATTGCTTCAAATTTTTCTATAAACCCAAAATTACATTTTTCAATGCTATCAGTTGGAAAAAAATTGTTCATCAGTGGCTGTCTGGTATTTATTGCTATGTCATGTAATAATAAAATAGACGAAAGTTATACCATTGTCCAGGCACCGGAAACAACTCAGATCAACGACTATT
>JBNLDA010000257.1:0-520 GCA_050304095.1 Arcobacteraceae bacterium | reverse complement strand
TGAGGACCTAGATTATATTCCAAAACAACTAGTATATGATCATTGGAAACTAAATGTTCTAATTTATACAATTGAAGTATTGTTAATGACTCTCTCATTTTTTTTGTAGAATCCCCCTCCACATCGAAGTGCCCAACAATTATTTCATCAAGAACAAGAGGAAAGGGCTTTAGTTACGCAGGAGAAACAACCAAGTCCTAAAAGGAGCAAGCTAAGGGGGATAAAGTCCTTGAACAAAATGCAATAAGGCATTATTAGGATAACGGCGCAATACGCAGATGGGTCACCAATTGAACCAGAAGGCATTCTTTCAAAATGGCGAAACGACTGCGGTGTTGTTGTGAGGGAGAAATGCAAGATCGTCTGGTCCTGGGATGATGTTACAAAAGAAATGCAAGAAACATTATGGGGATTCATCAAAGAACATTACATTTTCACTTCTGAGCAAGAAAAAATTGGCAAAAATGCTATGATGAAAACAATATCTAATGCACTTCGGAGGTTCAGACATGCTCTCAAC
>JBNLDA010000256.1:0-520 GCA_050304095.1 Arcobacteraceae bacterium | reverse complement strand
GTGCACATATATTTATCTATAATTAGATTCATGTAGATGACAAAATATTATATTCTTAATTTTTAACCATTAATTAAAGGTGAAATATCATTTAAAATAATATAAGTAATGTAATCTCTATTTTACTCAAGTCATTAGAAAATAAAATCAATTTCTTCACGGTGATTGAGTTTTTTAGATAGATAGAATATAAATAGAGAGCTCTAGTTTTAAATAGACATGTATTAATTTAAGTAGATTATTGTACAGTAATTAAAATAAAATCAATAAGTCATTGGAAAATTATTGAAATCACCTACAAGTAGTTATAAATGTGTGCGCATCTAGGCCCTCAAGGTATGTTTCGGTGATTAATGACAACCATTAGTGTTACTAATGATCCTATTGAAGATTCAATGAAAAAGAAGATTGTGAGCATCTAGGCTCCGGAAGATTCAATGAAATAATATTCCAAGGTTTAAATGCAAGAGCATCATCAAGGTTAAGGATATTTCTAGCTCTAAGTGTCAAAAAGAGAAGG
>JBNLDA010000255.1:0-520 GCA_050304095.1 Arcobacteraceae bacterium | reverse complement strand
ATTACCATTTGCAATTGATTGTCCAATTGAAGAAGCTTGTGTTCTTAATTTATCTGCGATCGCTAGACCTGATGCATCATCTGATGCTTTATTGATTCTAAGACCTGAACTTAATTTCTCTAATGAGTTTCTTAAGTTACTATTTACGTTTGTTGCTGATTCTTGAGCATTCAATGATGCTACGTTTGTATTAATTCTCATAATGTATCCTTTCCACAATTATGACACTCTGTGATCAAGTTACTTCCCATCTCACAACGCTGAACCTTCTCATTCAAATCTGAGCATAGAGGAGAAAGCCTCTTTGGAATCCATCGATCCCTACTTCTTTTTATCTATTTGTAGGGCCTAAAGCCCTACCTTTAAACTTTTAACTATTGTAATAGTCTTAAAACATTTTCAAGGAAACAACCTTAGATTATTGTAATAATCTAAGAACGTTTTGTTGTACTGCATTCGCTTGACTCATCGCGTAAGTTCCTGCTTGTGCAATAATGTTTTGTTTATTAAAGTTTGCACT
>JBNLDA010000254.1:0-521 GCA_050304095.1 Arcobacteraceae bacterium | reverse complement strand
ACAAATTCATTTGACAAGCACTTGAGAGCTACTAACGAGGATTGGTACCATGGGTACCACACAAATTGGACTCGAATAGAATAAACATGGAGGGCCAGCATGAGTCGGCAAATCGGCAAGGATTTTTTGAATCTTACTTCTTACCCCTATGATTAGAAACACAACGTAATTCAAGATGACAGAGCATTTAATACGTCCACGCAAAACAATCCATTATTTGTGATCCATACCAAATATATCTCGGGCAATGATTGTTGCCAAATAATATTTTTTTATATCTGATGATACATTCAAAGTGTTAGGTCAACTACGGCATTGGAAAGTTTATTGGACAAAGGAAACTTAACCATGTAATCAATCAATAATATAATGGCACATCAAAAAAAATATTTGAATAAACTAAGGCAAATAACAAAAATAGTGTAAATATATCCACCAACCACTAGTACCTTCCTGCATATGTCCCTCAGCCACTAGATCCATGAAGCAATGGATGAAAACAGGGTAAAGGATGCGAAGTA
>JBNLDA010000253.1:0-524 GCA_050304095.1 Arcobacteraceae bacterium | reverse complement strand
GCGCGTGAGAGCGTGGGCTGGTCGGGGAAGGAAGAAGCTGGGCCAAGCCCGCGAGCAACAGTGGCCATTTTTTAATTTAAAGTGAATTTCCAAACTGAACATGATTTGATTCGATAAAAAACTAGCATTATCTTGATAAAAAAATTTCAAATAAAATATGAGTTTATAGGGAATTAAACAAGGAACAACTTTCCCCATTACAACCTTTTCAGATTAGGAACAGAATTTGAATTAGAAATCAGAGAAAGTTCTAGGTTTTGAAACTCGATAGAATTTGATGGATTTTGATTCGAATTTTCAAGGATGGATGCAATTTGAACAAGGAGCTCATGATTTTACTTGGATAACACACCAACTCATGAAAAGAATTTGGAATTTTAATTTTGGGGAATTTTTTTAACCTTTGCTTGAAGATGCAATTGGGAAAAACTAAATTTGAATTCTTTTTAGTTTACCTATAATTGATTAAACACAGAGTGAATGCATGATTAAGATGCTAATGATAGAGATTAGCGAGTTCGTAA
>JBNLDA010000252.1:0-525 GCA_050304095.1 Arcobacteraceae bacterium | reverse complement strand
GCTTATTGGGTTAGTGTAACACCCCATGTTACGGAAACTCTAATTAAAGTCATTAACAAATAATTAGGTGCTAATATGAGCCTAAATCCTAAGGTGGAATTCAAAAATAAAGTTTAGGGTTCAAACTATCATTAAATCAATCCAATTTCCCTTTTTGAGTGGAATTCAAATTTCTGATCCTCTTTTGATGGAAATTGATTTTTCCTTGCAATAAGGTGTAACAAGGAGCTTGCTGGCCAAATTTCATTGAATTACAAAGTTTCAAGAAATTCCAATGAATTTTTCTTTGATTTCAACTCATAGAAATTTCTCTGAATTTTTATTCTAAATCCATTCCAAATCTGAGGAAATTTCTATAGATAAAGTTGTTCATCCCTATGAGATCTTCAAACCCATATTTTATTTTAATTTTTCCAATGCTAGAAAAGTACTTTTCTAATTGCCCAAAGTTTGAAACAGATGGAAATTTGTGTGAAGCGTTTGAATTCGGATTTTGTTTCCAATGTCGTTACTATGCCGCTCGGG
>JBNLDA010000251.1:0-525 GCA_050304095.1 Arcobacteraceae bacterium | reverse complement strand
ACAACTGCGTGCAGCGCGGTGATGCCGACCGGGGGCGACGGCAACTCATGCGAGACCGAGGAAGAAGAAATCCCGGGTGGGCCGGTGCTGGGCCGAAAGGCTGTGGTGACTTGGGCCGGCTTTGGAATTTCCAGAGAGAATCGGGATGGGCTGCCATGGCCATTGGGCCGAATTGATGGACTGAATAGGAGGGCCTGCAGAAACTATTTTCAAATTTATTTCAAGGATTTTGATTCAAATCAAAGAGTTTTAAATATTTTAAAACCAAATTTGAACTGGAAACTCAAAATAGGATAAAATTAAACAAACTTTTCAGGAACTTTTCAAATCTGAGGATTTGGAATTTGATTTAAATATTCAAATTTAAATCTAGGCTTTAAACGAAGGGCTTTTAAAATGATTCAGAAAGAGATTTTAGAATCAAATTTAAATCTTTTTGTAAAACGAAACCAACCTAGGGCTAAAAAAAATATGCATGCCAAGAAATGCAATCCTATCAAATTATTTGAAAATTTCCTATTGCTA
>JBNLDA010000250.1:0-527 GCA_050304095.1 Arcobacteraceae bacterium | reverse complement strand
TTCTCTGATCTCACTTGGGTTTTTAGGCTATGTGAGCATTGAGACTTTATTGACAATCCATGTGATATCCCTCTTGATAGAGTGACATTCCTATACTTTGTGAGCTTGTACAATATTAATTCTTGCCACTTCATTTCTCTTTGACTTTGTGAGGGTTGCCACATTTGATCTTGCTTTGGCATTGACTCTCTAGAGGTTGTGACTTGGAGTACTTCACATCGTATAATTAATTTTCTACATTTGATCTCCAAGTCACTTCATGTCTTGATTCAATTAGAGATTGACACTTACTGATATGTGATAGCTTGATTCCTCGGATTGAACATCCACTTGCCCCTCTTCATCACATACGGTTCCTCGATGCCAAGACTCACGCTTGCTCTTCTCCGATGCATGGTCCATCGTGGTCAAGTCCTTCTTAATCCTTCTTCAACTACCATCTTGTCTCACACAACACTTCATGTCTTCCATAGACTCATTCTTTGAAAATCTTCTTCTTATGGTCAAATTGCATCCATAGAAATCCA
>JBNLDA010000249.1:0-529 GCA_050304095.1 Arcobacteraceae bacterium | reverse complement strand
CTATTCGATCAGAGATCGTTTCAAGTTTTGTTCCCTTATCAATAATATATTCAGGGGTCGTAATCTTTCCAATATCATGAAGCCAAGATGCATACATCATTTGTTTTGTAGCAACCTCATCAAAATAGAGATCTTTATAAATACCCTTTTTATCTTTATTAATTTCATTAACAATCAACTCTGTGATCTCTGCTACTTTATTGATATGCCCACCTGTATGAGCAGATTTTTCACCAATAGCTGTTGCAATCGTTTCAATAAATGAATCAAGTAGCGTTTCTAGTCCGTTAATTAAATGTTTGTTACTAATACTAATAGCTACTTGGGAAGCGATCGAAAGTAAAAACTCCTCATCATTTTTATCAAATTCGATGATATTCCCTTTTTCATCCAATTTATTGATCAGTTGTATTACCCCAATAACATCATTATCATGATTGACCATCGGAACCAAAAGCATCGATTTTGATTTATATCCGGTAACACTTTCAAAGTTTTTAGGACCCTCTAATTGGTTCCATGGAGCTTC
>JBNLDA010000248.1:0-530 GCA_050304095.1 Arcobacteraceae bacterium | reverse complement strand
AAGATCAATATATTTTTTTCTCGCAAAAAAAATAGATTGAGAAGTAGGGAAAATACATACCCAAATTGCATCACGAGCTGGCATATTGATTCAGTGATAGCCCCTAGGAAAAGAAAATGACATATTTTTGACATAAAAATAATTCATACTTGTATGATATACCTAAACTTGCATATCAATGAAAAAAAGCTGATATAATTGTTTGTTCAAACACCAAATATATTTCCTCCGGATTTTAATGGTTGGCGTCGTTGATTTTTATTTATAATATTTGATTATTTATCTTATTCAAAATATTAATTTAAATATATAAAATTATAAGTTATATTTTAACTTTCTTTAATAATAAAACAAATCATAATAAAATATATAATAATTTTAAAATTTTTAAATAAGACAAATAATCAAACATAATCTAAAAAATTGACAGCAACAATAAAAAAGAATGGAGTACAGCAGTACTACCTCCGGCCCTTTATGTCCCTGGTCTGACTGATGATCCTGTGAATGTCCGTGCAACTGTCAGGACA
>JBNLDA010000247.1:0-532 GCA_050304095.1 Arcobacteraceae bacterium | reverse complement strand
CTGACTGACTCCTCAACGAGATCACATCAATATGAAGTGAATAGTGGAATTATTGATCCGATTGACTCAGAGTCTGATTATCTTCCCGATCAGCTTAAATTTTTCTTCAATCAACTCAGATTAAGACAAAGATAATGAAGCATATCAAATTCACATCATATCAAGCCAATTGTGGATTCGATAAAATTAGAGCACGTGTCAGATTGATTTCGCGTCACCTCAGGATAACTCTGAAGTTTTAATCTTGAAGATGCATACAATCGGCTCCACGCCCATTCAGATCATCACTCACCACTAAAGGATGGAAGTCATGATGGGCCAATATAAGATATGAAGAATTTTTTGATTGAAGGAAGTCCGGTTATCTACCAAAGAAATTTCAACACATAGAAGACAAAAATTAAAGTCATAGGGTGATCTTTTTATATTGAACACATCACCAATCTCATGGACTTACGTTCCCTCTAATCTTACTTTAAATATATGACGACAGACCGTCGACAACTAGTTTAGCAACAGTCTTATTCTTTTT
>JBNLDA010000246.1:0-537 GCA_050304095.1 Arcobacteraceae bacterium | reverse complement strand
TTTTTCTTCTTGTTCATGTGTTTTTCATGCTTGGCTTGACATAGATTCTACAATATGGAGTTGTTCATTGGTTGACTATACACATTGATCACATAGTTCTATTTTCATCATAATTATACTTCGAGTGATGTATCCATGAATACCTTTGTACCTATTACTTAGAATCTGCTCATGCACTTTAACAAAAGATATTAGACATTTAATCAAGTTGTCATTCAATACATCAAAATTCACTAGGGGCCTAGATGCACTTTCAATCTCTCCATTTTTGTGATTGATGACAAATCTTAATTAAAGTTTTAAAAAAATATTCAATAAGAATTTTTGATCCATACATATAGAGTAGCCTCTCCTAAATATGTGCATATTGAATGGAATTCAAATTTGGCGTATAGATGTCATTTTGCACATTTTTCAAGAAAATCCAATAGAGCTCCCTTATATCTATGCATCCGAGAGGTGCAATAAAAATGTGTGTGAACAAGTAATACATTATGCATATGATAAGAGCTTCACAAAAATTAAAGCAAGAGAAAC
>JBNLDA010000245.1:0-538 GCA_050304095.1 Arcobacteraceae bacterium | reverse complement strand
CGTGAAATGTTTGATTTCTCAGTCTTCCTTTGAGATCTGGAAGTGGCATAGGAGATTAGATCATTTGAGCTTCGATGTAACACCCTGATTTTCACAAGGAAATAAAAATTTAAAGAATTATTTATATGAATAAATAATTATGATTGTTGCATTCATGTCGTTGCATATTTTATTGTGTGATAAAGTGCTCCTGTATTTTGTCTTACGTGTAGAAGTCGTTCGTAGTTTAAATTTGAATTTGGATCAAAATGGTTTGAATTTATAAAAGATTTTAAAAATGGAAAGTTAACCCTATCCGGGTTAAGGGGTAAAGGCCTAACCCGGCCTAACCCGACCTAGCTGACCTAAACCAGTTAACCCAGCTAACCCAGCCCAGGTTGAGGGATAAGGCTAAAACTAGCCTGAGGCAAAGTTTTTGGCTTACCCGAGCTTAACCCGACCTAACTTGGCTAACCTGATCGCCCCCAGATAAGGAAAATGCCTTAACCCGGTTACCCGAGCCATAACCTCACCTAACCCGGCTATCCTGACCGCTCCC
>JBNLDA010000244.1:0-538 GCA_050304095.1 Arcobacteraceae bacterium | reverse complement strand
GTAAATTTATCAATGAAAATGCTCAATATCTTTCACAAACTATAAATGACTTTAGAAACTTTATCAAAGGAGATTCAACACCTGTTTTGTTTAATTTAAAAAGTAATACAGATAGTTTTATTAAATTAGTAAATGCAACAATTAAAAAACATTCTATTCAATTAACACTTGATCTTGACGAAAATATCGAACTAGAAGGTTTTCCAAATGAACTTCTTCAATGTTTTATCAATATCTTTAATAATTCAAAAGATGCATTGGTAGAAAATAATCCAGAAGATGAAAGATATATTTTTATTTCCCAAAAAATTGAAAATAACTCTGCTGTTATAACTTTTCAAGACAATGCAGGAGGAATACCGGAAAATATAATCGATAAAATATTTGAACCTTATTTCACTACAAAACAGCAATCACATGGAACAGGACTGGGACTTCACATGTCTTATAGTATCATAGTTAACCATATGAAAGGAACTCTAGAAGTATCTAATGAAACATATAAATTTAATGGTAAAACATATACCGGTGCTAAAAC
>JBNLDA010000243.1:0-541 GCA_050304095.1 Arcobacteraceae bacterium | reverse complement strand
TTGAGAGTAGATTAAAACCCATGATTGGAGTTATTGGAGATATTGCACATTATATCAAATGGGGATTTGAGAGTAGATTAAAACCTTATTTATTGTTATTATATTTTTTATTGTGCGGGAGTAGCTCAGTTGGCTAGAGCTTCTGCCTTCCAAGCAGATTGTCGCGAGTTCGAGTCTCGTCTCCCGCTCCATTTTTAAAAATCATTTTTTTTGTTGGGGTATCGCCAAGTGGTAAGGCAACGGTTTTTGGTACCGTCACTCGCAGGTTCGAATCCTGCTATCCCATCCACTCTAATTCACTTCAATCTTATGTAAAGTAAAAAAAATTATTTTCTCTTTTTTGTTAAGATTACATTAATATTAATTTAGTATTATTTCAGACTATAAATGACCGGCGGTCATTCATTTATTTTTTAGAGGATATTATGGCAATAATAGTTGACAAAATAAAAAAAAGACAAGATATTGCACTAGCATGTAAAGATATTTTGACTGAACAAGGTATTAATAATGTATCAATATCTTCTTTAACAAAAACAGC
>JBNLDA010000242.1:0-542 GCA_050304095.1 Arcobacteraceae bacterium | reverse complement strand
ATACCTTCTTTTTAGGAAGCTGTAATACCCCGTGTTACGAAAACTCTAATTAGAGTCATTAACAAATAACTAGGGGATGTTACGAGGCTAAATCAAAAGGCGGAATTCAAAAACAAAGTTTAGGTTTCAAACTATCACAAAATCAATTTGAATTTCCTTTTCAAGTAGAATTAAAAATTTTGATCCTCCTTTGATGAAAATTGATTTTTTCTGACAATAAGGTGTAACCAGGAGCTTGCTGGCCAAATTTCATCCAAATCCAAAGTTCCAAGATTTTCCAGTGAATTTTCTAGTGAATTTCAACTCATAGTAGCTCTCTGAATTTTGGTTCAAATTCTATTTCGAATCTGGAGAAATTTATATAAGGAAAGTTGTTCCTTATCTCAATCCCTTTCCACACACATTTTATTTGAATTTTTTGGAGCAAGGGAAGGCACCCTTTTTACCGGTCAAATTTTGGGGCAAATTTGAATTCATTTGAAATAAATTTGATTCGGTTTGAAAACCGAATCGGGTGCACTGTGTTGCCGGCCCACCTGGCA
>JBNLDA010000241.1:0-542 GCA_050304095.1 Arcobacteraceae bacterium | reverse complement strand
TTACCCACTTCATCAGGATGAAAGGCATGATAAATCATGGGGTTATTAAGTAATGAACGACAATGTATTCCTGATTCGTGACTGGTTATTAATTCGCCGGTTATGGGTTTAGTCTGACTTACAGTACGGTTTGAGGCTTTCTCAACAAACTTGCAAATTCGTGTTATGTCTTTGAGATGGATACCAAGGTTCTGGTTTAAAGAAAATTTCGCTGCCGCAGCAACTTCCTCTAATGGTGCGTTTCCTGCTCTTTCTCCTAGTCCGTTTATGGTTACATCAATACTGTTGCAACCAGCTTGTAATGCAGCAATACTATTGGCTGTTGCCATTCCTAAATCATTGTGAGCATGAAACTCCAGGTCTATTTCCGAGAATATATCTTTGCAGTTTGAAACCATCTCCTGTACAGAAAAAGGATTCATAATTCCAACAGTATCTGCTAATCTTACCCTTTTTACCCCAAAGTGCGATGCTTTGGCAATGTATTCTTGTAAAAAATATGGATTTGCTCTGGAAGCATCTTGTGCTCCAATACCAACATA
>JBNLDA010000240.1:0-543 GCA_050304095.1 Arcobacteraceae bacterium | reverse complement strand
CCGATCTATATAGAGGGGTCATCTCCCTAGGCATCATCACCCTCCTGGAGTGAAGCTTCTTGGGGATGTCCAGGTGAGAAGACAACCCAAGAATCTGAGCAAAGCGGGACAGCTGCACATGGAACCTCCTGCCATTGGTCATCCACATGAAAATCCTCTCTTTCTTGTCATAGAAGAGAGTGGAGTAGAACTCAGCTATGACCTCCTGATTCCAATTATGCCTAAACTACAGCAGCTCAGTGATCTCATGTAAGTCACAAGCTTCAAGTACCTTATTGAAGTGCATGTCCTTATTATTCCTCATGTACTCAATATCAACATACTACTGCTTGACCACTGGAGATTATTTCGGATAAAGCACAGTCCGGTACCAATCTTGATGAAAGAAAGTCCAAAATCTTTCATTGTTATCTCTCTCCTTAGATGAGCTGTAGCAGGGCTTGTTGTGGAGATGCATCACATTCATGGGATCCTCCTTGCTATAATTCACGATCTCCTGATTGGTGTGGATCACGGGAGGATACATCTTTAAGCACTCTGTCT
>JBNLDA010000239.1:0-547 GCA_050304095.1 Arcobacteraceae bacterium | reverse complement strand
GAGAAAAAGTCAGTGAATCGGCTCCAGTACCTCCTTCAGAAGAAAGTCTACCATTAGAGGAAGAATTAGTTGAAAAAGAGCATGAAGAAGCCTTTATTGACTACGAATTTTCAGGAAAGCGTGATATTTTAGTTGACTATTTTAGGCCTATTAATTATTTTCATTCAGCCCATTTTCTGAATTCACCCAATTTTCAAAATTCAGACTATTTTTTTAAATTCAACCCATTTTTAAAATTCAATTCATTTTCAAAATTCAAGCCATTTTCAGAAGCATTCTAGAACAGAAAAGGCAACATTGTAAATTTATCAAGATAAGTTTCAGACCAAGTTGGACTTGCAACATGTGGTTAATCCGGTCCAGTGGCACATGGTACATGGCTAGGCCTAACCTGGAATTTACCAAATAAATTAGTCAACAAATGGCACTCTGCATTCTACAGGATCAAGGGCACAAATATGATACGAATATGAGATCACATATTCACATTATCCTCTGGACAGCTTGTAACATTTTCTTTCCCTCTAGTAATCCTTTTAGTACATAG
>JBNLDA010000238.1:0-547 GCA_050304095.1 Arcobacteraceae bacterium | reverse complement strand
CTTCACACATTCCTATGTACATTTCCTCTCTGTTTCAAAGCACTACTCTAGAGATGGCAACGGTCAGGTTCAGATCAGTTAGAGTAATTACCCACCCGTCAGCAGAGAGATTATGAATAAAAATTCATACCCGTACCCATATCCGTAGATAAAAATTTGTACCCATACCCGTACCTGTCAGGTTTCAGGTACCCGTCGGGTTTATCATTCCACATGTAAAAACCACATTAAAATAATTAGTTTAATGAGTAAAGCACAATATACACATGTTCAAAATTAATATTCAACAAATATTTGAGATAATAAATTAGCAAAGTTCAACAATCAGAAAAAGTCATAGTTAATATAATAAAATGAATACATTTTTACTTGTTCACAATCTAGAATTATAGCGGTAGTAAAGTATCGGGTACCCGTCGGATTACTCACGGGTGAAAAAAATACACGCATCATACCCGTCTCGATTCGGATCGGGTACGAGTGCCACCCACGGGTAAAAAATCATCCTCGTACCCGGTCCATCAGGTCGGGTACCCAGCGGATACTA
>JBNLDA010000237.1:0-557 GCA_050304095.1 Arcobacteraceae bacterium | reverse complement strand
AACTACCACATTATCTATCAATTATCAAATCACCACTATATCATGTTACATAATTTTATATTATACAAAATTTTTAAAATGATTATTCTCACTTGTATGATATCTATTTTAAATTTTGTTTTCACCGTTATGTTCTACGTGACGAGATGAACAAAACTAGATCCAGTTTGCATATATTTTAAAGAATTTATAAATTAATTTAATTTATTTAATATTTGTATATGCTTATATTTTCAACAAGAATGAGATGCACGAGTTGGGTCGTGGATCAAATTTTTTTGCCAGTGCGAGTTTAGCATAGTGAGTAGCGAGTGAAATTTTTATATTCTTCTATATTTTCTTTGTGCATCTTTGATCTGTGTTTATTTTGAACTATAAAAAAGATTTTTAAGCAAGTTTATTGTACCCTACAAACTTCTAATCTTTGATACTCAAAGTTAATATAAATGTTTAATGTTGAGTTATACCAAACTAATTTCTATAATAGCAAAGATGCGTACTCCCTCCATCTCCAAATATTTGTCGCTTTGATTTTTTTTATCAACTTTGACCACCCA
>JBNLDA010000236.1:0-557 GCA_050304095.1 Arcobacteraceae bacterium | reverse complement strand
TTTAGGTGAAATGCATTAGTTGGCAAGTTTTAAATCCTTATGAAAATTAGGGTGTTACAGACCGGATATGTCCGGTCAGGACAGATCCACTAGGTAAAATGTTGATTAATCATGTTTTACTCATAGAAACTCTATCAAACTTGACACAATGATACTCTAGCACTCTAGGAACAACATATTCAAGGATTTTTATGACTTGCATTGTTGGATACAAGAGTAGATCACAAAAATTAGAGATTGAAACCTAGTCTTCAAATAGGCAAGGCATGAAGTATGATTCTAGACTAGATTTAATGCAAGATAACGACATCCTAGTTGTGCTCCAAGGTAAAGAGATCTAGCATTGATGAAATTCAACAATAGATCAAAGAAATCGAAGGAGAACCTTGAGAATACCTTAGGAGAGAGAGAACCACTTAGGATTTGAAGATCCTGAGGAGAAGGGGAGTCAAATCCCCTAGAAATCGAGGGGATTTGGTGGAGAGGACCTGAAATCGCCTAGAGAGCCCTTGGCCACTGCAAGAGATGGAGTGGAGAGAGGTTTTGCAAAGTTAGGT
>JBNLDA010000235.1:0-558 GCA_050304095.1 Arcobacteraceae bacterium | reverse complement strand
TGAGTGAAAAACACTCAATCAACACCATGTGTTGAGTATTGTAATCGTAGATTTCATACCGCTTGAAATCTATCAATTTCATGTTTAGTTCAAGTAATTATGATATTGTAAAGTAAACTCCATGAGTTTTAAAATTATATGTAATTCATCTTTGATAAACTCCATGAGTTTGATGAATTTACAAGAAATACTCAAGATTTCCATTGCCTCACATAATTTTGTGGTCAAAGTAACACTGTACTAACCATATATAAATTCAAATTTCATTGAAAAATGAAATTGAACAATATATTACAATATTCATAATTATACAATAAATAGTACCAAACTGAAATTGTCTGAAAATTTAATTACATAATTTAAATTTACACAAATTTTCTTGTATTCTATCAAAATTTAATCTGATCTACAAGAAAAACTCAATCAAATTAAAGAAAAATATTGAAAATAAATACAAATGGTCACATGCCTTCCTAGCACCGACCCATTAGAGGATCAGCCCATGGCATAAGGGCCTAGCCCAATTTGGCTCCGCATGGCAGGCTTGTGGCCTACCAC
>JBNLDA010000234.1:0-552 GCA_050304095.1 Arcobacteraceae bacterium | reverse complement strand
AGATTCTAGAGGGTATGACAATGAGAAATATTTCCTTAAAACATATATGCTTTGCAATTTTGACTAGCTAGGACTCCCATGAATCATTATTGTCATCCCAGATTGTCAAGCACGAGTGGAATATGTGTACTCTCTAATAATGATTTTTTAGGCAAGGAAATGTGAATTAATAAAAGGACAACTTAAATGACGTAAGCTCATATGAGCCTAACTAATGTCAATTTAATAATAATGTTACAACTTCGCATCACCGTTGGGCTGAAATAAATTGTATCAATCTTAGGGATTTGTTCCATCAAAATTAATCGATCTAAAATTATCACAGACAATGTGATCATCAATAAAGGGATGACACACGAATATAATCAATGTTAGTCAAAATATATTCGAGTGTCCCGACGTAATCCCTAATGATATAAAAAATTACAATAAGATCTTAGAAGCATGACAGTGGTGTACAGCAACATGCATCACAAGGTAATTATAGAACAACGTAAAATCTCTAATCAAGACTTCTCGTTGGTTCCACCTTAATTAGAGATACTTAAAATT
>JBNLDA010000233.1:0-560 GCA_050304095.1 Arcobacteraceae bacterium | reverse complement strand
ACAAGAAATAGGGCAATCAGAATGGCTATTGCAATCCCAGCAATTTGTCCTGTTGATAGTTCAAGGAAGTGTTAATTAATGTGTCACACAAAATAATACTCAAGTTAGTTAAACTGATATAACACCCTCTACTATACATGGGATACATAAATTGGTATACCTTGAGTCAGAGACGTCGCTGATTGCTTGATCCCTCCAACAGCACTAAGCACTACAACAACAACAACAACAACCAAGCCTTTTAGTCCCAAGCAAGTTGGGGTAGGCTAGAGATGAAACCACATGAGCCAAAGAAACAAGAATAAAACAATATCGAAAAAGAAGGGGGAAAACGAAGGACGATAAAAACAAAAATCAATTCGACAAAAAGAGAAAAGACAATAAAACGCTAAGCAAAAAAAAGTGAAAAGGGGCGAAAAAAAAGAAAAAAAAAACTTTGACAGAAGACAATAAAAAAGAAGGAACCGAAGATCAAGGTTCCGGCACATGAATTGCTAGCTTCCACTCTCTCCTATCTAATGCTAACTCCTTGGTGATACACCAATCCTTCAAATCTCTCT
>JBNLDA010000232.1:0-562 GCA_050304095.1 Arcobacteraceae bacterium | reverse complement strand
TTTAATGTTTTTTATTGGTGTTTTGGGGAAATTGACACTGTTTTTGTTGTGATTCAGGTTGATATAGATGGGTTAAGCAATTCGATTTCCAAGGGGAAAAAGAAAAAATATGCAAAAAAGATAAAGATGGAAACAATCTTTCATGAGAAAGACAGAGAAATCGTTGGTGTATCGTCACAAGATGGAATAATGATGATATTTCAGATACAAAGGTATTGTCATTAAATGTACTATTGCAGATTATAATTTTATGACATGATTTTTTTAAAAAAAAAATAGCTCACCGCAGCTTGTCAAACAGCCAGCCGTCAATGGGGTGGTAAAGAGCCGAGAAAAATGAACTAGCTACAATAAAGGTCGGGTCGGATTAGAATTAGATCAAAATTTTATTTATTTTTAACTTAGTTTTATAAAAATGCCGAATAAAATTGTGAATGAGCTTACGAACCGAGACCCTTTAGCAGTCCTAACTTACACTTGATCAAAGAATCACTATAACAGATGGACTGGATTAAGTGTGTTCTTGATGGAGAATGTAAAAACCAGGGTTAAGTGTTTTTGT
>JBNLDA010000231.1:0-563 GCA_050304095.1 Arcobacteraceae bacterium | reverse complement strand
GGTTAGTGTCCTCAGCTTGTGCTTGCTCCTGCAGCTTCTCGGGTTCCGGCTCGTCGTGATCTAGCGTATATGCATAACAATGAGCTAAGATTAAAATGTGCAATGCATGAGGTGAAAAATGCAATAATGATGTAAAAACAGTAATAGCATGTGGCATTATTATCCAAAAGAATTACTTTACCAATTACTTATCAGCTTTTCTATTTATTAACTATTTAACTAAGCACTAGAAAATTAATAACATGAGATTTGTGAGCCTAATTATGCTTTCTAATTTTATGCAGGGCCTAAACAGTACAAGGAAGCATTATACCAAAAAAGAATATTTTCCTATGCCTATTTTATTTTCTCCAATTTATCTCTTGCAGGAACAGAAATTAAATTGTAGGAATTATTCTGAGCAAGTAACAATTATGATAATTTTTGCACAAGCTAATGAGCATGATGTGCACATGCATGCAGAGATTCAATACTTAATATTGCATAGATTTTGTATTTAATTTCTTCAAGATTTGAGTGATTGGAATTTTATATAATGCAATAGTGCATAACACGGAATTTGG
>JBNLDA010000230.1:0-566 GCA_050304095.1 Arcobacteraceae bacterium | reverse complement strand
AATAGCATAAACCAATACAAAGAATGAAAAATATGCAACTACATGACTGCATCAATCATAATTATTTATTTAAATAAATAATTTCTAGAGTTTTATTCTTTTATGAAAATAGGGCACTACACAGCATCGAACCTTACCACGGTCAACTCACATCATGATGGATGGAAGACCAAAACTCTCAACAATAACACAAGCCAAACTCAACATCATAAAGATGGAAATACTTGTATGACACTCATGACTGCATGGCTAAGCATAACTAACCAAGTATGAACCCAAATCCTAAGGTATGAGGCTTAGGTAACAATATTAATGCATGCAGGCCAATGTGTATACTAGAGAGAGAAAGCATATTGGAACAAAATGGTCAAGGGACACTTGCCTTACTCTTCTGCTGGCTGCTGCTCAAAGTCTTCATAGTCATGTTGTTGAAGATTCTCAAAGTCGTTGGCGCCTAACGATAGCGACCGAAAACAAGCAATTGCAAATAAATAAATAAATAAACAATATACCAAATAGTACCTAAATTCTAATCAAAAAGTACCAAAAGATGATACTTCTCACTA
>JBNLDA010000229.1:0-568 GCA_050304095.1 Arcobacteraceae bacterium | reverse complement strand
CTTCACTACGTTATGAAATTTTTGCGTGAGCTAGGCCAGGCTATCATTGGCGTTTCAGGCTGAAAACGAATAAGTTTTTCATTTTATTAAGTTTTCTGTTTTTCTATTTACTGAGAAAATAGAAAAATTAGTAAAATTGCCCAAAATTAAGTTTAATTAAGAAAATTAGGGCGGTAAAATTTTAGATAAAATGTGCTTTATGTCAATGGAATTTTTCTGCAATTTTAGAAATTTTGTGTCCAATTTTGTGGTCAAGTTTGATCCAATGATTAACTTGATTAGAAAATTGACTTATTTAAAAAGATTAAGATTAAGTGATGAAATTTTTGCCACTGTCTTGATTAAGTTCATAATGAAATATTAAGCTTCTGTTGTGTTTTTTTTTGGCTAAGTTACATGATTTGCTATTCATCCACTTGTTAAGATATTTTGCTAATTGAATTTGAACCAATGGGAAAATTCAATTAGGAAAATAAATGATTTTGTGATAAAGTGATGAATTCATTTGCTGACCAACGTCGGTGATGAAATTATCATAATTAAGTTAAATTAGTTCTATTTTGCCCAA
>JBNLDA010000228.1:0-569 GCA_050304095.1 Arcobacteraceae bacterium | reverse complement strand
AGTTGTGCCGACATCCAAAGCTCAACAGAATTAGAGTTAAGATTCCTGGAACAGATTCATCATTTGAAACTTTGATGAATTTTTAAAGAGGTTTAATTCTTCTGAAAAAATCTGATAAATTTCCCAAAAATCCTTCTTGACATGAGATTCACAAAAAGTGAATTTTGTTGGGATCACTTGCATGTAAGAAAAGGGATTACAATCCAAGTGCCAAACGGTGTGGTTTGAGAAAAATAAAAATAGTTTGAATTTGAAATTCAAACCACACGGCACTTATAATACAAACCAAGCAAGTCCAGGATTTCATTCAAGCTTCTACAGTACATAGTGAGACATTGTTCAACACTATAGTTGCTAACCTAATATCACAAAAACAGCAACATGCATCATTTTCTCATAATTAAAAGATACAATGATTCTTCTTACTAAAAATGAACAATACATAGTATTTTTTGTGACATAAACTAAACTAAACTAAACTGAAACTAGAATCTTGTCATAATTAAAGGATATAATGATTCTTTTATTACTAAAAATGAATAGCACATACCATTTTTAGTGATATAAAC
>JBNLDA010000227.1:0-570 GCA_050304095.1 Arcobacteraceae bacterium | reverse complement strand
AGGCCTTATCTGTGCCATACAAAGTAGCCTCCAGATTTGAAAGTGGTCCTCCATCTTTGGGTATTAGGGGATGGAAATCAACCTGTGGGTACGGAGCCCTGACGGGTTTTACACCCATCGGGTGCGAGTATGGGTGGAGATTTTCATCCATGGGTTTGAGGGTACAGGGCCCCACGAAGTTTTGGATTGGGTACGGGTTTTAGATTTCTGAAAGTGTATCTAGACCCCTGTGTGGGTTTTGGAGGATTGATGACCAACAATTAGATATCTAACCTTGTGTTGAGAATTTTGTAGTGTACGACATCTAAAAAGGAAATACAGACGTTGAAATAAATTTTTATATGGGCATTAATGATGAAAAAGGAAAAAGTCGCGAAGATTATGTAGAATTGAGGATTCTATATTTTATTTGAGTTCTAGGAGCTCCATACTATCAAGAGGGATACATTGGGTGAGTTGGTGAAGTGCAAAACATCAAAAATCTATCCTACCATCAAAAACTCCTATCAGGCTAGGCATATCTGTCCCACTAGCCGAATTTTAGAGACTCTGGCCAGACATGTCCGGCCC
>JBNLDA010000226.1:0-573 GCA_050304095.1 Arcobacteraceae bacterium | reverse complement strand
ATGAGGAGACAGAATAGTTTAGTCTACACTCACCGCCTCGCAAGATGGCTACGCACGCACCTCCTGTCTACATCATTCCCAATGATGTTGAAGGCCATGACTAGTTTTTCTTTTGAGTCCTTTTGTATTGGATAGGAGAATCAGCTCATAAGTTCGACTAGTCTTATCGAGTCTCTTGTAATCGCTATACCACTATGTGAGGATCGATTGCTCTTTGTGTGGTGTGAAAATGCTTGATTTGCATTTTTGTTTGAGTGCTAGTGTGAATGTAAGGTATATCTTACACACACAACCCCTAGGATTATATAATAAAGACTTAGTTTGAGAATCTATCGATCCATCTTTATCTCCATTTATCCTTGTTGGATTACCCTTCTCACCCTCTATACCTTTTGATATCATTGCATGCTATCCTTTCACCTCCCCTAGTCTTTCCATTTTCTATCTCATCCACCCCTACTCTTCCAATGGCAAAAGATGGAATCTGCAACACCAATGACCATAGCAACAACAACACCAGGAAGCCACCATGTCTCGAGTAGTTGTTGGCCTTGTATACTCAGCTTTTGGAGA
>JBNLDA010000225.1:0-576 GCA_050304095.1 Arcobacteraceae bacterium | reverse complement strand
GGGCTTATCTTTAATTAAATTAAAACAAATAGACTAAGATGTAAAATATAGAAAATTCATGGAATGAAAATAATTATTATTTTTGTACCGAAGACTCGGTCAAAATTAATTAAATAAAGGGTTAGAAACTATTTTGTAAAAAAAGAGTTTCAGAAAAGATTTTAGAATTATTTTTCTTAAAGAAAAGATTGCGTTTAAAAGGAATTGTCTAAAAAGACAGGGGTAAAGTTGCGGTGCGACTGGGCCGGCGCATTGGGAAAAATGGGTCGCGGCACTGGGTCGGTGCGGGAATGAGAGACAAGATAAAAATAATAAATATATATTTTTTATAGATATAATTATCTATGCCTAGGGAACACGCCATAGTCCTCTGAAATCTTCTGGATGGTGGATCAAGTCGTAGTGGACCCATCCTTGGACCTTCCAAGTCTATACGGGGTGGTATCCCGGGTACCAATACTCATCAATTTGTATGTATTTATATTTGCCACATGACAAGAGTTATGAGTCACGTTAGCTAATGAGCCACATTATACATTGTGACCAATCTTTGGACTGAAATGACATACTGAAATT
>JBNLDA010000224.1:0-580 GCA_050304095.1 Arcobacteraceae bacterium | reverse complement strand
ACAATGTTTGATCAATATTTTTAATAACAGTAAAGATGCACTCAAAGAAATTGATGAAAAGAGATATTTTTTTATAGACCTGATTAAAAATGATGATTCGGTTACATTAATATTAAAAGATAATGCTGGTGGAATTGATGAAAGTATTATAGATAAGATTTTTGAACCTTATTTTACTACAAAACACCAATCTCAAGGAACGGGGCTTGGTTTAAGTATGACATATAATCTAATAGTTAATGGAATGAATGGAAATATTAAAGCAACTAATGTTGAATATAACTATGAGAATAAGCAACACAAAGGTGCTGAATTTATCATAGAATTACCTATACAATAATACATTTTTTATTTATAGGTCATTTTCCTCTTTATATTGTTCGATGAAATCAAATAATAGAAAATCAATCAATGAATCATACACATCTTTTTCAAATTCATTTGTTTCAAAAAAATCATCTTTTTTATAGGTGATTGCCATACTTTGTAGTTCTGGGTTTCTAGTAGGACTTACATTTTCAACTATAAATAGTGAAGCAGTAACTGTATAAGTATCTCCAATTTTAATTGCATCAACTCT
>JBNLDA010000223.1:0-586 GCA_050304095.1 Arcobacteraceae bacterium | reverse complement strand
ACATCTCATTACTACTCATCCTAGCACAGTGATAAGCATAATTAAGCAAATACAAGCTAGTATAACATGTGAAGCAAAGTGACTTAGGTGAGTATGAAGAAAATGTAAGAGAAAAACAAAATATACAAATATACAAGATAAAGCACCAACTCCCCCTCAAACCAAGCCATAGGGATGGTAAACACCAATTTTCAAACTCAAGAGGGTAACAAGAAAAGCACAAGGTTTCTCAATGCAAAAGACCATACTCCCCCTGAAGTGGAGAACCCAAGGTTTTATCAAGTAAGCTTAGACAAATCTCAAGACAAGCATAGATCACTAAACCAACAAAGTGAGTAAAAACACATATGGTCTAGGCACAAAAGCCACAAGAGTAAGAATAATCATCAATAATCACAAGCAAAGCCAACTTGCCATCCACAACAAGAAAAATGTGGATCACAAGGGCAACTCATCTCAAAACAGGGGTAGAGACCAATCAACTGAAAGTCACATCTATACTAGAGATGAACACCATGATAGAACAAATATGGGTCGCAACCAAGGCACTGTGACACAAAGCGGTGAACAAATCAAGCCGCACAAG
>JBNLDA010000222.1:0-589 GCA_050304095.1 Arcobacteraceae bacterium | reverse complement strand
CCTTGAATTGTTAGTTTAGTGAAGCTAGCTACGGTGATCTAACAGTTCCTGATTTTCAGTTTGTGAGATCGCCTTCGTGCGATTTGCCATTATTATTTTGCGTTTGAGATGAAACCAAAAAGCGTCACCCTCGCCTTCAAACGTTAGTTTAGCAGAGCTGGCTCTGGTAGCTAACGGTTCCTGATTTTCGGTTTGCGAGATCACCTTCATGCGATTTACCGTTGTTATTTCATGTTTGAGATGAAACCAAAAAGTGTCACCCTCACCTTCAAGCATTAGTTAAGCTGAGCTGGCTTCGGTGAGCTAATGGTTCCTGATTTTCAGTTTGCAAGATCGCCTTCATGCAATTTGCTGTTGTTATTTCATGTTTGAGATGAAACCAAAAAGCGACACCCTCGCCTTCAAGCGTTAGTTTAGTGGAGCTGGTTTCGGTGAGCTAACGGTTGCTGATTTTTTGTTTATGAGATCGCATTCATGCGATTTGGCATTGCTATTTCGCATTTGAGATGAAACCAAAAAGCGTCACCCTCACCTTCATTTTTCATCCCCTTGCATTTTGGGGGCTACATCTTTTCTCATTGGAGGTCTT
>JBNLDA010000221.1:0-596 GCA_050304095.1 Arcobacteraceae bacterium | reverse complement strand
CAAAATTCAAAAAGAAATTCCTTTTAAATTTTAATTGATTTTAGAATTTGACAGAACTTTGGAAAATTGTACAATAAGATTTTTGAGGAATTTTGACATGTGGATTTTTCCAAAAATCTTCTAAGCTATCCAAGTGTTTTAGAAAAATGAAATATGTCATAACATGATATGTAACCTTAGGCAAAATTAATTAATAAATGATTTCACCTTATACTATTTATTTAAAATGCAACCTAATGCACTACTAATTTGACAAAATTTTATTGTTGTAAAAAGTGGGTATTACAATATGTCTAGTCACCAGAAATTTTGTGCAGTGAAAAAGTAGATTAGGAGCCATGATGATGCATCTAGGTCCCGATAAGCTTACTATTAGCAAGCTAGACAATATAGAGCTTAGAGAAATAACGGGAACAACTAGAAGCAACCTAAACTCTAGGATTCAAATCTAGGGTTAGGTCAAACTCTAAACAAGAACAAAGCTTGAACAAGAACAAAAAGTAAATCAAAATGAGAGACACAAAGACATATGATTTCTTCCCGAAGTTCAGCCACCCACAAAGGATGCCTACATCTCTATTGTGGAGCTCACAAAG
>JBNLDA010000220.1:0-596 GCA_050304095.1 Arcobacteraceae bacterium | reverse complement strand
AGGCCACACCTTCTGTCCAATTGAGCTGAAAATTGGTGTGCTTCCTATTTAAGTGATACAGAATCAGAAAAAAATATTAAAAAAATAAGAGCAAAAAGTGCAAAATTTGGATTTCTACTAGTGGTCTGACCCCGTGGTGAGCTCCGTTGAGCTTTTGTGCTGATCGTGTTGTGCTGTTTCTTTCTTTGTGATCTATTGTGCCTTCCTTGTTCACATCTTTTTGTGTATCATGTACTAGGCTTTGAGCACTTGTTAGACCAGCAACAGTTCCTGCTTTGAACATTCATTCAACTCAGTTTTACTGCTTTGAAATTTGCTTACATTAGCCACCATATTTTACCTTCCAAGCTACACCTTCTCTTGAGCAGAATGGATTTGACCTTGCATTCACCCCCACACTCTTTTGATTATCACACAACCACTGGTTGCCACCTGCACTGTAAGTAGAACACTCGTAAGAGCTTGGTAAGATGCTTGAGAGAGTGTGTGCTCCCACCTTCGGTCTTACAATTTGTTTTTACTAACCGATAACAAGTTGTGTTGCTTTCTATTTTCCGTTTACCATGCCACAAAAATAGGTACACCCTCCTCCTTTT
>JBNLDA010000219.1:0-599 GCA_050304095.1 Arcobacteraceae bacterium | reverse complement strand
AGATCGATATTCCATTTTTTACACAAATTGGAGCTTCGGCTTTAACTGATGCATCTATAGCGGTACCTACTCAAGGAGTAAAACCTGGAGTGCCTATCACATATGTTCCATTTAGAAATGGAATATTTTTAAGTATTGCCACTGCAATTGCTGAAAAAGAGGGAGCGAATGCTTTATATATTGGAGTAGTTGAAGAAGATAGCAGTGGTTATCCAGATTGCACTGATACGTTCATAGATAAGATGACGGCGGCCATCAATCAAGGAACAAAAGAGGAAACAAAACTACAAATCCTTACGCCATTGGTACATATGACAAAAGCACAAATTGTAAAAAAAGCACTTGAACTAGAGGTGCCTTTAGATCTTACTTGGAGTTGTTATAAAAATTCTGATAAAGCTTGTGGAGTATGCGATAGTTGTCGGTTAAGATTAGCTGGATTTGCTCAAGCGAATCAAACTGACCCGCTTGAATATGAATAATTATTTATGGTGTAGTGTCATCTCTTCAGGTAGTCTTACTTTAGAGTCAACATTCACTGTATGTTTTGAATGTGCTTCAATATAGTTCCAAAATTGTTGTTTTGCTTCATCTGAAAC
>JBNLDA010000218.1:0-601 GCA_050304095.1 Arcobacteraceae bacterium | reverse complement strand
TGAACCCATACCTCGATAAGATTTATAAGAACGA
Source organism: Arcobacteraceae bacterium (assembly GCA_050304095.1). GTDB lineage: Bacteria > Campylobacterota > Campylobacteria > Campylobacterales > Arcobacteraceae > JAYEFX01. The sequence continues at coordinate 567 of JBNLDA010000218.1, read as the reverse complement.
CCCTGGTAAAGCTCGACTTCACCGGGAGCTTCTTCTGTTCCAGCAAATAAACCACCAATCATTGCACTGTAGGCACCTGCCGCCAATGCTTTGGCAATATCTCCCGAATACCGAATACCGCCATCGGAAATCAATGGGACACCTTTACTTTTTAGCGCCTTTGCCACATTGGCCACAGCGGTTATTTGTGGCATCCCAACACCGCTGACAATACGTGTGGTACAGATAGATCCAGGACCAATACCTACCTTAACGGCATCAGCACCCATATCGACTAGAGCCAGAGCAGCATCACCTGGCGCAATATTGCCGCCGATAACCTGGGTATCCTTAAATGTCTTTTTGATCCACTTGACCATCTCCAGAACACCTTTGGAATGACCATGTGCAGTATCAACCACAATAACGTCGACACCGGATTCAACTAATTGTTCTACTCGTTCCATAGATGCCTCACCTACACCAACAGCAGCACCCACACGTAATCGTTCTGAAGAGTCAATGCAGGCATTTGGATATTCTGATGCTTTTTGCATATCCTTAACCGTAATTAAACCAGCCAGTTGA
>JBNLDA010000217.1:0-602 GCA_050304095.1 Arcobacteraceae bacterium | reverse complement strand
GCACTGCATGGTAGTAGGTGTGTATCACTGATGTCCTTGGGCGAAGCCTTCCCAAGGTTTTCTTCTTCCTTTTCAGACCTCGGTTCGGCCTCAACCTCAGCCTCAGGTTTCTCTTCCTCTTTGACTGGATCAATTGAACTCATCTTCTTAAATTTCACTTTCGGTTCAGTCAAGCTGATCCCAAACAATATACTTGAGGGAAGGTTCACTTCTATTGAAGTTTTGCCTCATACCACCTTGTTGGCGGTTGTTGAACAGGAAACTGGGTTTGTTCCACTTAGCATTGAAGCCTTGATTAGGATGAAAACCATTGTTGGAGTTCACTTCCTGATAGATTATGGAGCAATTGCTACCCATATGACCTGTCTTACCTCATGATCCATCTCATTGTAGATCTACGGTGAGGATTCTTGTGAAAAAATGTCCTTTTGGTCAAATAACCACTCTTGTCCCAATCAAACAAGAAACGATATGCAAGCGGTAGGTGATCCAAAGGTGCCCTTTCACTTGACTTCCCCTCGTGATCTGGACTTAGCTAGTGGGTTCGAGTCTGAACTGTTCATCATCTTGGTCTTGGCTAGAAAACCATTTTCTCAATGAAG
>JBNLDA010000216.1:0-608 GCA_050304095.1 Arcobacteraceae bacterium | reverse complement strand
TTGAAGCTGGTTTTGTATCTTCTAAATAGATTACGTGATAACCAAATTGAGTTTTTACTGGTACTTTTGTATATGTACCTTTTTTCAATTGCTTTGTAGCACCAGAGAATTCTGGAACCATTCTATCTTCAGTAAACCAATTTAAATCTCCACCATTTGGTCCAGAAGGTCCAGTTGATTTTGCTTTTGCTAGTTCGATGAATTTTGCTTTTTTATCTCCAGCTTTATTCAAATCTGCAATAATTGCTTTTGCATCTGCATCAGTTTTAAGTAAGATATGTCTTGCTCTATATTGTTCAGGTTGTTTGAATTTTGGTTTATTTTTATCATAAAAACCTTTGATCTCAGCATCAGATACTTGAATATCTTTGTATTGATCTTGCATCCAAACTTCTAGACCGATCTCTTTTTTTAATTTAGCCATCGCGTCTTTATAGGCTGGTAATGACTCAACACCACTTTGGAAAGCTTTTTTTGTTAAAAGTTTTTTCTCAACAAGTTGTTGAATAACTTGATCTTGTTGTGCTTTAGGTAATTTGTCAAATTGAACTCTTGGGTCTCTAATAATTGTTGCAATGTCTGATTCAGTGATGTTTTCCCCATCAACT
>JBNLDA010000215.1:0-614 GCA_050304095.1 Arcobacteraceae bacterium | reverse complement strand
TTCTTTCTGCATCAACGTGTAGGGTTATCAGGCTTCAGCTTCACCCTATCTTTTGAGATAAAAGATACTCTAACATTTTCTGTATTTAAAAATCTCACCATACATTCATGCCACCTCAGCTTCTTCACCTCTATCATTTTATACATATATCCTCTAATATTTCTATATTTATAGATAGATACTCACAATTAGTTAAAGAGTTCTGTTACGGTGTTTCTGCGGTACTTGGGAGGTATCTAAGGTTTCTTTTAATCTCAGCCATTAATTTTTATTATGTTATTAATAAATTAATAATTTTGGTACCTGATCCACACTAATTTGATACTGGTTCACTTAAAGTACATCTCAATAGGTATCTTTCTATTTTTAACCATTAGATCTAGACAAATGTCACATTGATTATGCACACTGTAGCAAAACTCATAGAAAAAGGTTCTCAGGAAGGAATATGTATATCTTTGGCAAATATAATTCATAACATTGAGTTTTTCTAGATCATAGCACCATGTCCTCTATCCAACTGTGCTATATCAACTGATCTTCCTTGGACCAAAGGAAGTAAAATTGTTCCTAAGCTGAAGTGAACAAAAATGAAACTTTAGGTACTTAATCTG
>JBNLDA010000214.1:0-615 GCA_050304095.1 Arcobacteraceae bacterium | reverse complement strand
AATGGGTAGCAACCATCTCGCCAGAGCATGCAGCAAGGCCCCCGCTCCAATGCCCCAACCACGCACGGTGCACCACCTCAAGGAAACCGTACTGGTGGAGCTTGTTTCAAGTGTGGATTGACTGGCCATTTTGCGTGGCAATATCCCACCCGGACGACCACTCCTGGAGCAGGAAACCAAGTGAAGCCACAAGGGCAGCAGAATTTCATGCGTGGCAGGGTCAATCATATGACCAGCGAGGAAGCGCAGCAAGCCCCGGACGTAGTACTGGGTATGTTTCTTGCCAGTTCGCACCCTGCAACTATCTTATTCGATTCTGGAGCATCTCATTCATTCATATCATCAAGTTTTATGGTAAAACATGGCTTGCCAATAGCAACCATGAAACATACAGTGCTTGTTAGCTCACCAGGAGGTGAAATGAGGACAAAGCATATATGTCCAGCAGTTAGCATTACTATAAGGGGGTAGACTTTTCATCGAACCTTGTCCTTTTAGACTCAAAGGGTATAGATATCATACTTGGTATGGATTGGTTAAGCAAGTACGACGGAGTTATCCAGTATGCCAGAAAGGCAGTGAGATTGACCAAGAAAGATAGGACCACAGTCAAGT
>JBNLDA010000213.1:0-631 GCA_050304095.1 Arcobacteraceae bacterium | reverse complement strand
TTGAGCTTACTGATACAGTTGTTTCATGGGGATCAAATATGGCAGAGATGCACCCAATACTTTGGTCAAGGGTAACAGATAGAAAATTATCTGATCCTGATAGAGTAAAAGTGGTGAATATATCTACATACAGACACAGAACATCAGACCTGGCTGATATAGAGATCATTTTCTCACCAAATACAGACCTTGCACTTTGGAACTATATCGCTCATGAGATCGTCTATAATCATCCAGAAGCTATTGATTGGGATTTTGTAAAAAAACACATCGTTTTTGCTGCAAGTCCAGTAAATATGGGTTATGGTATGAGAAGAGAGGGTGAAAAAGCTCTTAAAGATGGTAAATATAGTGATAAAGAGATGGAAATCATCGCTAAAGAGATGAAAAAAGTAGTTTCTGAAAAAGAAGCTCCTGCACTTGCTCCTTATGGATATAAGGCTGGTGATGTAATGGTAAATCAACCAGCTGGTTTAAAACACTGGGAGATATCATTTGAAGAGTATAAAAAATTCTTGGCTCCATATACATTAGATTATGTAGCAAAAATCTCAAAAGGTAACCCTGATGAAGATATCAATGAATTTAAAAAGAAATTAAAAACTCTTGCTTCATTGTATATTGAAAAAAA
>JBNLDA010000212.1:0-634 GCA_050304095.1 Arcobacteraceae bacterium | reverse complement strand
ACTCGCGTGGAACAGTACCACCCTTAATTTGATCAATAAATTCAAATCCTTTACCAGCCTCATTTGGCTCCATTTTAAGCCAAACGTGTCCGTATTGACCTTTACCACCAGATTGCTTGACAAATTTACCTTCAACCTCAACTGTGCCTTTGTATGCTTCTCGGTAAGCCACCTGTGGTGCGCCAATATTAGCATCGACTTTAAATTCACGACGCATACGATCAACCAAAATCTCCAAGTGCAACTCACCCATACCAGAGATAATCGTTTGATTTGTTTCGATATCCGTTTTAACACGGAATGAAGGATCCTCTTGCGCCAAACGATTAAGCGCGATACCCATCTTCTCTTGGTCAGCTTTTGTTTTTGGTTCCACTGCTACATGAATTACTGGCTCAGGAAACACCATGCGCTCAAGAATGATTTCTTCACCTACTGCACAGAGCGTATCTCCTGTTGTTGCTTCTTTCAAGCCAACCGCAGCAGCAATATCACCCGCTCTAACCTCCTCAATCGCTTCACGAGAGTTTGCATGCATTTGTACAATACGACCGATACGCTCTTTCTTACCTTTAAGCGGATTATAAACACTATCGCCCGCATTAATTACCCCAGAATACACGCGGAAGAAGAT
>JBNLDA010000211.1:0-639 GCA_050304095.1 Arcobacteraceae bacterium | reverse complement strand
TTTCCCCTAGTTGCCCTGCCCGGTCTTGCATAGAGTCACAAACCAAATTGCTAACATAATCCACATAGAACCACCATCGTGAGAAGGGGCCCTATCACGAGCGGCTATCAATCACTCAGTTTCTACCAATGGCCTATATTACTAAGCATAGCCATTCTATCATTCTAATCCATCGTGGGGGTAAAAAGGTACATTTGTAAGAGTTTCCCTAATGCAAACTAAGTTTTCACAGAATTCCTATACATCAATGCACAATCATTGCATAAAGTAAAGATTACAAAGCGAAAACCTATAGAAGGTTATGCAATCGGTGCTTGCCTTGCTCAAAGAAAATGTTAGCTTCTTCAAAGCTTCGTGATGGTTGTCCACCAATAGCTCCTTGCTCCAACTCGGTGTTAGGTCCTCTATGGCATGGCATGCAAGAGTATTAACGATAAGAGACAAGGATGAGTAAAATAACTTAGCAACACTGTTCACTAGCTTTTATGTTGAATAAAGAGGTATTTTAGACATTTCCTTCATTAACTCCTATAAATTAATCCTACTAACTTACATAAGCTTAGGGATGGCGAATCATGCTAATCAGCGCTTATGACATGGTCAGCAAGCCAATGACAAGAATCACGGCAATAGATCACT
>JBNLDA010000210.1:0-643 GCA_050304095.1 Arcobacteraceae bacterium | reverse complement strand
GTAGAGCTCATGGGTAAGCAGAAAGGGTACAACTCAAGTCATGTATAATGCCAAGCTAAAGGATGGTCCAAAAAGAGTCAAGAAAATTTTCTCAATGATTTTGTAAAGGGTTTTTGAAATGGTATGATGGAGGGGGAGAAAATGAGATCACATCGAAAAGGATTTTTGAAGTTGAAGTGTCTTTCTCCTCTCAAAATGTTAACTTCCCCTTTATTTGAAGAGACTTTTGGAGCTTTTCTTTTTTTCTTTTTCTCCTATTTTTCAGATCCGTCTCTTGAGGACTTAGGGGTTTTGATGATATTTGAGGAGAAAATCACTTCTTCAAAAACTTCTTTTCAAATGGCTTCAATATACTGGCGGTGGACGCATATTCTAGAATGGAGTTATGCACGCCAATATTTTTAAGTGGGGCTAGCAAACAAGATTTTGCAAAGGAATAAAATTGATTTCAAAAGATTTCAAAATTCAAAAAGAACACATCCCTTAACAAAGCTCAACAAGAACAAGAGTTACTATGTGGATAAATATTTGGGCTTTGGTAGGAATGTATATGTTGTTGAGGAACCTTTCTATTTCAACTCCGAACAATCTCATAATCAAGGCATAGTAGAATTAACACTAACTATAGTATCACACCTCCCAA
>JBNLDA010000209.1:0-644 GCA_050304095.1 Arcobacteraceae bacterium | reverse complement strand
TCTAACGAGTTTCTAGGCTTGTTTGATTGAGATAGGAGTCTTATGCTTGTGGTGGCTTGTTTAATGTGCTTTATTCACTCATGCCTATCTTAGCTCATGGCTACTTGCTTGTTATCCTGTTATGGTCTCCTTTTGTGGATTCACTCCTATTTTGCAAGTTTTGGCATGGTGATGGATATAATTGCTCAAATACATGCTTGTATGCCTTGTGAAGCACCCTAATTTTGATTCTTATGCATAGCATCTCGTTCTTCTCTTGGTTTGTGTTTGATGAGTTCATTGCCAAAGGGGGAGAGTATGGGCACAAAGTTGGTAGAACTCTTTGCTAACAGGGTGGTTGAGAGAAAACATGATAAATGACTATCTAAGGGGGAGACCTTGCATTGAGAGTGTTAGGGGGAGTTTTGAGTTTGAGCTTTTCTTTGTTTTTTCTTTGGTTTGCCGCTTTTCTTGCCATTTGTTGGTTTTGTAGTTTTTCCTTCTTCTAGATGACCTTCTTGAGCTTTTCTTGGCTTTTGGGTCTTCTAGCTGTGCTTCATGGGGTCTTGGATTCGAACTTCAAACTTTGTGTTTTTGTTGTCAATGGACACATCAAGGGGGAGATTGAGAAACCAAGTGGTCAGTTTCTTGGTTTGATTGTGATG
>JBNLDA010000208.1:0-647 GCA_050304095.1 Arcobacteraceae bacterium | reverse complement strand
GTATAAAATTCCTTTACTGACTTTGTATGACATTGAAAATCACACATAGCTTTACAAGAGGAAATTATTTAGTTTGTTTTTAATTAATTCAGCCTTATGTGGAGATAATCCAAAGATAGCGTTTTTACACTATTGGTTGCATCTTTATTTTGATAAACGGGAAAATTGAAATTATATTGCCCTGACATGACAAATATAACTTACTGATTATATGTCACATAACAAAAACCAATAAGTTATTTTAGAATTTATAGTGTGACGAAAAAAAATTAAAGAATAATTTGCCGAAGTAAAAAAATATTATTTATCTTTGCAGCCCTAAACATGGTGATTGTAGCTCAGTTGGTTAGAGCATCGGATTGTGGTTCCGAGGGTCGTGGGTTCGAATCCCATCATTCACCCAGAAATAAAAAAGTCTGAATTTTCAAAATTGAAAGGTCAGACTTTTTTATTTACTCCATCGCTAACACTTTTTCAAATATTCAAACACACACGAAAGTCTGGCCGGAATGTAATTAATGAGCATTTTTTTCTCCTATTTGTTTGCAAAAGGAGCTTTGAAGTAAAACAATCAGTGACGCATCACGGCCTCACTTTCCAACAAAAAACTCCGCAAAGAACTGTGTTATAGTTGATTGCGGAGTTTT
>JBNLDA010000207.1:0-648 GCA_050304095.1 Arcobacteraceae bacterium | reverse complement strand
TATCATCTAACCAACGCTGATGGTAAATTTACTGTGATTAAGTATCATGATGAAATAAGTTGAAGTTTTAATTCTATTTTACCCAACGGTGAAGTGGAATTAAAACTTCTCCTGTGTTTTTAGATACAATAATTTTATTATCTAACCAACGTTGGTGATGAGATTATTGTGTTTCGTGCTTCGCACATAATAAGTTGTTGATGATGATTTTAATGCTAAGATATGTGCATGACTAATTTTGACCAACATTGAAATTATTCATGCATATTTTATCTAAGTTGAATCAATTTTTTATGAATATGATTCATTAAGTATTCTTTTTGAATGTGCACTTCCCATGACTTAAGTATATTTTTTCAGATCGTAAGTCCCTTTATGGGAAATAGTCTTGCGTTGCAAGAGAAGTTTAGAATAACCTTGAGCTATTGATCATTAAGTTTCATGTGTCTATTAAGTTAAGATCATAAAGGGAACAATCCCGATATGACACCACATGTTCTTTAATTATTTGTTAAGTTTGTTAAGAAAAGGTAAAGGCAAAGGGAAGTCTTCTAAGAACTGAAAAATTAAGAAGAATGAAACACCGTCAGAATTAGTGCGTTCGTGATATAGTCATGTGAGTAATTTAATTAATAAGAATATCTCCCG
>JBNLDA010000206.1:0-661 GCA_050304095.1 Arcobacteraceae bacterium | reverse complement strand
TAAACAATATCGATTAACGACGACACAGAAGATTGAACTATGTGGCTGCTAGGTCTTAGCGAAAGAACCTTAACTACTACGACTGGAACATAAAGTTGAAAAGAGCGGGGTTCAGAAGGTAACAAGGCTCGGGATTCGTTAACAACACGGCTTGAGCGAAGAACTAGGGTTTTGGGGTCGAACTCAAGGTATCATGGCAAGGTTGAAGATAAACTCTAATTACCTCAATTTACTAAGGTAATTAACCATAAAGGGGATGGTCAAGTCACTTAATCAAGGCACATGATCATAAATGGGTTAAGAACTATTTTTTGCCATGATTGCAAGGAGATATAAATTTGGGCAATGTTTCATAATTTATGGGCTTCTAGATAATTATTTATGAATTATCTTTGAATTAACAAATCTTTATCAATTATTGATAATTAATAATGAAATTAATTTATTTTATATTTTTATCCTATATATTATATTTGAATTCAAATTACAGAATTGAATTTATAATTTTATTGAATTTATTCAAATCCCTATGAACTTTTGAAGTTTAAAATAAATTTGATTTGAGATTTGAACTAATCCAAAGTATAAAAGAGAAATGCCACTATTGCAGTGGGTTGCGCCAACAGTGACATGGCCCACCCAGCCAAGGAAGTGGCCCAGC
>JBNLDA010000205.1:0-664 GCA_050304095.1 Arcobacteraceae bacterium | reverse complement strand
TAATTTTTGTTTAACATATATTTATATATGGAATTAATTGTTAGGTTTAATCTTGTTTAAATCAAGTTTAATTAATAACTAATTACCTAGAAGTCAATTATTAATGAAATTTTGCTCAAAATTATATCTTTGCAGAACCATCTTGGCAAAATTTTCTTGAACTTTTATCATGCTAGTTAGTTGTTCATCCCCTTTTTGAATAAATTATCCTTGGTAATTAATTTACTTAGAGTTAGATTATCAAATCTTGCCAAGGTGCCTTGCTAATGACCTCCCAACCCTAAGTAAATCACTCAAGCCATGTCATTAGTGGATCTTGAATCGATTACTTTCTGACCCTGCTCCAACCTGTTAAATACTTAACCTATCAGAGTTAATGAAGGAAATTCTTCAGACAAAAGTAATTAACATTCAATAATAACTTGCCCGGTAGTTAGCACAAATAACATGCATTTGATAAATATATTCATTGATTTAGTGGTCCTTGACACAGTTTCACAACAACTGAGCTTGCTTTATAAAATAAAAATGATTTAAAAAATGTTATGATACTGTAACCATAATTTAGCAAATAATGCAACCAGACGTAATTCATTCATCACAATATTTTAATAACCCAATACCACTGCAGTACCATGCTATTTTATAGTTAAATGACATACTG
>JBNLDA010000204.1:0-665 GCA_050304095.1 Arcobacteraceae bacterium | reverse complement strand
TCAACTGAACCATTAAGAGGTACAGTGAAAAAAATCACTAGTTATGGTATGTTTGTAGAAGTAAATGGAATTGATGGTTTAGTTAACTATAATGAAATCTCATACAAAGGTCCAGTAAATCCTGCATTATACTACAAAGAAGGGGATGAAGTAATCGTTAAAGTTGTAAGCTATGATAAAGAAAAACAACACCTTTCACTTTCAATTAAAGCAGCACTTCCAAATCCATGGGAAGAGATCAAAGATGAATTAGAAGTTGGTGATGCGATTGCTGTTACAGTTTCTAACTTTGAAACATATGGTGCATTTGTTGACCTTGGAAATGATATTGAAGGTTTACTTCATATTTCTGAAATCTCTTGGAACAAAAACATTAAAAATCCAAAAGATGTATTAACTATTGGTGACGAGATCAATGTAGAAGTTGTTGAACTTGATGTTGCTAAAAAAAGATTAAGAGTATCATTAAAAGCATTACAACCAAAACCATTTGAAAAATTCCAAAAAGAACATAAAGTTGGAGATATCGTAACTGGTAAGATCGCAACTTTAACTGAATTTGGTGCATTCGTGACTATTGGTGAAGTTGATGGTTTATTACATAATGAAGAAGCTTCTTGGGAAGAAAATGCAAAATGTAAAAAACTATTCAAAAAAGGTGATGA
>JBNLDA010000203.1:0-665 GCA_050304095.1 Arcobacteraceae bacterium | reverse complement strand
TCAACTGAACCATTAAGAGGTACAGTGAAAAAAATCACTAGTTATGGTATGTTTGTAGAAGTAAATGGAATTGATGGATTAGTTAACTACAACGAAATCTCATACAAAGGTCCAGTAAATCCTGCATTATATTATAAAGAAGGTGATGAAGTAATTGTTAAAGTTGTAAGTTATGATAAAGAAAAACAACATCTTTCACTTTCAATCAAAGCAGCACTTCCAAATCCATGGGAAGAGATCAAAGATGAATTAGATGTAGGTGATGCAATTGCAGTTACAGTATCCAACTTTGAAACATATGGTGCATTTGTTGATCTTGGAAACGATATTGAAGGTTTACTTCATATTTCTGAAATTTCTTGGAACAAAAACATTAAAAATCCAAAAGATGTATTAAATATTGGTGATGAAATTAACGTTGAAGTAGTTGAACTTGATGTTGCTAAAAAAAGATTAAGAGTATCATTAAAAGCATTACAACCAAAACCATTTGAAAAATTCCAAAAAGAACATAGAGTTGGAGATATCGTAACTGGTAAGATTGCAACTTTAACTGAATTTGGTGCATTTGTAACTATTGGTGAAGTAGATGGTTTATTACATAATGAAGAAGCTTCTTGGGAAGAAAATGCAAAATGTAAAAAACTATTCAAAAAAGGTGATGA
>JBNLDA010000202.1:0-672 GCA_050304095.1 Arcobacteraceae bacterium | reverse complement strand
GTATCCTCTATGCTCTTTAAAGTCATTTCCAAAATGATTTGGCATTGCATCAAACTTCATAGAAGTGAAACCTTTATCAACTGGTAGTTGCTCAGTAAAGTCAATAACAAATTCTGATTCTACACCAAGCGCATTTGCAATATCACTTAATTCATAACCATTATATGGTAATGCAGCATTGGTTGGAACGACTCTTTTGTTGATATTTGTGAATGTTCCCTCTTGTTGGTTCAATGCTGGCATATCAAGATCACCATCACCAATAGCATGTAACACAAAGTCACCACTATGGTTGTAACCAATTGAATATGATCCTGCATCATCATCAAGATCACAGATCAAACTTACCCCTAGAGTATTTGTTTGAGTTGGGATCACTACCACTTTAAAGTCTGTATATTTTTCAATTAGACCACAAAGTTTTGCTAGATTTGTTGCTCTTGGATGTGTGATAATATCTTCACCAATAATCAAGCTGAATGTATCTTTTTTATCTAACATTGCTTCAATAGTTTCAAGTAAAGCTTCATCTGCTCCGATCATATCAATCAGTTGTGTATACACATACTCAACTTGAGTTTCAACTTTTTTAGGAACAACTTTTTTAACTTCTTTCTCTTCACCAGTTTCTTCATCTTTCACTATTTCTGTGATTGTTTCTTTAACTGTTTC
>JBNLDA010000201.1:0-688 GCA_050304095.1 Arcobacteraceae bacterium | reverse complement strand
TTTGCACTCAATAAGTCCTTAACCTCCTTATCAATTGTGTCAAGTTTTCCATGACACAATTTACAATTTCTACTTGACATCATTGCTGGAAAATAGACTTTATATCTATTCTCCTCTTTTGCTTGTACAATATTTTGAGGCATATAAACATCAGAATGTTCCAATAGTTCAAATGCTTTCAATATCTCCACTTCATCCTCTTGAGGATACGAGTGAGGATTTCTATTATTTAAGCTCACTCTTTTGATCTCGATGTGATCACCTAAACTTTTATTAAGATCCTCAATTGCCTTGAAAGAGTCCTCTGCACAAAAATGTGCAGCACTTACAAGACCATCCTTTCTTATTTTATCTTTTACATTTTTTTTCATCATTGCATGCAATTCATGAACTGCATGTGATGCTTCTTCAACTGCTATATCTTTTGGCAGTTCATAACCATTTACTACTATCCCCAACAATCCTAATAGTAGTAGCCGTTTCATTTTTCATCCAGATTGAATACTTTTGTACCAACATAGTACAACATCAAACACAATCCTAATCCACCAAGAGAGATCATAATCTCACTGCTAGATGGGAAATAATCAACCCATGTTGGAGCTAATTGATATTCTTTCACTTTCATCATTTGTAATGGTTTGAGTTGTGTATCATGGACAAGATTGTATCTCATAAAAAATACTCC
>JBNLDA010000200.1:0-687 GCA_050304095.1 Arcobacteraceae bacterium | reverse complement strand
GCCATTCCATGTCAAGCCATTTGAAAAGAAAGTTTTTGAAGAAGTGATTTTTCTCCTCAAATATCATCAAAACCCTTAAGTCCTCAATAGATGGAGCATAGAAAAAAGAGAGAAAAATATTGAAAAAAGAGAAAAAAGAAAAAGAAAGAAAAAGGAAAAAGAGGAAGAAAAAGAAAAGCTCCAAGAGTCTCTTCAAATAAAGGGGAAGTCAATATTTTGAGAGGAGAAAAACACTTCAACTTCAAAAATTCTTTTTTATATGATTCTATTTTCTCCCCCTCCATCATACCATTTCAAAAACCTTTTCCAAAATCATTGAGAAAATTTTCTTAACTCTTTTTGGACCATCCTTTAGCTTGGCAATATACATGACTTGAGTTGTACCCTTTCTCTTTACCCATGAGCTCCACATATTCAGCCTATAGAGGGTAGGATGAGAAGGAACAATTGTTGAGCCGAGGTGAGGAACCACATACCAAAAAGAGTGCCTGAGTGCCTAATGTTGAGGAACCATAATATCATTGGTATCATATTCTCTCCGATTGATTTCAAAAAGAGGCTAAGTAGGAGAGACACAGACGAAAGGTTCCATCTTTCAACCACCCAAGACAAGGTGAAAAATTCTAAAAAAAGCTCCAAGAGATAAGTAGGGATCGCAAGGTATTGCCACATTAATTTTTCTGTTAT
>JBNLDA010000199.1:0-693 GCA_050304095.1 Arcobacteraceae bacterium | reverse complement strand
AGAGTGAACATCATCTAATGTTCCCTTGTAAAGATTTGATCCTGAAGTTGATCCAAAGTCATTCATAAATTTTGTAAATTGTGACGCATCACTATTTACTAATTTGTACCCATGTTTCTCTTTAAGTTTTTGTAAGATCAAAGCTTCTTCATTTGTGATGTATGAAGTGAATTTGATTGTATCAGCTTTTTTAAATGCTTCAATTGCTTTATCAAATTGAGTTTCATCTTTAGATGCAATTTTATTTTCAAAATCATATCCAAATCTTGCAGCTCCACAAAGTGACGTATAATGAGAATCATTAGTAACTCTATATATCTTTTGTTCTTGATTATTTTCAATTGATTCATGTTTTACTTCATAATACATCAATGCACAATCAGAACTATGTGGATTAGATGCTGGAATTTTAGTTAATTCCCAAGCATTTGATTTGTATTGGAAATCACTACTTACCAATGCTCCAACTGGACATACTGCAATACATTCACCACAATCTGTACATTTATCTGCTTCAAAACCAATCAATGATTTGTTCAGTTTATTCCACATTGCATAGGCATCTTTTGGCATACTATCTTTGTAATCTTTATCAAGAGCTTCTGCACCTCTTTTTACAGTTGATAGTGCATTTGAACCAATCATATCTTTACATACAGTCACACATTTTTCACAAACGATACATAAACCTGG
>JBNLDA010000198.1:0-699 GCA_050304095.1 Arcobacteraceae bacterium | reverse complement strand
AGTATTCTACTCATTTTAACTCACAAAAGTTTTTTACTAATTTTATTTCTAAGCTTTTCCATTTATTAACAAAGCAATTGGGCATTAGAAATTTAATAACATGCATTTTATGAGCCTAAACAAGTTCTCTTATTTTATGCAGATCCTACACAACAAGAGGAGCCATCCTACCAAAAATGAATATTTTTCCATGCATATTCTATTTACTATAATTTATATATTGCAGAAACAGAAATTAAATCCTAACAAATATTTTGGGTAGGAAATAAATATGGGAAATTTTGTATAAGATAATGAACATTATGTGCACATGTATGCATGGTTTGGAGGTTTAACTTTTCTGTGTATTTTGTAATTAAATACTCCAAGATTTGATTTATAGGAACTTTATACACTGGAATAATGCATAAAAATAAATTTGGTCAAGCCTACTACAAAGATATACTCAACTGGATTCCAAGGAAATTTATTTCATATTTTCTAAGTTTTATTTCATTTTCGATGTATTTTAGAATTTTAAATGAATTTCTGGAATTTTAAATCGGATAACAAAATCCTAAAATTGATAAAAGAGGGAACTGTACCGGGCCTGATTCTGGCTCCAGGCCTTCGGCTCAACGGCTATGCCGACCTGCTTCACCTGGCAGCCCAAGGCCGGGTGGGCGACCTAGCTGGCCTGGGGACGCGACGCGAGCGCGC
>JBNLDA010000197.1:0-699 GCA_050304095.1 Arcobacteraceae bacterium | reverse complement strand
ATTCTATATAAAAATATTTTTATGTCAGTGGCATTTTAATGCAATTTTCAAAAATTTTGCATTGATTTTCTAGTTAAATTTGATCCAACTATTAAATTTGATTGGAAAATTGAGTTAAATTAAGTTGTGGTTAAGATTAAATGCTGAAAAATATTACCACTGCCATAATTAAGTTAAGATTAAGTTTAAGAAATTAGGTTGTGGATAAATTTTAGAGATATATTTAGTGGCAATTTTTTTTATTTTTATAGGATTTTAGTGTTCTTTTCTAGTTGAATTTGATCCAACAATTAAATTTTATTGGAAATTGAATTAATTAAGAAATTTGATTAAGCTTTAAGTATGGTAATTTTTGGCACTATTTCATAATGTTTAGAAATTTAAGGTTCCGTTGTTTTTATACTATTTTAGATATTATTTGTTCATCCATTTAAGTAAGCACTGTTTATTCTTGTTAATCAAATTGGAACCAACGGGAAAATTCAATTAAGAAAGTAGTTTAAAATTTGAGTTGATTATAATATTGTTATTTTCTTACCAACGTTGATAATGACAATATTATGATGATTTTATGTATTAGTTCTATTTCTGCCCAACGGTGATGTAGAATTAATGTACAATTAAATTTTTATTTATTTCATGATTCTCACTCTTGTCTTATTTTATTTTAGTTTCGGACATGAGCTCACCGGGCAACCC
>JBNLDA010000196.1:0-699 GCA_050304095.1 Arcobacteraceae bacterium | reverse complement strand
TTTGTCCTGGTGCGACATCCATATACTGTACACTATCAGGTTGTGCCATTGTGAATTCGTTTTGATAACGTGAAGAAACAATCTCTTCTTTGAATGCGCCCTTAGCATCAAGCTCAGTATTTGCCTGCGCAATCATGAACTCACTTTCTTCAATAGCAGAAAGATAGTCAATGTCTTTTGTTACTTTGTTTTCTTTAACGCGACGGTAAGGCGTTTCCAAGAAACCATACTCGTTGGTGCGCGCATACAACGCCAAAGAGTTAATCAAACCAATATTTGGACCCTATGGTGTTTCAATTGGACAAACGCGGCCATAGTGTGTTGTGTGTACATCGCGCACTTCAAAGCCAGCACGTTCACGCGTCAAGCCACCTGGGCCCAATGCAGAAATACGGCGTTTATGGGTAATCTCAGATAATGGATTCGTTTGATCCATAAACTGTGACAGCTGACTTGAGCCAAAAAACTCACGAATGGCGCTTGAAACAGGTTTAGCGTTGATCAAATCGTGTGGCATCAAATTATCTGACTCCGCCTGACTTAAGCGCTCTTTAACAGCACGCTCTACTCTTACTAGACCAGCACGGAACTGATTCTCTGCAAGCTCACCTACTGAGCGGATACGGCGATTACCTAAATGATCAATATCATCAATTTCACCATGTCCATTACGCAACTCAAGCAAGACGCCAATGACAG
>JBNLDA010000195.1:0-728 GCA_050304095.1 Arcobacteraceae bacterium | reverse complement strand
CAACCCCATGACGTTAGGCACAGAAATCCTCCCCTTGTACCACAACACACCTTCATCATCCTCCGAGAAACTGGGTGATTTTTCTTACTTGATATTGCGCTTTATCTCTTAGATTTTCTCATCTTCCATTTGGCCTCTCCGAATCCCTCAAAGTAAGCTTGAACCCATTTTCATCTCCATGGGTTCGGTATTCACAACGATCCTAAGGTTGAGCTTGTCAAATTCTTCACATAGCTCAAATGGCATGCTATCCACCACTAGTTGACTCACATGAGATCTATGGCTCAAAGCGTTGGCCACCACATTAGCCTTCCCAGGGTGGTAATTGATTCCAAGATCATAATCCTTGATAAGTTTCAACCATGTTCGTTGCCTAAGGATAAGGTCTGACTATGTTAAAATATTCTTCAAACTCTTATGATCTGTATATAGTTCACATCTCTTTCCCATAAGGTAAAACCTCCAAATCTTGAGAGCGTGAACCACAGCGGCTAATTCCAAGTCATGTGTGGGGTAGTTCACTTCATGCTTCCTTAGCTGTCGTGATGCATAGGCTACCACGCGTCCGTCTTGCATGAGCACACACCCTATTCCTTGGCCTGACGCATCGCAATAGATAGAGAATGGCTTCTCCATGTCCGGCATTACCAGTACCGGTGCGGTGGTTAGGCGCTTCTTCAACTCCTGGAAACTAGACTCGCAAGCAGACGTCCACTTGAACTCCTTGT
>JBNLDA010000194.1:0-743 GCA_050304095.1 Arcobacteraceae bacterium | reverse complement strand
AGGTACAATCGCAAGGATGGTAATGGTGATACAGTTCTCATACTTTAAGGTGATTACTAAATAATTTTACTCATTTCATTCATTAAATCCTATTAGCTAATTATACTTAAGAAGATAGTTTAAGGAGGGGTTTCGATACTTCTAAACACCATTCATGACCAATCATGAGGTGATCTATGACTTTAGGATGGGTACTAAGTGTTCATGGCGAAACCTCATTAAGTTTCAAAAAATAAATCTTAATTGCATAAGGTTCTACTTAACAAGGGCAAAAATGGAAATTCCAAGGTCATAACTCATGAACAATGGGCTCTAACAAGTTTTCTAAGTTTGGATAGCTTAGAACTAATTTTGGTAAATTTTCCATGAATTTTGGAATTATGGATAATTAATTATGAATTAACAACTAATTATCAAAGGCTTACTAATTAATCCATGATTAATAGTTAAATAAAATTATTTTATAATTTTATTTCAAAGATTAAGTTTGAATTCAAATAATAGAATTGAAATTATAATTTTATCAAGTCCATACAATTTCCTACAATTTTTGAAGTTTGAACTTTAATTAGAATTGAATTTGAATAATTTGAAAGGAAAATAAAAATTGGTACTGTTGCAGTGGGCTTAGCCCACAGAGGCGCTTGGCCTGGCCCGGCCAACGGGTTCGGCCCACTCTCCCCTTTTGGCCCACGGCGAAAACAGGGGAGGGTGCTCAGGTCGTGGCGCACGATGGCAGGGTC
>JBNLDA010000193.1:0-745 GCA_050304095.1 Arcobacteraceae bacterium | reverse complement strand
ATCAAAATCGATTTTTTTTGATTCGCTGGGACAATTACGATATCTGTCTGCAATGCAATATATCGATTGTGTAGTTGGTAATAGCTCTAGTGGTTTATTGGAAGTCCCTAGTTTTCATATTGCTACAATCAATATTGGGGATAGACAAAAAGGGAGAATAGAAGCGCAGAGTGTGATTAGTTGTCCAGCACAATTTGATGCAATCGTATCATCAATTCAACTTGGATTATCAAAAGAATTCAAAGCAAAAATTGCTAACGTAGAAAGTCCATTTGGTGATGGTGGGGCAAGTGAAAAGATTAAAGAGATTATAAAAGAGATTGATTTAAAAAATTTGATCAAAAAATCATTTTTTGATATTGAGCATAAATATTAAAGTTAACTATCACGTTCAGCAAGCAATCGATGAATATTTTCTTTGTTTTGTTTTGCTTGTTGTTCTCGCTCGATCTGCATCTCTCTAAGGATCGTGAGTGTTTCTTGTTTTTCATGATCTAGATTCGCTTTAATTTGAACCGCTTTTCTTCTATTTTGACTTCCAGAGAGTCCTAAGAATTTTTCTTTATTGTTGATATAGATTTTATTGGTAGGGTTATTGGCATTTTTATTGAAAATGATAATATCATTTTTCTTCAAATTCAAGATCTCTTCAACCGTCATTTCTGTTTCAGCCATTATTGATTGTACATTCATTTTAGCCCCAGAAATAAGAGTGGTAATATCTCTTCGTCTACTGATCTTTTTC
>JBNLDA010000192.1:0-782 GCA_050304095.1 Arcobacteraceae bacterium | reverse complement strand
TTGTTGAATCAAGTTTAGCCAACAATCATATTGAATTGAAAAATAAAATAGAATCACAAAATATCCAATGCCAGTTAATACCAGGGGAATTTATCCAAGTGATTATAAATATTATCAATAATGCTAAAGATGCCATTGTAGAGAAGAAAGTACGAAATGGATGGATAGAGATTGATTTACTAAAAGAAAATGATCATATAATATTATCGATTGAAGATAATGCTGGTGGTATACCAGAAGAGATCATATCTCAAATATTTGAACCATATTTTACGACTAAACATGAGTCACAAGGAACTGGCTTGGGTCTTCATATGTCATATAGAATTATCACTGAGTCTATGAATGGTAAGTTATATGCTGCCAATACTTCAAATGGTGCAAAATTCTTTATTGAATTACTAGATTTTTAAAGTCTAATATAATCTCTAAAAAACAAATATTTACTCAATACAATGTAAATGAATCTACAATGAGAATATCATTAAATTCAATATTAGTAAAAATAGTATGTGATTTTAAAATGTTTTGAAAGTGGTGGGTTCTCGGAGACTCGAACTCCGGACCACTCGGTTATGAGTCTAGTATGCCTAGATTTATAAAGCGATATGTAGCTTACAAAATCCCATAAAAAAGGCTTTTTTAATTTTATATTAATTTACAGAACTGTATACTTGATCATATAAAGGTGTTACCCAAAGTGTTACCCAATATTTAAATTGCGTTTGGAGTTTATATGGCGATTGATCGAACTGAATACATTAATAAAATTAAAACAGGTT
>JBNLDA010000191.1:0-804 GCA_050304095.1 Arcobacteraceae bacterium | reverse complement strand
CGTAACAGGGACAAGAGCTGAATATGGTTTATTATATTGGTTGCTAAAAGAATTAGAGCAAGATGATGCTTTTGATCTGCGATTGGTTGTCACAGGGATGCATTTAAGTAATGAATTTGGATTAACCTATAAAGAGATCGAAAAAGATTTTACGATTGATGAAAAAATAGAGATATTGTTTGATGGCGATTCAGAAGTAGCTGTAAGTAAAGCTATGGGATTGGGATTGAGTTCATTTGCAGAATATTTTGAGAGAAAGCGACCTGATCTATTGATATTATTAGGGGATCGTTTTGAATTGCTTGCAGTAGCCTCTGCTGCACTAGTAGCTAGAATACCAATTGCGCATATCCATGGTGGTGAAACAACTCAAGGAGCATTTGATGAAGCGATAAGACATAGTATCACCAAAATGAGTCATTTACATTTCACCGCAACACAAGAATATAGAAAAAGGGTGATCCAATTGGGAGAAAATCCCCAATATGTATTTAATGTTGGTGCGATGGGAATTGATAATATCAAGAAATTACCATTGCTATCAAAAAAAGAATTTGAAGAATCTATAGGATTTACTTTAGATGCAACACATCATATTCTAGTGACATTTCATCCAGTAACATTAGAAGATGCTACTGCGCAAGAGCAATTTGCACAATTATTAAAGGCTCTTGATCAATTTGAAGATATGAAGATCATCTTCACTAAAGCAAATTGTGATACAAATGGACGAATCATCAATCAAATGATAGAGGATTATGCAAATCTTAATCCATCAAAATCGATTTTTTTTGATTCGCTGGG
>JBNLDA010000190.1:0-806 GCA_050304095.1 Arcobacteraceae bacterium | reverse complement strand
CATTGGACCTAAATCTGGTGGTGAAGTAAAAGGACTTCCAGTACACACCTTCGAAAGTATGGGTGATATTGAGATGAAGATTCCAACAGAAGTATTGGTATCAGATAGAAGAGAATACGAATTATCTGAGCAAGGTTTTATTCCTCTTATTATGAGAAAAGGAAGTAATTCTGCAGCATTCTTTGCAGCAAGTTCAGCTCAAGAACCTAAAATCTTCCCAGATACTCCTGAGGGAAATGAAGCAGCATTGAACTATAAACTTGGTACACAATTACCATATCTATTTGCTATTACGAGAATGTCTCACTACATCAAAGTACTTCAAAGAGAACATATTGGTTCTTGGAGAGAAAGAGCTGACTTAGAGCGAGAATTGAATAGATGGGCAAAACAATATGTAGCCAATCAAGAAAATCCGAGTGCTGAGATCAGAAGCAAAAAACCATTTAAAGATATTTTAGTTGAAGTTGAAGATGTTGAGAACGATCCAGGTTGGTATAGAGTAAAAATTTCATTACGACCTCACTTTAAATATATGGGTGCAAGTTTTGAATTATCATTGGTTGGTAAACTCGATAAAGAATAATGATAAAAACATACAAGGGAAGCCTTTTTGAAAGGCTTAACAAAGATTTTGATTCAACACAATATGAAACAAAAGAGGAGGCTATGTATGCCTCCATTGCCAACAATCTATCAAGAATTTTTTCAACCAATGCAGGAAGTTGTGAAATAGCCAACGACTACGGTCGTCCAGATTTGAACAATATCAATTTAAGTATGAAAGACTCTATAGAAAAAATAGA
>JBNLDA010000189.1:0-825 GCA_050304095.1 Arcobacteraceae bacterium | reverse complement strand
CTTCTGTCACACCCGGTTTTTAAGGCCAAAACCAGATGCTCATCGTATGTATGCCCAGAATCAAGTTGTCATACATACGGTCAGAATGTAAGCACAGAATACCAATGTCTTTATTAAATCGTATCTTATTACAAAAATTTATTACAAGTCCGGAAAGGACTAAACAGCGGAATGGACCCCATCTTGCCACAGGCAGTTGACCGGGGGTTTCGCACGCCTAGAAGAAATCTTCATCAACGTACTCCTCATCTTCTGAGCAGCAGATCACAGCAACAACATGCAAAGAGTATGGCAAGTGTGAGTACATAAAGTACTCAGCAAGTGTAGGAAATAATGACATGCAAGCTTGTAACAAGAAAGGCTTAACCAAATTGTTTATTTGCAAAGAAAGCACCTAGACCTTGACAATATCTAAACATGACCACGCACCTAGATTACCCACAGTAATCAAGGGCCTCAAGCTCACAGGAGTTACACCTGTAGCCACAAACGACCAATGCTCACAGGCATCCCACCTATAGCCAAACCAAGAACCATGTACACAGGCTTCGCACCTGTTGCATACCATAAACCAAACCAACTGGACCCAGATAAACCCAAACAGAACCATCCCAACCATACCCCTAACTAATCGTGTGAAAGGTCCATGTCGCTCATGATCGTGAGCACGGCTATCATGACAGTTTACACTCTGCAGAGGTTGCACAACTTTATCCACAGGTTGGTGATTCCATCACCCGTTGGTGACTAAAAGTCTCCATTTTGCCCATCATACTGTAACACCCTAATTTTCATAAGGATTTAAAACTTGCCAACTAATGCATT
>JBNLDA010000188.1:0-843 GCA_050304095.1 Arcobacteraceae bacterium | reverse complement strand
CTCAATATCATCATAACAACCAGATGGTTCATCAATACCAAAAGTTTGGTAGAATCCAACAACTGCAGATGCCATACAGTGTCTAGCATTTGGATCAATTGCGTTTCCTCTGAATCCACCTTTCATCATTTTTTGAGCAGCATATCCTTCCATAACAGTATATTGTCCAGAAGCAAATACTCCAACCCCTTCAGGTCCACTTGCTTTTAAGGCTTTTTTGATATGGATCTCCATTTCATCAAAGGCTCTTTCCCATGAAACTGGTGCAAATTTACCATTTTTGTCAAATTCACCTTTACTATTAACTCTTAATAATGGTGTTTTTAATCTATCGGCCCCATACATGATCTTTGCATTAAAGTATCCCTTAATACAGTTAAGACCTCTGTTTACTGGAGCTGCAGGATCACCTTTAACTGCAACAATTTTCCCATTCTTTGTTGCCATCATGATTCCACAACCAGTACCACAGAATCTACATGCAGCTTTATCCCATCGCCAACCAGCTTCTGCTGTTGTACTTGCTGCACTAAGACTATTTGGTACGCTCATACCAACTGCAGCGGCTGCTGACGCGGCTGCTGAACTTTTCAGAAATTCTCTTCTAGAAAGTGCCATCTTGTCTCCTTATTAGTATGTTGAAGATAATCATAACAATAAATTATGTCTAAATTATGACTATACTTTGATTCATTAACACAATGAACATTCTGCCTTTCAACATAAGAAGTTTAACACTTATAAAAATCGATTTTCTTGACCTATGTCAAATTATTGTAAAATTTTTTAAATATAAATTTTTTTTTAGGAGAATATAAGTTTTAGAATAACGTATTAGAATTC
>JBNLDA010000187.1:0-866 GCA_050304095.1 Arcobacteraceae bacterium | reverse complement strand
ACCCAATCAAGGTATTGGATCAGTAGGATCGTGTCACGAGGCGTAAAACAATCAAGTTCTTGAAGATACAATGGAGCAACCACTCTAAAGACGAAGCAACATGGGAAAGCAAGGATTTCTTCATTCTCGCCATTCAGACTTCGTGTTGCTATAGTGAGGAAATGTGCGACTGTTCGCTGTTCCAGTTAGAGCCGCTACTCCTTCCAAATCTTGGGATGAGATTTCTGTTAGGGGGGAGGGCTGTGACACTCCTAGTGTCATTGTAGAAGCTACAATGCTTAAACAGTGTTTCACTATGTAATTTGGAAGCTTGAATGAAATCCTTGTAAGTTTGATTTGTATTATAAATATTATAAAATTTAAATTTCAAATTCAAACTCCTTAATTTATTTTCAAATCAAGCCAATGTGACCTTGTATAAGAACTCCAATTTCTTACATACAAGTGTGCCCAACTAAATTCACTTTTTTGAAGACCAAGTTAAGATAGATTTTTAGTGAATTTACCAGATTTTTCCCACAAGGTTTGAACCCCTTTAAAATTCATGGAAGATTCAAATTGAATTCTATTCCAGAATTTATAACATGAATTGTGTTGAGAATTTGAAGTCAACCCAATGGAGAAAGTTGTTCAAAATACTCAAATATAGCCTCATGCAAAGTTTGAGTATTTTTGGAGCAACACAATGCATTCATTTTGTATTTCAAAGTTTAGAGGAGTTTGAAATTCATTTGAAAAAAATTAAACCAACTGGGGCCCACCCGTTTACCGTTCAACCGGGCAACCCGGTTACCCAGTCCTGCCCACGCCCGCCATAGGGCCAGTCACAGGTGGTGACCGCGCTCACGGTAGAGAGGGCGCCGACG
>JBNLDA010000186.1:0-880 GCA_050304095.1 Arcobacteraceae bacterium | reverse complement strand
CGGGATTTTGTCACAAACTCTAAAGAATCAACATTTACAAAAACTCAACAAAAATGTAAGTATGGTAAAGCAAATCTTTACATTCATATTTGTCTCTAGGTGGTGTTTAGGTGAGCTTGAGATTAGGGAAAGGCAAGCCCGACATGTGAGTAACTAGCAAGCAACATGATTTTAAAGGCAATGCGAACACTATTATATCACACCGTCAACATCTAGGCAAGACATTCCCTAATATTTTTTCACAAGATACAAATTGCAAAATTGGATTCAAAATTCAAGAGCAATGTAGGCTAGCATGGTTTTCATCAAGATAAGTCACATTAAATAGAGTTTTAATGTTTAGCACATGGTGATCATGGATAAAATAAAGTAAAGACATGGATAATAAGAAAATACTTCAAAAATTGAAAATTTGAGAAGTTTTAAATCATTACCATGACTTACCGACCAATACAGCGTAATCCAGTGTCACCACACACTTTCTAGAGGCATAAGGGCCACTTTGGAATTTGTCCAGGGCCGGGAGGCCACAAGACATGGCCGGCCGACCATGAGATTTGGCCGGGCGGCCACCTAAGTGCACCAATTTTCCTCTGCTTTTTAGCATTGCTCTATTTCTTCCCCTGCATCACAGTGTTAGTGAAGATTTTATCACTTGGTGCTCAAAAGCACACCAAGTGAGATATAAATATTTGCTTCCAACTTTCAATTTTGTAGAATAAAGATAGAGAGCCAATTTTATTATTTTTTTGAATGAAAAGGGAAATTATACTAAGAAGGCATGATCTAATCCTAATGCCTTTAAAATTATTTATTTTGGAAATTTGGAAAGAAAATTTTGAAAAGGGAAATCCTAATCTAGGGATAACTACGCTATTTA
>JBNLDA010000185.1:0-885 GCA_050304095.1 Arcobacteraceae bacterium | reverse complement strand
AATGATTAGTAGTAGGTGCTAGTAGGCTGGAGTCCGTTATTTCACTTGAAGCCTTGCATGTCTAGAATTCGTGGCCTTCGGGTCGCGACGGATAAGTCTTGCTGAGCGTAGTCGCTCAAGCTTTGTTCTTGTTGTTTTTTTTATCTGTGTGCAGGTGAGGATCTTCCTCCTTCTTCCGGCGACGCCGACGAGGGCTGTCAGTGGGAGATCCAGACCGAGGAGGGCTGGGTTCCCTACTGGGACTCGTAGGTGTAGGTCGTCCGAGGGGGCTCACTCTCTTCTAGGGCGAAGAGCGTGTGCCTGACGTGAGAGACAAACGCTTCCGCAAACTCTGATTATCTTTTGAAGCGCTTTTTGGGCTTCATCTTTTGTAAACCCTAATACACGGCACTTAATCTGTAATAACTTTAACTTGAATTTCATATTTGGTATTGTATGCTTATTTGTGTGTGTTTGCGCATTCTCGCTTCGTCGAGAATCCCCCGATATGATCTTGGGAGACAAACCCTTCATTTTTGTGGTGGTTCTGTCACAGTTGGTACCAGAGCAAGATTCTGGTAAAACACACACGAAAGCATCTAAAAATCACAACAACGCTTTCAGTGAGGAACGCTTAGCCCACATAAGGACTCTAGTAGTCTCTTTAGGTGGCAAGCTAACTTATGTGTTCATATTGCAACTACAGATTTGTGCTAGCAAAGGTATGTTATGATTTTTGGGAGTGTTCATCTTATTTTGTTGTTGATGACCTTACTTTCTTGTTTGTGGCTTTAATATAAATATTAGGGTTGTGAATGCTTTCTTTGTTGTTTATGAAGATTTTGGTATTTGTGTTTAGCTTGTATGACTTAAATTGGGTATGAAAGTGCTGGTCTGCTAAGGGCA
>JBNLDA010000184.1:0-887 GCA_050304095.1 Arcobacteraceae bacterium | reverse complement strand
GATATAGTGTGGACCATTAAGCTCAGTCTACAATTTTTCATAATTAAATGAAATGGAATTAGGTCACACTCCCAAAATAGAAAGTATTCTATATAACATGATCTTCAAGCATGCAAATCTTAAAAAATTCTGGAGCTCGGGAAGTAATTGTTTCAAGTGTGCAAATAGAGCCTCATGGATCAATTTCTAGACTTAGGAAAAATTTGACTGAATCTGGCTTAACGATTATCACTTTTGGAAATTGCATATCTTCTTCGAATTTGAGAGATAGTGTATGCATGTCAACCTGATGAGAGAGCAATATCTATATCTCAGTTTGGAACACTATTTACCAATTTTGGATCAGTGGTAAATTCATGTTAGAGGTCCCAACATCCCTAAGTGACCAGCTATTTTGAGTATGAATTTCACTAAGTCATTTTTACCACTTGTAAAGAAACTTCCAATATTTGAATACAAGTGAGTCAATAAAAATTTATATTCAAGTATATGCAGTAAACATGGTATTTTAGGGAATTTATCAGATTTTTCCGGAAGGATTAAATCCCTTTTAAAATTCAACAAAGATTCAAATATTCAATCTGTTACAGGATTTTTAGCTCTATTTCTGTTGGCAATTGGATGTCGTCACAATTTACAAAATTCTTCATAATATCTGAAGCTAGACACATGCAAAAATTCGGAATTTTTGGAGCAAGATAAGGCACCCATTTTGAATTTTTAAAGTTGAGCCGGTTTTGGATAAATTGGAAAAAATCAAAACCGCGTGGGGCCCACCCGTCAGTCTCACGGTCTGAACAGAGGCGCCCGGGCGGCGCCGAGCGCGTTTGGACAGCGGCGGCCGCCACCTTGCACACACCCACAGCTTCGCTGCCGTTGTTTGCCGC
>JBNLDA010000183.1:0-1149 GCA_050304095.1 Arcobacteraceae bacterium | reverse complement strand
TTAACAGTTGTGCAAAAGATCAAAAAACAGCTTGGACTTGATCTTTATGCTGAATGGGGTACTAATGAAAAAGTTGGGTTTGAAGTAGCCTATGCTGGGGCAATTGCTGGAAAAAGAACCTGTGCAACAATGAAACAAGTAGGACTCAATGTAGCAAGTGATGCATTAATGAGTGCAAGTTATATTGGAAATCTTGGTGGAATGCTTTTAGTAGCAGCAGATGATCCTGGTTTTCACTCTTCTCAAACAGAGCAAGATAGTAGGGTATTTGCAAAGTTTGCAAGAATCCCAGTACTTGATCCTTCAACTCCACAAGATGCGTATGATTTTGTAAAATTAGGGTTAAATATCTCTGAAGAGTTCCAAATTCCAGTAATGCTTCGACCAGTAATGAGAGTATGTCATGCTCGTGAGATCATCGAAATGGATGAGCAAACGAATTTTCAGCCACAAGAGGGTGAATTCAAAAGGGATATCCCAAGATGGGGAGCTGTTCCTAGAAAAGATAGATATCCACAAGGAATCGAACAACTCAAACGTATGGATGTGATTGCTGAATATAACTGGGAAACATTCTTAAAAGAGCAGTTTGAATCATGCAATGGTGGAGAACTATTGATCATTAGCGGAGGAACTGGATATGGATTTGCAAAAGAAACCTTAGCTGATAGTGGTGTAAAAGCTGATTTAGTCAAAGTGGTGATGCCTTATCCATTGCCAGTAGAAAAGATTAGAGAGTACACAAATAAATATAATAAGGTATTAGTGGTAGAAGAACCAATGCCATGCATTGAAGAGCAAATTGCAGCCCCTAATGTTTATGGGAAAAATACAAAAACAGCGCATAATATTGATGAGATGAGCAAGGTTGCGATCCTTGAAGCATTTAAAAAACTTGGAGTTTATAGTGGTGTTGATATTTATGCCGTTCCAGCTATTCCAGAGCAATTTCAAATTCCTGAAGTTGAGCCTAGACCACCAGCATTATGTCCAGGCTGTCCACATAGAGATGTGTATTACGCCATCACAAAAGTATTCAAAAAGAAAAAATCGATCTATCCATCTGATATTGGATGTTACACGTTAGCATTAGCTCAAGAAGCAATTGATACGATCCTTTGTATGGGCGCTTCTGTATCTATGGCTAGT
>JBNLDA010000182.1:0-1486 GCA_050304095.1 Arcobacteraceae bacterium | reverse complement strand
AGTTGCATTACGAATAAAAGAAGCACAATTAATTAAGGTAGAGAGGGTATAAATGTTACCAATAAAAATCGTATTAGCAGGTCAACCAAATGTTGGAAAATCTGCATTGATTAATGCCATGAGTGGTTCTCACAAAATGAAAGTGGGAAACTTCTCTGGTGTTACCGTAGAGAAAACAGAGATCTGTTTTGAACATCATTGTCATCTAATTGAGATGGTCGATCTTCCAGGAACCTATTCAATTGATGGTTTTACTATGGAAGAAAAAGTTGCAAAAAACTATTTACAAAATGAAAATTATGATCTAATTATTAATGTAATTGATGCAACACATTTACAAAGAAATCTTTTTTTAACTCTTCAATTACTTAATATGAATAAAAAAATGATCTTAGCACTTAATATGGCTGATGAAGCTAAAGCTGAGGGAATTGATATTGATGTAAAACAGTTAGAGAAAATCACAGGAATGCCGTGTGTATTGGTTTCAGCTAATACGCATGAAGGGGTAGAAGAGTTATTAGAAAAAATCCACCATTTAGTCGATAATGAAGTTAGAAAACCTTCTCGGATTGTATATAGTGATGTGATCGAAGAAGCAATTATTGAATTAGGGACTTTTTTAGATCAAAAAGGGTTTGAATATGATGATCTAACTCCAAGAGAGATGGCAATTAAGCTTATAAAAGAAGATCCAAAGTTTTATAAAGCGATCCATGATCATCCAGTGTTTATGGAATTGCAACCATTGATGATCGAAAAATTAGGTGAGATATACACCTATCACGATACAAAAAAGATCAGTGATATTAGAAGAAAAGAGCATAAAGCGATCGCAAAAGGGATACGAACAGAAGTTGTATCTTGTGCAAGAGAGAAGAAAAACCAAACATTAACTCAAAAGATTGATACAGTTTTGATCAATCAAATTCTTGGGTTACCTATATTTCTATTTTTGATGTGGGGACTATTCCAACTTACATTTGAACTAGGTGCTGTGCCAATGGATTATATTGATGCTAGTTTTGCTTGGCTTGGTGAAGCAGTTGGACAAAGTATACAAAATGATCTTTTACGGGAATTGGTTGTTGATGGAATTATCGCTGGGGTTGGAGCAGTAATGCTTTTCCTTCCAAATATCATTATCCTTTATATAGGGATCACTTTACTTGAAACTACTGGTTATATGAGTAGGGTAGCTTTTCTTTTAGATGGTTTCTTCCACCGATTTGGATTGCATGGAAAAAGTTTTATTCCACTAGTGACTGGATTTGGATGTAGTGTTCCAGCTTATATGGCGGCACGTACTTTAAAAAGTGAAAGAGATAGATTGATCACTTTATTTATCATAGGATTTATGAGTTGTGGTGCTAGACTTCCTGTGTATGTATTGTTTGTTGGAGCATTCTTTGGAACAGATAATGCTGGGAATATTTTATTCTTGATCTATATGTTTGGAGCGATCTTTGGTCTAATTATGGCGAAG
>JBNLDA010000181.1:0-1491 GCA_050304095.1 Arcobacteraceae bacterium | reverse complement strand
TGTTCGAAATATTTTTGATAGCTA
The DNA here is from genome assembly GCA_050304095.1 of Arcobacteraceae bacterium. Taxonomy (GTDB): domain Bacteria; phylum Campylobacterota; class Campylobacteria; order Campylobacterales; family Arcobacteraceae; genus JAYEFX01. Next base: position 1,467 of record JBNLDA010000181.1, on the reverse strand, counting down.
CTATGACTTAAAAGAAAAATCAAAATCAGAACCAATACTTTTATTGAATGAAGCAGATCAATTTTTGAGTGCACGTAGTGATGGAAACCTCAGTGGTAGTGAAAAAATGCATAACCAAATGCAAAATATTTTCTTAGAGCAAATTGAAAGATTTGACGGAATTCTAATTGCTACAACGAACTTACTTGATAGTATTGATAAAGCTTTTTCACGAAGATTCAATTATAAGATAGAATTTTCTAAACCAAATGAAAAACAACGCATTAAACTTTGGCAAGCCCTCATCCCTGAAGGGTTACCTCTATCAAAAGAGTTTGATCCAAAAGTATTGGCAAAATACAATCTAACAGGTGGTCAAATAGAGATGATCATTAAAAATGCGGCCTACAGATTGGCAGTAAATGAAGAACAAGAATTTACCAATGAGGTCTTTATTGAAGAGATCGAAAAAGAGCAAAAAGGGATGTTTGACTCTGAAAAAACAATGGGATTTTTTAGTTAAGTCCCAATCGTTTTTCCACTTTTGAGTGAATCAAATCTATATGCATGATCAAACTATAGTATTCTCCCATAAAAGCATTTGGGACATGAGTTTGATCTTGTACCTCAAGTTTGAGTGCATCTAATTTCTTAATCGCTTCATCTAATTCTTCTTTTGTATAGGTATTGATATGAAGATCTATTTCATTCAATCGATCATACCATCGATAGACTTTTGATCGCATGGTGAATGTATATAGAGGAATGATCCCTTTAAATAATGGAAATAGCAATGTAAGCAATGGAATTAAAAGGATTTTTAATCTATCTATATTGGATGCGATCCAAAATGGGAATATCTTTTCAAGCCAAGTATCTCCTTGTGTGAAATAGCGTTGCGCTTCAGGATGAATGGGCGAGTCTAGATTGTTTAGATTTGGAAATTGAAATTCTTTTTCAAATATCCCTTTGAGTGAGTGTACTTTTTGAGTTTGTTTGAGTACGAGTCTGATAAGTTCTTCATTGACATTTTTATTGGCGACTAAATTAGCAGTTGTTGTTAAAAGTTTTTTATCCTCATCTGGTAAGTTCATATATAGATCAATGGTTCCTTCATGTAACACTAGAGAATTCAAAAAGTTGTATTTCCCATCATAGGCCGCGGATCGTTTAAAACTTAATGCATTGATCGATGGATCACTTAATAGTTCTTTAACACTATCAGATTGCGCAGAGGAAACGATAAAAAGGGCATCAATTTCTCCGCTAATTAGTTTTTCTTTACCCTCTTTTGATGAATGATGTAGAATAGTAGTATTACTTTCATTGAGGCCATTGTCATTTAAGATTCTTTGACTTAAGTGTGCGGTACCACTTCCTTCCTCCCCTATTGAGATAGTTTTGCCAATCAAATGGATAATATATTCTATACTAAAGCCTTCATTTTTATAAAATACCCACAATGGTTCATAATAGAGTGCTGCAAGG
>JBNLDA010000180.1:0-1518 GCA_050304095.1 Arcobacteraceae bacterium | reverse complement strand
ATTTATTGCTTCAACAAAGTTTTTTATGTATAATAAAATTGTAACTTTTAGGTAGGTATATTATTAATGAGTAACACAGCTATTGGAGATACCAATTTATCGGGAGAACTACTCTTATTTCATACTTTATGGAATGATTCAAATGACAATATGTTTATTGTATGTTTGAATGATAATGGAGATTTTATCAGTGAATCAACCAATCCCTCATTAGAAAAAATATTTGGATTAAAGTCTCATGAAATTGATGGGAAAAGCCTGCAAGATATTTTGGATGAACCTAGCTACAATAATATCTGTAAACGGTACCATCAATGTATACAATTAAATAGACCAATCACGTATGAAGAGAGTATGCTCTTTGATGGGAAAGAACGATTTTGGAATACTACTATCTTACCAGTTATAAGTGATGATGGTACAATTCGTATTTTTGGAATTTCCAGAGAGATCACCGAACTAAAAAACCTTAGTAAAGAGCTACAAAAAGCTAATGAAAATCTAGAGCAAAAAGTAAAAGAAAGAACCAAAGAACTCACCCAATCGCTTGAAGAGATAAAAAGAATCTCGATACATGATCATTTAACAAAGACCTATAATCGATTGAAATTAGATCAATGTCTAGAAAATGAAATCAAACGTGCAAGTCGTAATGATGATCTATTTGGAGTGATTTTGTTGGATATTGATCATTTCAAACAGGTCAATGATACCTATGGACATTTAATAGGTGATATTATTTTAAAAGAGTTTGCAAAATTACTTCGATCTAATGCCAGAACAACTGATATAATTGGCAGATGGGGAGGAGAAGAGTTTCTATTGATCTGTCCCCATACAAATATTGATGGACTTGAAATATTAGCTCAAAATATACGGCAAAAAATTGAAAGTTATGAATTTACAAAAGTAGTGCAAATCACTGCTAGTCTTGGCATCACTACCTATACAAATACAGATGATTCGGACAGTTTAATCAAAAGAGTCGATGATGCACTCTATGAAGCAAAAAATAAATCACGCAACTGTGTGATACGAAAATAACCATAAATATATTCTTCTGTAAAACTTTTAGATAGAAAAAAATAATTTAAGCTTAATAGAATTTATAAATCGGCATAATTGACTATATTACAGTGATTTAGAAATGAAAATTTTTATTACAATAACATTACAATGAGAATAAAAAATGAAATTTAAAATATTATTACTCTTTATTTTGTTTTTCTTAATCCAATTAAATGGGAAATCTTTAGAAAAGGTTTCTTTACAATTACAATGGCTCGATCAATTTCAATTTGCTGGTTATTATGTAGCAAAAGAAAAGGGCTTTTATTCTGATGTTGGGATTGATCTTGAAATCAAAAAATTTACCCATGGCATAATCCCTTCTGAAGAAGTAGTGAACAATAAATCTACCTATGCAGTTGGACGATCTTCACTTATCATCGAAAAGAGTAAAAATAAACCTATCATCATGCTCGCTTCGATTTTTCAATCTTCCCCTTTAGTATTGCT
>JBNLDA010000179.1:0-1541 GCA_050304095.1 Arcobacteraceae bacterium | reverse complement strand
TAATAATATGAATGTATATGTTTATGCGCAAAGTGGTCACAATTTTGGACTAGAAAAAATACGAAAATGTACAGTGATTGCAAAAAGATTAAGAAAATATGATGCATTACTTTGTACCTCAGATTATAGAGCAGCAAGTTTTGCAAAAGATCAGCTTGAAGTATTCAAATCTGCTGGAGTAGATGTACTTACTAATATGCCAAATGTGATGAGTAAAGGGGATATTCTTATTTATGATTCAGAAGAAACCACTGAACTTATGCAAAAACACATGGGTGAGTTTTGTACGCTTCTTTATGAAGTAGGCAAAGATATCACTTCAATTATCGTTGATGATATTTACAAAAATAGTGATAAAAATGATCATGCTATTGAAAAGCTTTTTTACTATGCAGATAATGATTATGATGATACGCTTTTAAAAGCTGTCATTGCTGAAGACACTTCATATGATATTGATCTATTAATGGGTCATTATATGTTCTTAGGTAATGAAGACAAACTAGCAAAGTACTTCAAAAATATCATTGATGAAGAGGAATACAACGACACAATTCTAGATGCAAAATTCGTTCTTACAGGCTCAGAACAAACTGCATTGGAAGTATTAGCAAATAATGGTTGTCCAGTACTATTTAAAATCGAAGAAAAAACTTATAGAGATGACACTATATTAAAAAATTCTGGTGTACCAGTAATAGAAAACTATAGTTCAATTGAAGATTTAATCGCTCAATTTAATACCATCACTGAAAACTATCCAGAACTTCAAAGAGATATTTTTGATACTTTTGAAAATGATATCCAAAGAGTTTTAGAAGATATCTCAAAATATGATAAGATCATTGAGATCACAAATAACGCAATGCCTCTATATCACTAATCCCTTAACGCTTTGGCGTTAGGGTTTCGCAGTTGTTTTAACTGCATATCAATATATTTTCCCTCATCTTGTTTTTGCAAATATGCTAGTGTTGCTTTTCGTCCAGTTGAAATAATATGTTCATATATCTCAAATCCAACTTCTGACATGGCAAGTCTTATAGGTGTAGCAATAGAATAAGTGGTAACCACTGCATCAGAATTTAAGATCCGTTGTATATCTGCAAAATATTCTACTGTCCATAACTCTTTATTCTCTTCACTACTAAAAGCATCTTGATAGACTATATCTATATTGTGCAATGTTTTTATATATTGCCGTGCATCTCCAAAATAGATCTCAATTGAGATTTGCTCATCTTTATACTTTCCATTTTGTGATAATTGCTCAATAATTGGTTGCAATGATTTAAATTCTTCTGGATAGTCAAAATCTTTGAGAGATACTACTAAATCTTTATCCAATTCTGGGGAAAATATCTCAATAGTTTTATTTGGATATTGTTTTTGAATTGTATCAAGGGTCACCAAAGTATTATATCCAAGACCAAAGCAGATGTCTAAAATTCGTAAATGATTTTTTTCACGATGATGTTTTAATGCTGGGTCTACATGCTTTTCAAACGATTCAAACACTGCTCCATCATCTACATTGTGAA
>JBNLDA010000178.1:0-1818 GCA_050304095.1 Arcobacteraceae bacterium | reverse complement strand
AGTTGAGATCATCTCTGATTCGTCTTATGTCGTAAAAGCAATCAACGAATGGCTTATAAATTGGCAAAAAGCAAATTTTAGAAAAGGGACAAGTAAAGAGGTACAAAATATCGATCTTTGGGAACAATATTTAATAGTTTCTAAACCACATAAGATCAATGCTACATGGGTTCGAGGCCACAATGGGCATGAAGAAAATGAAAGATGTGATATACTTGCACGAACATTTGCAGAAAGGATTAAAGAAAATGCACAATGATATAGAAAAATTACAGAAGTGTTTGGATTATCAGTTTAAAAACCAAGACCTGATACTCGAAGCACTTACACACAAAAGTTTTAAAAAACCATACAATAATGAAAGGTTAGAATTTTTAGGAGATGCGGTATTGAACCTCATTGTTGGAGAATACCTTTATCATAAATTCCCTGAATCAAATGAAGGAGAGCTTTCTAAAATTCGAGCTTCATTGGTAAATGAAAAAGGGTTTACGCTTTTGGCTAATAATATTCACTTGGGTGATTATATCTATATGTCAAATGCGGAAGATAGAAATAAAGGACGACATAAAGCTTCTATTTTATCTGATGCATTTGAAGCAATTATGGGGGCAATTTATATTGAAGCAGGAATCGATACACTAAAACCGATCATTTTAAAGCTACTTGAACAAAGCTATGACAAGATCAATCTTCAAGAGCTATTTAGTGATTATAAAACGGCACTTCAAGAGATCACCCAAGCAAAATTCGGTTCTACTCCTGAATATAAACTACTTAGATCATTTGGACCAGACCATCAAAAAGAGTTTGAGATGCAAATATTTATTGATGATACATTATATGGAACAGCTATTGGAAAAAGTAAAAAACTAGCACAACAAAAGGTCGCTAAAATAGCATTAGAGATTTTAGAAAAGCAAGAGGACTAAGAATATGAATACATTTGGTAAAAGATTTAGATTTACCACTTTTGGTGAATCACATGGAAAAGCTTTAGGATGTATCGTTGATGGAGTTCCAGCTGGACTAAAAATCGATGAAGAGTTTATCCAAGCTCAAATGGATAGAAGAAAACCTGGAAAAAGCAAATATGAAACTGCTCGTAAAGAAGGTGATGCAGTCGAGATTCTCAGTGGTGTATTTGAAGGAGTAAGTACTGGAACTCCTATTTCTATGGTGATCTTTAATGAAAATCAACGAAGTCGAGATTATTCTAATGTTAAAGATCTCTTTAGACCTGGTCATGCGGACTTTACCTATTTTCATAAATATGGACTTCGTGATTATCGAGGTGGGGGAAGAAGTAGTGCAAGAGAAACTGCAGCACGTGTTGCAGCAGGTGCAATTGCACAATTGATGCTAGAACAACTTGGAATTAAAGTGCAAAGTGGAATTTGTGAAATCGCTGGAATTCAAAGTGAAAAGATTGATTTTGATCATGCAAAAAGTAGTGAAATTTTTGCTCTTGACCCTTCAATTGAAGTAGAACAAAAACAAGCGATTGAAAATGCTATGAAAGAGCATGATTCTGTTGGAGGTGTAGCATTGATTCAAGCTACAGGAGTGCCTGTAGGACTTGGTGAACCAATGTATCATAAACTAGATGGTCAAATAGCTAATGCTATGATGGGACTCAATGCAGTAAAAGCTGTTGAGATTGGTGATGGTATGGATGCAAGCAGAAGCAAGGGAAGCATCAACAATGACCAGATCACATCGCAAGGGTTTTTGTCAAATCATAGTGGTGGAATTTTGGGTGGAATTAGTAATGGTGATGATATCATCACAAAAGTCTATTTTAAACCCACACCTTCA
>JBNLDA010000177.1:0-1911 GCA_050304095.1 Arcobacteraceae bacterium | reverse complement strand
TACGAATGCTTGGTTCTTCAACTAAAGGGGTCAAAATTGCTCGCTATAGAGGAAAAAAAACACCTGCTCCACTTGAATCATATTCAATTGTCAAACAATTTGGAACCTATTATGATCCCATTTATAAAATCAAACTTTTTAATGAATCGATCATCCTTAAAACAAATAAACCCCAAGCAAAAGTATTTAATGTAATGGATGGAAAAATTGTTTATGCAAAACAAGATAGTGGACTATTGGAAAATGTGGTTATTATCAAACACAATAACAATCTACATACAGTCTATTCTCATCTAGATGAAATCGCCCCAACATTACGTGAAGGAAAATGGGTAAAAGCTGGATATGTAGTTGGACGAGTTAATGACACCCTAACATTCCAAGTAACTAAGGATAATGAACATATCAATCCAAAAGATCTATTTAACTAATTTTATTTATTGGTAATGACAACGTAAAACGTGCACCTCTATATTTTTCATTCTCTAGCTCAAATTCTACATTCTCGACATTAATTGATCCATTCATGTGTAGCTCAATCATCTCTTTCGTCATATATAGCCCTATTCCAGTTCCTTGACTTTGATGTTTAGTGGTAAAATATGGTTCAAAGATTCTGTCAATAATATTTTCTGGAATTCCCCCAGCATTATCTGTAATAATCAGTTCAATACATTGATCATTGCATTCTTCATTCTTAGAATTAAAGCAACAATTAGTTTGAATAGTTTCTATGATCACTATTCTTCTATGATCATTGATATTTTCAAGAGCATCACTAGCATTTTTAAGAATATTCATAACACATTGAATAAATTCATTTTCATAACCATAAAATGTAAGATCTTTTACTTTATCAATAACCTTTATATCTCTATTATTATATTTTGAAGATACTAACATTAAACTTTTATCAACAATATGACGTGCATCAAATTCAATTTTTTGCTTATCAGGTTTAAAATAGTCTCTAAAGTCATTAATAGTATTTGAAAGGTGTTGTGTTGATTCCATGATTTTCTGCATTGCATCAAGTAAATATTCATCATTGAGCTGTTTAAACTGATGTTGTAATTGTACACCACTAGCACTTGTAGAGATCAATGATAATGGCTGACGCCATTGATGAGCAATATTCTCTAACATCTCTCCCATTGCCGCCATTTTTGATTGTTGAAAGATCAGTTTTTCTTTTGTTTTTAACTCTTTTTCAAGTTGCCTGATTTGTGTAATGTCGCTATAAATACCTAATATTCCTATTACTTCTCTATTTTTATTTCGTAAAGGCACTTTTGATGTTAATAGAATTATAGTATCGCCATTTGGAGTTTTTTGAGTCTCTTCAAATTGTAATTTTGATTCACCCGATTCCATTACTCTTCTGTCATCTTCAATATAATCTTTTGCTTGTGAATCTTTCCAAGGCATATCATAATCTGTTTTACCTATGATATCTATTTCTTGATCGAAACCAGCATCATGAAGTAATAAATTATTTGCTCCCATATATCTTCCCTCTTTATCTTTCCAAAAGATTCTAACTGGAACTGTATCTACTATATCATGTATTCTGCCTAGACTTTCTTCAAGTTGACTTTTTGAATCCAACAATTCATCTTCAAGTCTTTGTATCTTTTTGTATATAAAATACGAGAATAATGCTGATAAAATAAATATCACTAGAGGAAAAACAATTATTGCTATTTTCATTTTGCTTATTTGATCAAGAACAACGATCTCATTTTTATTTTTTTGTATTGATGTGTGATCTATAATTAGGTTTTGAATATAATTCATTTGAATTCAATCAAATTTTGTTTAAATCTTAAATTCTGAAAATTAGAAACCATTTTTATATTCCCTTATATCTTTTGGTCCAATTCCTTGTAACTAGTCTACTTTTTTTTCTTC
>JBNLDA010000176.1:0-1925 GCA_050304095.1 Arcobacteraceae bacterium | reverse complement strand
TTATGAATATTAGTAAGATATTCTTGTATTTCTTTATCTTCAATTGGGCTAATTCCATTATTGATCATTTCTACTTTTTCAGGGATGATATCTAAAGCTATTACATCATTATGTTGAGCTAGCAGTAGTCCATTTGACAATCCTACATAGCCTGTTCCTGCGATGGTGATTTTCATTTATTTATATCCTTTAGTTTAAATTGATTTGTTTATTATAGGCTTACGTTGCAGTAGATCCAGATACGTCGTTTCGTTTAGGTTTTCGGTTTTTTTTTTCTTTTTTTTCTTTGGTCTGTATCGTGCTCGAGGATCAAAGAAGTTGAAAAAGATAAAAAATAGGACAATAAAAAGGATCAGATTCACTAAGTCAGATTTTTGAGAGACTTGTAAAAAGATCATTGACAAAGCTATTTGCATCATGATCATGAGCTTGACCGAATAGAGTTTATCCCCTTTGTATTTGAGGATGATATGGTGCAGATGGTTCTTATCTGCAGAAAACATTGATTGACCTCGCTGTTTTCTTCTTCTCATCACATTAAAGGTATCTAGTATTGGAATACCTGCTAAAAAGAATATCGCCACTGGATTGACATAAGCTAAAGATTTGATAGCTAAAAGTGAGATCATAAATCCCAAGAACAATGACCCGCTATCTCCCATAAATACTTTAGCTGGATTCCAGTTAAACACTAGAAAAGCTAACAAGGGAGCGATGAGCAATACTGGAACACAAAGCAATACAATATCACTATGCATATATCCTATATACGATATAGTAGCCAAGATGATGATAGATAATGATGCTGCAAGACCATCTAGTCCATCTGTGAGATTGACTGCATTGGTAAAACCAACGATGGCAAAGACAGTAAATGGTAAAGCAAATATTCCAAGTGAGAGTTCATATCCAAAAAATATACCTAGTGAATCAATCACAAATCCATCAAAATATGCCATTAATGCTGCAGCGATTATAAAGAGGAATTTTTTATTTGAGTGAATATCTTTGAGATCATCATACACCCCAGCAAAATATACCATGAGTACTGAAAGTATTGTTAATACTCCAAATGAGTGATCATGAGGATAGGTCAAATGAAAGTTGACAAATCCAAAAAGAAACACAATCCCAAAAATGATACCAGCTCCTCTAGGAATTGGCTTTTTGTGTGAGCTTCTTTCGTTTGGAATATCAACTAAACCTAATCTTTCAGCTTTGTTGATAAACAACTTAATAAGTACGTATGTAATGACGAATAATATCGCCGATTTTATTAATAGTATTGTTAACAATGTTATTCTCTCTCTAAAACTTTGTAGGATAATAACATTTGTTACCTAAAACAAATAAGTATTTTAATTACAGTATGGTAACAGAATAATATTTTTTTAAAAGTAACAGAATAGTTATATTGGGGATTTTATGGCATTATGTAAAGATAAAATAGTATTTATTATGATATAATCATCGCTAATATTATTACATAGGAGAGAGCTATGGTGAATTTGAGCGTTGACAAACTTCCGGCTGTGAGTATTAGTAGTGATGAATCAATAAAGGTCCAATCAGGACAAAATATTGAGATCATTTTACCTCAAGATGTGAAAGGTCTTTTAGTGATGTCTGAAGATCAACAGGATGCATTACTTCAAGTAACTGAATCAAATGGCACAAAATATGAGATCACCCTTGAAGGTCTAGCTGCATTGTATCAAGCTGGAGATGTGATCACACAACTAACATTACAAATGAATGGGTCTACAGAAGTGATTTCCAATATTGGTGATCTGTTTTCTACTCTTGAAGCTGCAGCTTCTGGCGGAGTGAGAATGGTTAGACAAAATATTGGCACAGACAATTTTGATAATGACAACTTCGATCCTCAACGCTCTGATATAGTCGATAGTGATACCGTAAGATCT
>JBNLDA010000175.1:0-1954 GCA_050304095.1 Arcobacteraceae bacterium | reverse complement strand
GCACATAAAGTAAGTTTTGATGTAAAAGGCGCTTATGAAGCGAATTGTACAATGTGTCACGCAACTGGAGTTGCGCCATCAGCTGGAGATAAAGCAGGATGGGCACCATACTTAGAAAAAGGTATGGAAAAAGTATATAAAAATGCTTTAGAAGGTACAAATATGGGGATGCCTGCAAAAGGTGGATCATCTCTTAGTGATGACGAATTCAAACAAGTTGTTGATTTCATGTTGAAATTTTAGAAAGGAATATTAATGAATAGAAGAAATTTTTTAAGTTTTGCAGGAGGGCTAGTCGCTCTCTCTGTAGTTCCAATCAATTTAAGTGCTGAAGATTATAGAAAATTGAAGCCAAAAGTTTGGGAAGCACACACTATTGATGATGCAACTAAAGCTTTATATGGGATGAAAACTCCGATCGAAAGTGATGAGATCAAACTAACTGTACCAAAGATCAACTCTAGTGGTTCAGCAGTTCCAGTAAAATTTGAGACAACACTTGATGCAAAAACGATTGCACTATTTCAAGATGCAAATCCTGAAAGTGCTGTAGCAGTTTATGATGTTACAAAATATGATCTAAAAAAATATCAAGCAAAGATCAAATTAGAAAAAGACTGTACAGTTATGGTTCTTGTTGAAGGAACTGATGGAAAAATCTATATGGCCCAAGCAAAAACGCAAGTTGCTGCTGGTGGATGTGAAGGATAGGCAATGGCAAATAAAATATCAGCTATTAAAGTAAAGATCAAAGATGGTGTAGCAACTGCTAAAGTGGCTTTTTCTCACCCTATGATGACGTATAATCAAGCAAAAGCGAAAACAGGAAATAGAGATGATGCAAACTTCATCACTCATATTACTGGAACAATTGGAAAAGAAGTAATTACAGATATCTCAACAAGTCAATTCTTCTCTAAAAATCCAATTTTCAAATTCCAATTCAAATGTGATACATTTAAGATTGGAAAAGAACTTAGTGCAAGAGAGATTGACGGTATTGAGCAAGAATTAAAAAAGAGTTTGGGAAGACAACCATCATATGTTGAAATGAGAGATGCTGTTAATGGTAAATACCCAAATAAAGGTGATTTCCTTACTATATCTGCGACAGACAGAAAAGGAAATACTTATACAGAATCAGTTGAGCTGACTGCATAAAAGTAAGATAAGGATATTTATGAAAAATAGAATGATTGCAACGTTAGGTTTAATCTTCACATTGTTATTAAGTGGATTGACATTAAATGCTGAACCACTTAAAGATATCAGAATTTTTACAGCAGATAACAGCAATGGAAAGATTACAGCTAAAACAATAGAAAATGCTTTTAAAAATAATGGATTCTCTGTCATTGGTAACAATGACATGAATCTAGCATTCGAAAAAAGATTTGGTGGTGGTAAAGACTTCAAAATGTATAGATTGATGTTTGTTTATCAACCACAAACAAGTGTAAAACTTATTAGTCAATATCCAGAATTTGGATTATTGTCTCCTTTAAGTACATCAGTATATTCAAAAGATGGGAAAACAGTAAGCATTTCATCTTTAACATTGAAAGGGATGTCTCAAATCACAAAAGTTCCTGAAGACAATGCTGATCTAGTAGCTTTATATAATCAAATGACAACTGCGCTAAAAGCAGCTTTACCAAATGGTAAATTTGAAGATTTATATTATGAAGATATTAGACCAGATGGTGAGATGGTAACAAGATTTGCTTTCGTTTTGAAAAATGAAGGTGATATTGAAGAAGCAAAAGAAACTTACCAAGAAACAATGGAAGGTGAAATTGAATCTCAAGGATTTATTGTTGCTGGATTTAACCCAATCAATGAAGATTTAAAAGCTGCAGGAAACAAAGATTTTGATTTCTATGATTCATATGCGATCTGTAAATTAGAAGTAATTTACCCAGTACATAAAGCACATCCAGAAGTTGGAGCATTT
>JBNLDA010000174.1:0-2085 GCA_050304095.1 Arcobacteraceae bacterium | reverse complement strand
AAATACAACTAGTTCTACAGGAATTCCACCAATAGAACAAGTTCCACTCACCACTGAAGAAGATCGTCCAGTTTTTACAAATGCTTCTTCCAATCTTTTTTTGTATGGTTTTTTATCAGAAAATTGTAATGGGTCTGTTGGGATCAAATCTTTATCATGCTCAATAAATGAACCTTCATCACTCAGCATCTCAATTCTTCTATTTGCCCCTATTCTCATATGAAAGTTACATTTTGGACAAACATGTTGTTGATTTTCAACTTCTTTGAAGAACATCAAGGCTTCACATTCAGGACATTTTACCCAATGGCTCGGTCCCTCTTGTTGTTCAGTGATTAATTTACCACTTTTTTTATCACCTTTTAATTTATTAAAAAATCCCAATAAACTCATAATAATCCTTTAATTATTTTAACGCTTTAAATTGATCTATCATATCCAATTTTTCCCATGGATAATCTGATTGACCAACTTGTCCTCGTGCCGCAACATCTGCATAAAGAAACGTTGCATCACTTGGTTTATCTAAATCAAATTTCTTTGTAATCCAATTTGGTGTTAGTGCAAATGTATCCATTACAAATGCAGACAACATATCATCATTGATCCCTTCGGTACAAGTTCCACAAGTATCTACTGCAACTGAAGTTGGTTTTGCAACACCAATAGCATAAGAGATTTGTACGATTGCTTTTTTTGCCAATCCACTAGCTACAATGTGCTTTGCAATATAACGTGCAGCATACAATCCACTTCTATCAACTTTTGTATAGTCCTTACTACTTTGAGCTCCACCACCTATTGGTGAATATCCACCAAATGAATCAACAATAAGTTTTCTTCCAGTAAGCCCACTATCATGTAAAGAACTATGTGAAACATATTTTCCAGTTGGGTTGATATGTATTATACACTCTTCAGGATTAAATAAATTTGATGGCAGACCTGTATCGATAATTAATTCCATGATCAACTCTCGAACTTGATCAATACTCATAGTAGATACGCAAGGAGCTGAAACTACAATAGTATGAATTTTTTGAGGTTTACAACTTTCAAAATTATCTTTGCATCCATAATCCATTGTTACTTGAGTTTTAATATCAACTCCCAATTTATGTGGATGATTTAAAGCATAATGATACACTTTTTCCATCAACATTCGCGCATAAAAAATCGCACTTGGCATATAGTTTGCTGTTTCACAATCAGCATATCCAAACATGATTCCTTGATCACCTGCACCTGTTTCACCATCTTCTTGATCAACCCCTTGGTTGATATCTGGACTTTGTTCATTCAATAATACTTGCACTTGAACATCATCGGGATGCAAACATTCTTCTTTTGTAAAATATTTATTACCGTTATAACCAATTTTTGCTAGCGCTTCAATTACTAATTGCTTATATTTTTCTTGAGATATTTTTGTATTTGAAGTTACTTCTCCACCTATGACAACATGTTTTCCAGCAACAAACACTTCACTTGCAACTCTACTTTTGCTATCACCAATTAGTAATTTATCTACAATTGTATCTGCAATAATATCTGCACATTTATCAGGGTGTCCTGGACTTACTACTTCACTTGTGAAGAGGTATTGATTTTTGTTTTCCATTTTTGTTTTCCATTCTTCGCACAGAAACTCTGTGTTATTTTTTGTTTTCCATCTTTGTTTTCCAAATCATAAGTTAAGGGTATCGTTACCCTTTATATGAAATAAAAATAAGATTTGACTTTTAAAAAGTATGAGAGAATATCTTAAAAAAACTGTAATTTTGCTTTAATTAAGAGTGTAACTTTATTCTACCGTTACACTCTTAGCTAAGTTTCTTGGCATATCTACATCATTACCAAGTCGAATTGATATCTCCATTGAAAGCAATTGCAATATCACTAATTGCTCAAAAAATTCAAGCATATAATGATCTGCATGGCTTGTTTTAATAAAATCATCTGCTAATTCAAATTCTAAAGGTGAAATCGCACATATTGTACTATCTCTTGCACTTAGTTCTTCTACATTTGATTTAATCTTGTCATAATGTAAATGTTGTGGCATCAATGCAATAGTAAATAATT
>JBNLDA010000173.1:0-2110 GCA_050304095.1 Arcobacteraceae bacterium | reverse complement strand
TCCATCAACAATTGTGTGTTGGTCACTGCTCTAGAAGTTATAAGATCAACTGACTCTTCAAATTCAATATTTTCAATTCGATCTTGAATCACTGTTACATTATTTAATTTTAAAGAATTTTTTACATAATTTAAAAAAGAGACCCTTTTAAGTCTTGGTTCGACTAAATAAACTTTTGTTTTTGGTAGTGCCATAGCTAAAATTAAACCAGGATACCCTGCTCCAGTTCCTACATCGACTAATGTTTTGGTTTCACCCAGAAATGATAATGGCCACACCGAATCTATGATATTTTTTTCAATCTCTTTAGAATTTGTATTTCCACTAAGATTATGGACTTTATTCCATTGTTGTAAAAATTCAGCATAAGAATTACAATCACTGTAAAATTTATCGTGAAATTTCAAATGAGCTTGATCAAGTATTTTTTTTAAATTAGTCAAACATATGCCCCATTTGCTCTTTTTTAACTCTCAAATATTCACTATTTTTTGGATTTTGTCCTACTATTACTGGAATTCGATTTATAATTTCAATATTACTAAGGCTTTCCATTTTTTGAGGATTATTTGTGATTAGATTGATTTGTTTTATATCAAAATGTTTTAAAACAGTTTCAACAATCTCATAGCTTCTTTCATCTGCTGCAAACCCCAATTGGTGATTGGCTGCAACTGTGTCTAGACCTTGATCTTGTAAAGCATACGCATTTACTTTATTTAGTAAGCCTATGTTTCGACCTTCTTGTCGAAGATAAATCACCATTCCAGAGTTCTCATTGATAAAATCAAGGGCAAAGTTTAGTTGTGCTTGACAATCACACTTGATCGATCCGATTGCATCACCAGTAAGGCACTCAGAATGAACTCTTACATTGACTGGTTTTTGAATATCTAGATTTGGAGTAAATATCACCAAGTGTTCTTTGTGGCTTTCTTTAAATGATTGAATTAAAAAATCTCCATGTGTTGTTGGTAACTTAGCAACTTTTGATATCTGAATATTCATAAATATTTAAACCCTATTTCGTTAATATAGCGCGTAGTTTATCGAAAAAAGGCAAATAATATGTTTAAAAGATTTAGACGTTTAAGAATTAATGAAACATTAAGAAACTTAGTCCAAGAAACAGTACTTACTCCAAATGATTTTATCTACCCACTTTTTGTAAAAGAAGGTAGTGGTATTAAAAATGAAGTATCAAGTATGCCAGGTGTATATCAAATGAGCATTGATGAAATAGCAAAAGAGTGTAAAGAACTTACAAAATTAGGGATCAATTCAATTTTATTGTTCGCAATTCCAGATACAAAAGATTCTGTTGGAAGCGAATGTTTGTGCGATCATAGTATTATTGCTCGAACAATTCAAGCAATAAAAGCAGAAGTGCCTCAAATGTTTATCACGACTGATCTTTGTTTTTGTGAATATACTGATCATGGACATTGTGGAATCATGGATCCAAAATTACAAACTGTAGATAATGATGCAACACTTGAGATTTCTGCTCAACAAGCAATAGTACATGCAAAAGCTGGTGCAGATATGATTGCTCCAAGCGGTATGATGGATGGTATTATAGAGGTTTTACGTACTGCACTTGATGAAAATGGATATAGCCATATTCCAATTATGAGTTATAGCACAAAATTTGCTTCGGCATTTTATGGACCTTTTAGAGATGTTGCTGAAAGTGCACCAAGTTATGGTGATAGAAGATCATATCAGATGAATCCAGCCAATAGACTTGAAGCAATTGAAGAATCACTTGAAGATGAAAGACAAGGGGCAGATATATTGATGGTCAAACCAGCATTGAGCTTTCTTGATGTGATTCGAGATATCCGTAACAATACTAATCTTCCTCTTGCTGCATACAATGTAAGTGGAGAGTATGCGATGCTTAAACTAGCAGGAGCTAACAATTTAGTTGATTATGAAAAAGTTATGATGGAAAAACTGATCTCAATGAAGAGAGCGGGTGCTGATATCATCATCACTTATCATGCAAAAGAAGCGTGTGAAATATTAGCCAGAGGCTAGTATTTCATTCTTTGTTACTAAAAACTCATTATTATATTTTTTCTGCTATAATGTCCTCTTTTTTA
This sequence comes from Arcobacteraceae bacterium, assembly GCA_050304095.1. Lineage (GTDB taxonomy): Bacteria > Campylobacterota > Campylobacteria > Campylobacterales > Arcobacteraceae > JAYEFX01. Next base: position 2 of record JBNLDA010000173.1, on the reverse strand, counting down.
AA
>JBNLDA010000172.1:0-2166 GCA_050304095.1 Arcobacteraceae bacterium | reverse complement strand
TAAGCCAATCAAAGAGAGCTGGTATCAGCTATGGTATCTTAATGTGTGATATTGATTATTTTAAAATGATCAATGATACCTATGGGCATGATGTTGGAGATAAAGCAATCAAAGTTATTGCAGATACACTTATTGACAATACTAGAACTTCTGATGTCGTAATTAGATATGGTGGAGAAGAGTTTATTGTATTGCTTTACAATTGCAAAGAAGAATATATATTAGAGATTGCTGAAAAAATTAGAACTGAATTTGCGAAGAAAAAAATCAAAGCGGATGGAACTACGTTTACTAAAACCATTAGTATTGGTGCAAGTACTTTCCCCGGTGAAAATCCTGAGGATATGACATTCTGGAAAGCGATCAAATATGCTGATATTGCCTTGTATCATGCAAAAGAAACTGGTAGAGATAGAGTTGTGATGTTTGATAAAACACTTTTAAAAGATGAAAATATCACAGATAAGGAATATTGATTTTGTTAAATCTCCCTAATGTGTTAGCATCATTTAGGATCCTTTTGGCTCCTTTGATGCTTTGGCTATTGGTTGATAGAGACAATGCTCTATTTACTTCTTGGGATCCAAGTTGGCTAGATTATTTTGCTGGCTTGGTATTTGTTATCGCTTCAATTACAGACTTTTTTGATGGTTTTATTGCTAGGACTTGGGATCAAATGACCAAACTTGGTGCCATTATTGATCCACTTGCGGATAAAATGCTTATGTTAGCTGGTTTTTTAGGACTTATGGTTATAGATAGAGCTGATGTTTGGGCTGTATTTCTTATTTTAACACGCGAATTTTTTATAACTGGACTTCGAGTTGCCGCCGTTGCTGAAGGAAAAAATGTATCTGCGAGTATGGCTGGTAAAGTAAAAACAGTTGTGCAGATGATTGCAATTGGTTTCTTGATAATGAATTGGCCTTTTGGTACAATTATTCTTTGGATTGCAGTTGCATTAACACTTTATTCTGGATATGAATATATTAAGGAGTTTTACAGCTAATGGGTATGATTACATTTTTAATTGTTCTATCAATATTGATTTTTATACATGAATTAGGACATTTTATGGCTGCACGCTATTATGGTGTGCATGTACAAGTCTTTTCAATAGGTTTTGGAAAAACAATATGGTCTAAAATGTATAAAGGTACACAATGGCGTATCTCTATGATCCCATTGGGTGGTTATGTCAAGATGAAGGGTCAAAATGATCTTGATCCAAATGATCAAAGTAGTGATAATGATAGTTACAATGTATTAAATCCTTGGAAAAAGATTGTAATACTTGCAGCAGGTCCATTTGCAAACTTTTTATTAGCAGCTGTGCTTTATTTTGCAATTGCTTTACTTGGAAGTAATGCTTTAGCACCTCAAATAGGTAAGGTATTGCCTGATTCTCCTGCACAAAAAGCTGGGCTTATGGTTGGTGATAATATTTTAAAAATCAATAACATAAAGATACAAACTTGGAATGATCTGCATAAAATTATACAAAATGCTCAAGGATCACTAGAGTTTATCATCAAAAGAGATAATAGAATGCTCAAAAAAGTAATCCGCCCTACTTTGAGTGATTCTAAGAATATGTTCAAAGAAGATATTAAAAAGCTAATGATTGGTATTGCTCCAGCTCCAAAGATTGTGACTATTTATCATAACCCTATTGATGCAGTTGGTTTTGCCTATGATCAAACCTATGAAGCAAGTAAAATGATCTTTTTGGGTATTCAAAAGATGATACAAGGAATCATACCGCATACTGAAGTTGGTGGAGTGATCTCTATTGGTCAAGTGATCAGTGAAGCGAGTCAAAGTGGTATTGTTGCATTATTTACAATTATGGCATTGGTTTCAGTTAACTTAGGTGTATTGAATCTTTTACCTATTCCAGCACTTGATGGTGGACATATTATGTTTAATTTATATGAAATTATCTTCAGAAGAAAACCAAGTGAAACTGCATTGATCAATCTTACTATTGGCGGATGGGTTATTTTGATTGGACTTATGAGCCTTGGTATGTATAATGATATTATGAGATTAGTGAATAGTTAGGAAATATATTAATGACACAACAACAAGCGATAAAAAATCTAGACGAAGTAATCACTGGAATTGAAAAAGCAAGAATTAATTTAAGCAAACATCATATAGTCA
>JBNLDA010000171.1:0-2206 GCA_050304095.1 Arcobacteraceae bacterium | reverse complement strand
CAAAGATTAATGTCTATTCGCTACAAGTGGGACCAGAAAAAGAGGATATCAAAAAATCGGGATATGAAAAAGATATCATAGATATAACGGATAAACTTACTGATTTTAATAAAACAGCATGTTTGATGAAGCAGTTGGATCTCACTATTAGTTCAGATACTTCTGTGGCTCATTTAGCCTCTGCACTTGATCTTCCTGTATGGATTCCATTACAAAAATATCCTGATTGGAGATGGACAACGAAAGGGGAAACTACCCCTTGGTACAACAGTGCTCAACTCTTTAGACAAAAATCTTCAAGAGTGTGGGAGGGAGTTTTTCAATCTATTTTCGCTAAACTTAGCAAACAATATAAATTGAAAATTAACTAACTGAAGGTACTCCTTGACGCAAGAAGAGATCAATCATACATTTGATACCCAACAAAATAGAGAACAATTTCCATTATTGTTCTCTTTGAAACATATCTTTGATTTTTATTTTGGGGATATCTCTTATGATACGATTCTGAATCTTGCTCCAAAAAGTGATAAAGGTTTTACTGATGAGTTGTTTATTGATGTAGCCAATGAAGTGGGACTCAATGCAGTTAAAAAACCTATGAAAGTCTCACAAATCCCAAATCACTTTTTACCATGTGTGATTCTTGATAAAGAAAATAAACCAATGGTATTGATGAAAAAAAGTACCAAAGATATTGTTGTTTATGATCCTATTACAAATGAACAAATCCAAACAACCCTGCAAAAGCTCAAGAATTTTACTAATGCAATACTCATTTTTAGAGACAATTCTCAATCTGATACACTTGAACTAGATCAAAAGAAAGATTGGTTTTGGTCTCCTATCAAAGCATTTTGGCGATCTTATATAGAAATTGGAGTATTAACCTTTTTTATCAATCTTTTTGCTTTGGCTGTACCATTGTTTACTATGAGTGTGTATGATAGAGTGGTACCAAACAATGCCTATGAGACTTTGTTTGTATTAGCTGGTGGAGTGGTGATTGTACTACTGTTTGATATCTATTTTAAAAGTGTACGAAATTATATCATTGAAACGGTTGGGAAAAGACTTGGAATCCATTTTGAAGAAGAGTTGATGAAACGGATGCTTCATTTAAGAGCACAATATGATTCGATGCTAGTTGGAAGTAAAGCAAACCTTTTTAGAGAACTACATCAAGTAAGAGATTTCTTTGCCACAAAATCAATTGTGCAAGTGATCGATCTACCCTTTTTCTTTATAGCGGTTTTAGTGATCTTTTTGATTTCACCAATGGTTGCATTAGTACCAATAAGTGTTGCAGTGATCATATTGATCTTTAATATTGTGATGCAAATACCAATTTCAAAACTGAGTAAAGAAAACCTTCAAAATGCTCAAAATAAACACTCCTATTTGGTTGAAACTTTGCAAGGAAGTGAAGTGATCAAGCTCTCAACCGCCACTTCAACCAAGCTTTTTAATTGGCGAAATTTAGTCGCTTTAACTGATACTATCGCGCAAAAGATCCAATCACTCAATGCTTTTTCAGTGAACCTTTCTCAAACAGTTGTGCAACTCGTGACGATGCTGGTTATTGTAGTTGGGGTATTTGAGATTGCAGCTAAAAATCTTTCTATTGGAGGGCTTATTGCTGTAACGATTTTGGCTAGCCGAGCAATGGTGCCAGTTATTCATACATCAATGATGGTGATTCGATTTAAGGAGATAAAAGACTCATTGGAGATGATTAATGATTTTTGGAATCTTCCCCTTGAAAATGATAAAAAAGTGGAAATAGGGATTGGAAAATTAGAAGGAAATATTGAATTCAAAGATGTGAGTTTTTATTATCCAGCAAGTAAATATCCATCGATTCATAAGTGTTCATTTAGTATCAAATCAGGAGAAAAAGTTGGAATTATTGGACAAACAGGTTCAGGGAAAACTACTATTCTTAGACTTCTAACGGCACTTGCAGAGCCAACCAAAGGAAGTATATTTATTGATGGGCATGATATTACGACCATTCATCCAGTGGAATTGCGACAAAATATTGGTGTGATGACCCAAGAGCCATTTTTATTTTCTGGATCACTCAAAGAAAATATTGAGCTTTCTCATCCAATCAGCAAAGAAAAGATGATGGAATTGATCAAAATTACTGGTCTTGAAGAGCTTGTGAAAAAGACTGGACAAGGTGATGGGATGCAAGTGGGTG
>JBNLDA010000170.1:0-2370 GCA_050304095.1 Arcobacteraceae bacterium | reverse complement strand
AGAATTGAAGCGGTTTGTGGATTAAGTGCCATCGAATATGCAAAATCATTTATGAATACCGTTTCTCAAGCACAAGAAGAGGTAAAAAACAAAGATATCATTTTAGGTATTTCTAAACTCAAAGAGCAAATTAAAGAACTTAAAGCAGAATTAACGGCAGCTCATGAAAATGTAGCCACTCCATTAAATGAACAGATGATTGGGGATGTTAAAGTAGTGGTTGATATAGTTGCACATGGCGATATGAAAAAACTCACTGATGATCTGAAAAATGGAAATGATAAGGTTGCAGTGTTCTTATTGCAAGCAAAAGATGATAAAGTGATGATGGTCTCTGGAGTGAAAGATGCTAACATTAAAGCTGGTGATTGGATCAAGAAAATAGCTCCAATTGTAAATGGTGGCGGTGGAGGTCGTCCAGACTTTGCTCAAGCAGGTGGAAAAGATGTAAGCAAGATCGATGAAGCAAAAGCGGCGGCTCTTGAATTTGTGAAAGAACAATTGTCATGAAAGAATTAAGTGTTTCATTGTTTGCTGATCTTGGAGCATTGATTGTATTTTTACATGTAATGAGTGCTGTAATTTGGGTTGGTGGAATGATCGCGATTCGATTTGCTGTACATTATTCTATGGCAAAAGTTACAGATCCAACTATTAAATTAGGTCGAACATTAGAATTTTTACAACAATTTTTTAATATTGTAAGACCAGCGATTGCTTTACTTTTGGTTACTGCAATCATTATGATCTTTGGATTGCATCTAAAAGAGAGTGGAAACTATAATATAGTAATTATCAAAGAGGCCATCTGGACGATTATGACGATAGTTTTTATTGCTATTTATGTTAAAAGAAATAAAGCACAAGCTTTTTTTGATGAGGGTGACTTTGCAAATGCTAAAGCCCAATTAGCACCTTTAGCATCATGGATGATTCCATTGAACACTGTTTTAGGGATTATTGCTATTTTTCTTGGAATCACTTTAAGAGGATTATAAAATACTAATGGCAGTGAAATTCACTGCCATTTTTTATTTCCAATATTTTTGTTTATATCGAGTTTCTAATTTTATAAATGATTTGATATCTGGTTGTCCATTTTTTAGATTAAATCTAATTAAATCATCTTTATATGGAATTTTCTTCATTGAAGTAAAAGTCCATTTTTGAGTTCTTTCTTTATTGATGATTTCATATTCAAATACTTTTGCAGAAGCATTCCAAACTCTTTGAGTCATTACCCCTTCAAGTCCATAAGCATTACCACCACCTTGAACGCCAAGTTGTCCTCCAGCACCTAATCCACCAGAAACTTCTTGTCCAGTATATGATTTTACTGCACGTATTAATCCGTTCATACTATCAACAAATGCTGCAACAATTGTTTTTCCTTGAGGAGTTTTTGTATAGGCACTTACACCAGCTCCTCCACCACTTCCTAGAAGTCCACCCGCAAATCCCCAATCTGTAGTTCTTGCACTTCCTTCAGCTGCAGCTAGTTGAACAGATGATCTATTATCTACTAAAGTTAAAAGAGTACTAGCATCTGAAGTTTTAATTCCTCCAACAACTGATCCTGCAACATTTCCAAATAATGCTCCAGCAATTGCTCCAACACTTCCAGTATCTTGTTGGCTAAATGTTATTGATGGAATCATTGTATAATCTGCAGCAACCATTTGCCCTTTATGAAATTTTGAGTTTCCTCTTAATTCTCCACTTTGCATTAACTGTCGCTCTCTCATCATATCATCCATCCCTTTTCCTCTTTCTACTACAACAAAACAATTTGTTTGTTGTACTAGAAGTTTTAAAACAGGAATTGTTGAAGGCAATCGCATATCTTTTGTTAAAACTTGATACCAATTTTCTTCTTTGTCTTCATGAATTGCTAAAGTTCCAAGTGGAGCCATACATCTTTCTAAACTATTGTTAACATTTTGTGCATTTGCCCCACCTGCAGATCCAGTTGCTGCAGTTTTTGCTCCAGTGGCACCTCCTTGTGTTGATCCACTCATTGCACAACCACTTAATATTAAGGTTGAACACATTACAGCTACATGTAGTAATTTTTGATTTAAATTCAACATTTTTTCTCCCCTTACAAATTTAATATGGTTTATAATATAATTATTTTTCTTTAATATATTTTAAATTTTTTATAATCTGGAGTATAGTTGATACGACTTGCATCAAATTCAATTACAAGAAAGTTAATTCTTGAAACAAATAATATAGAGTTCATACAAACGGGTGGTAATTTTGATGAAGATAGTATTACTACAACTGATCCAAAATCTTTTGTGTATGAAGCAACACTAGGGAAATATAACGAGTGTTTAAAACTATTTGGAGATGAGATACCTTTAT
>JBNLDA010000169.1:0-2377 GCA_050304095.1 Arcobacteraceae bacterium | reverse complement strand
TAAACATATAAGTGGTGCAACTATAAATGGTACTTTATCCAAAGAGGGATTTAGTGCAACGGTATTTTCAAACAAACCTTCTCCTATTATGATTTATGAACCAAATGATGTTCGTATCGTTTTCAATGGTGATATTGGTCCAAGCTTCAATATAAATATCAATGGTAATCAATCTTTACCACAATTTGATATCTCTTCTATGGAGGCACAATTAGATTTTGGAACACTACTAACGAATGTTGCTACTGGTGCTCAAAATGTTATCGCTGAAATCGGCGTAGTCACTCAAAATGGTAGAGAGGTCTTAGATTTGGATTTCCCTGCAAAAGTTAAATTACTTGATTCCAATTTAGCTTTTGAAGGTATTGTAGGATCATTGGATCTAAGTTCTAAAAATATAAACTTATCAAGTTCAATTGACCTAAATAGTTTTCAAGATAACCCATTTTTAAAATCACTTTCAGGGGCTTTATTTGATATTAGAATTACTCCAGAATCATTTAGTGGAACTATTAATGTTATGGATTCAATAGAGCCAATCAATATATGGGCAGCCAAAAAAGTGGTAATGAACATTGAAGGGAAACCAAGCATTGGTGTGACTATTCAATCAGGTGATGTTGCCTTTGATTTTGGAGAACTCAATGCATCTATAGATTTTGGACAATTGCTTACTACAGGGCAAGATGTAGAAAATTCAGTAAAAGCAACCTTCTCTCAAATGATGAACGATGCTGGAGAATATAGTTTAAATATACAAAACAAAGCCTATTTGTTAGGTTCTTCATTTGCATTGTCTAATGCTGCAGTGAGGTTTAATCCAAATGCAAAAAGTATTACCCTTTTAAGTAGAGTTGATCTTTCATCTTATCCTCAACCAATGGTACAAGCATTTAATGGGGCAATATTAGAAGCACAAATTTCACCAACAGGATTTGAAGGTACACTAACAAAAAATGGAGACTTTGAACCGATTGTTGTTTATAATCGAGGTGGAAAAAATAAAGATGTTACCTTAACATTTAATTCTTCTCCATCAATTAGTGTAGCGATATTAAATAGTGGGCTTGATTTTGGATTCAATGGTGGAGATGCAGAACTTGATTTTGGAGATCTATTAAATGGTGCAAAAGCTCAAATAAATTCTCTTGAATCAGGAATGTATTCATGGGAGTTAAGAGGAAGACATCAGTTAACACAAAATGTTGAAGCATTTTTACAAAACATAGAAAATGGAAAAATAGATCTAAAAGACTTTGCTAATCCTTCAATATCATTTGATGCCAATATTGATTTAAGTGGAATGGGTGGACTTTTTCAAAATATTAATCGTGCAAATTTAAGAGATGTAATTATTTCAAAAAGTGGATTTAGTGCAAGTTTAAGTGCTGATCTAGGAAATATTGATATTTGGAAAGAAAAAAGAGTAGCCATAAACTTTAGAGATGAACCAACTATTAATTTATCGATTGGTAATGATGGTTTTGGATTGGGAATATCTGATGTGAATGCACAGATTGATTTTGGTGATCTATTAGATGCAACGGCTAATATTGGATCAGTTGCACAAAATAATACGGCAGCTTTTGTAGGATTGAGGAAAAATAAAGCAACTAAAACAGTCAATAAAGCACAACAATCACTGAGCTCTCTTGCAGCTTCTGCTGGCAATAGTTGGAATATTTTAGAAAACAATTTACGCTTGATGGGTAGTGATATTTTATTAAGTAATATTAGCGGTTCTATAGATTTTAGTGATTTTTGCAAATCCATCGGTTACTTTTAATGCTCTAGCAGATTTGCGTCAATATAGTTCGATATTTAAATATGTACGTAGTGCAGACTTACAAAATGTGACCATCTCTAAAAGTGGTATAGAAGGAAGTTTAGCAACAGTAATTGATGAGATAGATATATGGAAAGAAAAGAATGTAAAAGTGGTCTTTAACGGTGCACCAAGTTTTTATCTAAAAGCAACTACTGATGAAGTTAAGGTTGGAGCAAAAAATCTTGATGCAAATGTCCATTTTGGAACTCTATTGAATAATGCTACAGCACATTTACAAAGCTTCCAAGATGATCTTTATGCATGGAGAATTATAGGGAAGAACAAATTAGCCTCAACAAGAACTTTTCTATCAGATTTAGCTGGTAGTATTGATTTTGCAGATTTACAAGATCCTAAAATAAATATTTTAACAGCAACTATTGAAAATCTACATCCAAATTTCCAGAATTTGAATTTTAAAAATGGGTTTAATTTTAAAAATTGACTGAATTCTAAAATTGGATTAAATTTTGAAAATGGGTTGAAAGCTAAAAATGGATTGAATTATAAAAATGGGTTGAATTCAAATAATTTGTAGGCCAAAAATAT
>JBNLDA010000168.1:0-2393 GCA_050304095.1 Arcobacteraceae bacterium | reverse complement strand
TAAAAACGTTATCGTTATTGGACCAGCTACTGGTGGTGGAATCAGCCCAGTTGCATTCAAAATTGCAAACGTTGGTGGAACAATTGAGAATATTGTTAACTCTAAATTACACAGATGTGGTTCATGTGGTCTTGTAACTAGATCAGGTGGATTATTCAATGAGCTTTCAAACATCATCTCAATCAATGCAGATGGTATTGCTGAAGGTGTTGCTATTGGTGGAGATAGATTCGTAGGATCTGTATTTATTGATAATATGTTAAGAATGGAAGCAAATCCAGATGTAAAATATATGGTTTTACTTGGTGAAGTTGGTGGAACTGAAGAGTACAAAATTATTGAAGCAATTAAAAATGGTCAAATCAAAAAACCAGTTATTGCATGGTGTATTGGTACAATTGCTAAACACTTCTCTTCTGGTGTACAATTTGGTCACGCAGGGGCTAGTGCAAATGCAGATGCTGAAACAGCAGCAGCTAAAAATAAAGCTATGGCAGAAGCTGGAATTTATGTTCCAAAATCATTCAATGATTTACCAAACAAAATCGCTGAAGTATATACAAAACTTAGAAGTGAAGGTGTAATTAGTGAAATTGAAGAGCCTTCATTAAATGTATGTCCAAAAGTGCGAAAATCAAAAGAGTTTATCTGTACAATTTCTGATGATAGAGGTGAAGAAGCTACTTACTGTGGATTACCAATTTCAAGTGTTGCAACTCCAGACACTGGATACACTATTGGTGATGTTATGTCAATTCTTTGGTTTAAAAAGAGATACCCAAGATGGGCAGTTGATTTCTTAGAAACTGTACTTAAAACAGTTGCAGATCATGGTCCAGCAGTATCGGGAGCGCATAATGCTAAGGTAACTGCAAGAGCAGGAAAAGATGTTATCTCTTCACTTATTGCTGGTTTACTTACAATCGGACCAAGATTTGGTGGAGCAATTGATGGTGCAGCGAAATACTTCAAATATGCAGATGATAATAACTTAACTCCAGCAGAGTTCTTAGGTTATATGAAGCAACAAGGTATTGCGATTCCAGGTATTGGACATAGAATTAAATCATTAAAAAATCCAGATAAAAGAGTTGATGGTCTTAAGAACTTTGCTAAAGCAAATTTCCCATCTACGCCATTATTGGATTATGCATTAACTGTTGAGCAATTAACAACTTCTAAAAAAGAGAACTTAATTCTTAATGTTGATGGTACAATTGGTATCTTAATGATTGATATGTGGAGAGCATTAGGTTATAGTGATGATGAAATTGATGTATTCATTGATGCTGGTGCACTTAACGCATTCTTCATCCTTGGTAGATCAATTGGGTTCATTGGTCATATCCTTGATGAAAAAAGATTGGCTATGCCAATGTATAGACACCCATGGGATGACATCCTTTATGATGTACAAAAAGCGGAAGAGTTATAATACTCTTTCGCCAACCCAGTGATTTTAAAAACTAAAAACTCTTTTAGTTTACTAGAGATGCTATTTGTTATAGCATTACTTTCTATTTTTGTAGTAACAACTTTTCCAAACCTAAAACAAAATAAACTTAATCTCGCAATTCAGAAAATCAATTTATATATAAAGTATACTAGATATATTGCAACTATTAATCAATTCGATCCTACTGAAGAGAATTGGCAAAAACAATTATGGACATTTAAAATTCAACGGTGTAGAGCATCAGTTGGTGGAATCTATTTCACTATTTATAGTGATAAAGATAAAGATGGACATATAGACAAAATTGAAACATTGAAAGATCCTATTACAAAAAAACATCTATATAGTAGTAATTTATGTGATAATGATAGTCATACAAATAATAGATATGTATTATTGACTGATACATATGATGTTACTAATGCAACTATTAGTTGTAATGATACAAGTAGTATTGGACAAATTAGTTTTGATCAGTTTGGAAATGTTTATTCAAATTTAAATGATTTAAATGATTATAAATTAGTAAATAATTGCAAAATATCCCTATATGACGAAGATGATGAGTCTCAATCTATTAATATAATTGCAGGGTCTGGATACTCAAAAGTGATAAAAGAGTAAAATTTTCAAAATTTCAGCCAGAATTAATAAAAAACCCTTGACAAGAGAAAAAAATTTGTCTATAATTCCCGTCCAATTTGAGACAAGGTGTTTCAAATTAGTTCTTTAAAAAATAAATTGTTAAACGGTTTATGAAGAGTAATCTTTATAAACTAAATAAGAAGTGAAAACTTCGTCTATAAACTTTATATGATTATGATAAATGATCATATTAACAGAGATTTTAGATGTAAATGCTAAAGTCAGAATCAAACAACTATATTAATATAGTTATTCATTTTTATGGAGAGTTTGATCCTGGCTCAGAGTGAAC
>JBNLDA010000167.1:0-2489 GCA_050304095.1 Arcobacteraceae bacterium | reverse complement strand
ACATCCCAAAAGCATTAGGTGCAGGTGAAAGTATCACTGAAACTATCATTGATGAGTTTTCACAATTACCATTCTTTATTCAAAACTTTAAAAAAGTGATCAATAAAGCAAGTGAAGGATCACTTGAAGTTGAATTATCCAAACCGCAATTAGAATATATTTTTAAAAGTTTACAATCTTATACAAAATCTATAGCTATAGGATTTTCATTGATGCTAAGTGGTTTTTTTCTTTTATTTATTGATAAAGAGCTTCTATACCCTGCGACGATACTTTTTGGTATTGGACTCATTAAAATATTTTATAAATAACTATTAAGCATTTAATTTAAACTGCATAGAAAAACATGCCCCAGTATTCTTTTTATTGTTATATTTAAATTGATAATTATAAACTTCCAACGTTGCATTGTGTTTTTCAACAATAATCTGATGAGCCATTGATAAACCTAAACCAGTTCCTACAGATTGATGCTTGGTTGTAAAATATGGGTCAAAGATATTTTTTATAATAGATTCTTTGATTCCACCTGCATTATCATAAATATAAACATTCAACGCAACATCATCCTCTTTTATAGCCCTTACAAAAATATGTCGCTCGTCTTCGAAATTGTTTTCTATAAGTGCATCTTTTGCGTTATTTAATATATTGATAAAGGCTTGTTGCAATTGATTAGCACTTCCATTGATCACCAAATCATCTTCTAATTCATCATGCACTTGTATAAAATTATTATCCAATGATGGTTTTACTAGATTGATTGAAGATAGCAAGGTTTTTTTGACACTTATTGTATCAAAACCACTATCCCCTTTTAAAAAGTTTTTAAAATCATCAATTGTTTTGGATAAATATTGCGTTTGACCCATAATTGAATCAAGTGATTCAAATAAAAACTCTTTATCTATCTCTTTATCATCAAATTCAATTCGTAGCTTCAATCCACTTGCATGAGTAGAGATAACACTTAAAGGCTGTCGCCATTGATGGGCAATATTACCAATCATTTCACCCATAGAAGCTAATCTACTTTGTTTTTCCATCATTTTAAGATTTGAAACATCTTTAACAATCATAAGATACTGTTGATTTTCTTTCATTACTGAAATAGTTAAATTAACATCGACTCTTTTTCCATTTTTCTTAATATAAGTTTTTTCAAAATTTTCCAAATAGCCATCATGCATCAATTTTTCATAAGCTTTTTGACTCAATTCAAGATTATCTGTAGCAGTTATATCATCGCAAGACATTTTTAATAGTTCATATTTACCATACCCAGTAATATCCATAAAAGCTTTATTAAAATTCAAAATATTCATCTTAAAATCTAAAAGAACAATTCCATCTTTACTATTATTGAATATGGCTTCAAATTCCTCTTTTTGTTCCCTTAGATGTCTTGTTATAATATTTTTCTGAGTAATATCTCGAGCAGAAACATACAAATATTTTTTATCATCAAATCGAATCTTTGCAAGATGTAATTCAGCATCATAAAAACTTTTATCTTGTTTAATATGTTGTGAATGTATCTCTATTGGCTGATCAAGCATAGTTACAGATAATTCCTCTAAATATCTTTTTGTTATAACTGTATTCCATTCATATACTTTGAGCAATTGCAATTCTTCTTTAGAGTATCCTAATGAATGCATCGTTTGTTGACTACAATCAATAAGATTACCTTCAAAATCAATGATATAGATTATATCTGAAGAGAGATCAAGAATTTTTTGATATTTATTTTTCTCTTGATTAATAAGCTCTTGCGCAAGAACCTGTTCAGTGATATCATTGATATAACCAGTATAATGTGTTATATCTCCATCTTGATTTTTTGCAATAAGAGTATGATCACTAATCCATTTTATTTGACCATATTTTGTGACAATACGGTATGGTTCATGTTTAAAATACAAAGTATTGCTTTTTGATGCTTCTTCAACTTCTTTAATCACTTGAGCAAGATCTTCATTATAGATACATTGAGCATATTTGATTTTAGAAGATATGAACTCTTCATTAGTATAGCCTAGTAGCTTCACAACACTAGAAGAAACATACTCCACACTCCAATTAGGGTCATTATTCCATTTAAATAAAACTGATTCCCCTTTGTCAAATAAGGAAAGAATATTCTTTTGCTCATTGGTTGTTTGAATAATATTTTGTTCATATAATTTTTGCTGGGTTATATCCATAGTCGTACCCAGTGTTTTGATATGGTTTCCATTTGCATCATAATAATGTTGTGCATATTCTTCAACAAATTTTGTAATGCCTGTTTGTGTTAACACAGTATGAACGATATTATAACGACGTTTATTTCGAATTGAAGCATAAAATTCCTCTTCAATATAAGCTCTTTCGTGGAAAGGTAAAAATGGAAGTAATTTAACCATATCTATTGGTTCTTTTTTGTCTAGATCATAAATATTATAAACCCCGCTAGACCATATAAAGGTTTTATCTTTGGGAAAATA
>JBNLDA010000166.1:0-2496 GCA_050304095.1 Arcobacteraceae bacterium | reverse complement strand
CAACTAAAAATTTTAAATAAGACTTTACCTAAGAATTGTAGTGTCTCTGAAAAAACATATTTAAAGTATTTAAAGACTTATCTTAAATCTGACTATATAAGATATAAAAAGAATATATTTATTGCAAATAATATGCAAGAGATGATAAGAGTTATTCTTGCTTTTAAAACATATGAAGAACAATTTGAGAATTTTAAGTTTAAAAAATTTAGAAGTGGTAATACTGAATTTAATCTATCATTAGAAGATTACATATACTTTTTTGAAGAATATTTTGAAAAAGAAAAAGATATTTATATAAAAAAATAGTCTTATAAAGCTACTATTTTTTTATATATGGGTAGCTATAAGGTAGCTAAGAAGAGAATTTTATTCTCCTCTTAATCCTTTTCTCATTACTTCGATCAGCTTTTTATCGGCTTTTATTCCTGTAAATAGTTCAAATGCAATTAAGCCTTGATACAAAAGCATATCTTCGCCATCTTTGTATTGAAGATGGTGTTCTTTTGCTATTTGAAGAAATGGAGTCATTTTTCCATAGATGCAGTCAACCACATATGTTGAATGATCTAAGATATTTTCTAGCATCTCAATTGGAGTAGGGGTATTATCATCTTTAAGACCAGCACTCGTGCAATTAACCACTAGATCATAACGAGAGCATAAAAAATCATCCCATGTAAAAGTTGAGGCTCCAAGTGAGTTAAAAAAGTCTAGGTTATTGTTACTTCTATTTAAGACCGTTGTTTTTATTCCTGCATTTTTAAATGCTACGGCTATTGCTTTAGATGTTCCACCACTACCAAGTATCAAGGCACTTTGAATATCTTCAAATTCTTCTATGGCTTTCATAAATCCTGGCGCATCTGTATTATAAGCTATTACTTTACCATCTTCAAGTACATAAGTGTTTACTGCACCAATTTCTTTGGCTAATCCACGTATTTCATCAGCATTTTCAAATGCATCAATTTTATGTGGAACTGTTATATTGGCTCCAGTATATTTCTTGTCTAAAAAAACATTTTTAATAATGGTTCCATCTTCTAATGGATGTTTGATATATTCTGCGTCCATATTGAAAAATTTGAAACCAGCATTGTGCATTTGTGGCGATTTTGAATGTTCAACTGGATTTCCAAAGATAGCGAATGTTTGCATATATGACCTTTTTAACAAATAATGAAATAATTTTATCCAAAAGGTGCTAATATGGTAATGAATATTACATTTATCATGAGGAAATAGTATGGAAGTAAAATATAGTGGTCCAAGACCAGTCATTAGTGAGCATGGAATTTCATTTAAAGATGGAAAAGAAGATAAATATGTTTATCTTATGGGGAGTTTACAAATTTTACAAGCTATTGACCGATCATTTGAAGAGAAAAAATCATATTCATATGATATTCAAACGAGAAAACTTCAAAATGATGAAATGTTACAAATTTTAAAGCATTATGAACCAAATATTGAGCAAATTGCAGAAGAAGAGATGCTTGAGTATAAACAAAAACTTCTAGAAGAAATTGATGAAGTAGAAAGCTATAGACTTCTTAGTGATATTGAGAAAAAAACTTTTAAAAAGAATCTAGAATTAATGGTTGATTATCGAATTCAACGGGCGGTGAATAAAATATATTATATGCATACTATCGAAGATATAGCTCGAGTGATTAAAAGAGAACATATCAAAGAATTAGATGCTCCTTTTTATGAAAAATTTTGGCATATATTCCAAACTATTCAAGGAGAGTTAGAATCAGGTAGACATTCTCTTCATACAGAATTAAAATTTGATAGAAATGAATCTGATCAATTATGGATCAAACTGTATATTGATATTTAGAAGCAGAGCTTAAAGCTCTTGCTCTAAATAATAACCAGTATAGCTATTGGTTGTTTTGTGATTTGCTGCTAATTCTTCAGGCGTTCCAGTGGCGATGATTTGTCCACCTTTACTTCCACCCTCAGGTCCCATATCAATGATATAATCAGCATTTCTTACAATATCTAGATTGTGTTCAATCACTAATACTGAGTTTCCAAGATCAACCAAATGGTGTAATACTTGTGTGAGTCTATCAACATCTGCAAAATGAAGTCCAGTGGTTGGCTCATCTAGGATATATAAAGTATTTCCAGTATCTTTTTTACTCAGTTCCTTACTCAATTTGATTCTTTGTGCTTCACCACCACTTAGAGTTACTGCATTTTGTCCAAGTGTAATGTAGCCTAAACCTACGTCACTTAATGTTTTGAGTTTTGCATTGATCTTTGGTACTTTCGCAAAGAATTCTAAGGCTTCATCAACACTCATATTTAATACATCTGCAATCGATTTTCCTTTGTAAAGAATCTCTAATGTTTGAGGATTGTATCGTTGACCATGACAATCATCACATTTGACCATAATATCTGGTAAGAAGTGCATTTCGATCTTGATCTCACCTTCCCCTTGACATTTTTCACATCGACCACCTTTTACGTTAAAAG
>JBNLDA010000165.1:0-2556 GCA_050304095.1 Arcobacteraceae bacterium | reverse complement strand
AGATGGAAAAGCATTAAAGCAATGCGATAAGCTCTCTGCATTTATTGAAGCATCTTTATCGATCTCTCATGGTATCAAATCAAAAGAACTCGTGAATGGGAAAAAAGAGATCATTAAAGGGTTAACGACTATTCAAGATGTTGACTTTAAAAAGTTAGCGCATCAAATAGATGAAGAGTTTGGAACAACAGGACAAACTCAAACAAAAATAGATTTTTAAAGCGTGAGTGCCCATTCATAAAAGGGCACTACTTCTACTTCAATTTCATCACAAAAAAATGTTTGTTCGATCCCTACAGTGATGATTTGTACTTCATTGATTTCTAACTCCTTTAGATGGGAGAGTATATTTTCACTCACTTTACTTATTTGAAATGGATTGAAAAAAGGGATACATAGGATCAGTTTATTTTTGGATGGGATATAGAAATCTATTTTCTCTAAATAATACAATGGTTCTTTGGTTTTAAAGAGTTCTAAAAATACCATATTAGTAAATTCATTGGCAAAATTCTTTTTATGTGAGAGTGAATCTAAAAATGTGTGATTATATGCATAGAGTTTTTTCACTGCTTTGGGTTGATTGAACTTTGCCACAAAAAAGACCAAATGATTTTTTTCATATTGATCGCATAAATTGTAGAACATATCTTTGGATATTTTGATGTTCTTTTTGAGTGTATTGAACATTTGAAAAATAGAGCGTTTCTCACCAAGTGAACTCAAAAGCATTTTAAGCACTTCAAGTTGCGTTTGATTTTCTGCATTGATACGTAAGAGTTCTTGCATACGAAGAATTTTTTTATCATCACTAAAATCCAATAATCCTGGAATATTTCCATATTTCAAAAAGGTATTAAAACTATGGGTAATGTTTTGTTGTTTATGGTTGTGTAAAATGAATTCTTCAAAATCTAAAGGCATTACTAATAATGATTTAAATCCAGTAATATGTGTCAATGTATTTGAACTTAATATTATCTCTTCACAATTTGGAAGTTCTATTTGTGACTCATAATTCTCAATAGCTAAGATTTTAATGTTATGTTCAAGGATATATTCTTGTAGGTTTAGTTTCACTTCTTCAATATCAATTCGCATATCTTTGAAGTCCAAATAAAGATATTCCTCAAAATCATACTTTGAAAGATAATCAAAAATAAGATAGCTTTTTCCAGCTCGTGGTGGACCATACAATAAGGTTTGTGTATGTTCAATAGATATTTTTCGCTCAGTAAAATTGACTTTTGAAAAATCTGTTTGATGTGCTGCTTCTAAAGTTTTCATTGATAGTAGTGTAACGAAAATTTGGTTACAAATAATCATTCATTCAAAAATATATTATTTTTTAAGGTTTATTAACTATAATACTTTAAGTTATTTAGTTATTAAAATCAAAAGGAATCATATGATTAGATATTTTATCGTTGTTATATTGATATTGCCATCAATATTATTCGGTCTAGAAAATAATAATGGAAGTATAAAAACTGCTGATACTGAAGATGAAGTTATGGAGATTGTACAAAAAAATAAAATTACAACTGATAATGATGAAATTGTAGAAATATCTATTTCTAATTTTCGTTCTAGTTCTAAAGAGATAGTGTATTATCCTTTAGAAAATAGAAAAATTAGTGAATTAACATGGGAATCGGAAAACATTAAGGTGTTGGGGATAAATTTAGAGTATTACCCATTGCAAGATGTAAAGTTATATTTTAATATAAAAAGAAAAATATTTTCTGATGATGGATATATGAGTGATTATGACTGGGCTTATAGTTCTATGCCAAATATTTGGACTGACAGATCAGTACATCCCGATACACAAGTGACCAAATTACAAATAATAGATTTAGGCGCATCGAAATCATTTGATTTTGGTAGTGATAATTTTAAACTTTTTTTTAATATGGGGTATAAACATGAAAAACATCAATATGAAGCACGTAATGGATCTTATGTTTATTCGGATTGGTCAGCAGAAACTATAGATAACCTACGAATATACGAAGGAGATTTCAATGGATTGGGTATAACATATACGCAAGAATTGAAAGGCTTTTATCTTGGTGCAACAACAGAATTTCAATTTGGTGATTTTACACTTAATCTAGATGTAAAGTATAGTAATAAAATTAATGCACATTACACAGATAGGCATCATTTCAGATATTTTAATGATAAGACTACATTTGATGATACATCAATGCTTACATATAAAGTAGGATTAGATTATAAACTTAAAAAGCATCATTCTTTGGGAATTGCTTATGAACAAACAAAATATGATTATGTTAGAGGGGATAGAGTTAGGTCATATGATGATGGAACTAACTGGGATTTACCAGATTCAGTTGCAATGGAAAGTGATAACAAACTTGTAACATTATCATATCAATACAACTTTTAATTTTAGACTAGTATTTTAGCTTAAAATACTAGTTTTAAAATTTATTTTCATTTAATTTATTAAAAGATAAAATTCGGACAAAAATTATCTTAATTAAGGAATAGTAATGGAAATGCCTACACTGCCACAACCAACATTTT
>JBNLDA010000164.1:0-2689 GCA_050304095.1 Arcobacteraceae bacterium | reverse complement strand
ATTATATATACACTTGGATCAATTTCTCTGATCTCTTTTAAAAGTCTAAAAGAATCTAATTTGGATGCTTGCAGATCAATAAAAACGATATTGATATTATTGTTTTGAATCTTTTCTAAAATTTCTATTGGATCATTTGATCGATCAACACTTTTAAAAAGTTTTATGAAAACCTGCTCATAAAGGGAACTGATAGTAGGAAAGTTTTCAATGATAAGGATATCATTTTGTTTTGTTTCTTGAATAAAAAATGACTCTTGCATAAATACAACCTTTTTTTATAATTATTAGATATAAAAATGGCTAATAGTGTCATTGTAATATATTCTATATAAATATCTATTGATGTTGATAAGAATTCTAAGCATTAAAAAAGCCCCACATTACTGTAGGGCTTTTAGTGTTCGCTAATTTTAAAAGAAGGAATGACAAAATTTCCTTTTTCTTGATGTAATTATAAAAAGCGAAAATGAAATGAAGATGAAAAAATACTATTTTTGATTAAAAATTTCTTTTGTCTTTTGATGTCTATAATCAAACATATCTTGTAATTGATTGTAAACCAATCCACTAAATAAATTCGCTAAAAATCCAAATGGTAGTTCATATTCAATGATATCAATAAGTTCAGCTTTGTTTCCTTTTTTGAGAAATTTGTGGGTGTGTTTCCAATATTTGAATGGTGATTTTATTGCTTCGTCTACAATTTCATTAGGTGTGTCTACTTTGATGATCTTCACATGCCAAATATTAGATACAAAATACTGTGTTGTTTTAATCTTGATCTCTAAACCAACTTTAGTTTGAAGATCATCACTTAACATCTCTACTTTGATATTAGGTGGAGTTATTTTAGAAATATTCGCACTATTAGTGTGAAAGTCATACAATTCTTCCACACTGCAGTTAATGATAGAGCTTTTTTTAAAAGTATGCATTATTTTCCTAACCAAATATTTTTATACTGTTCATCACTCAATTTTACAATCTCTAGTTCAGCTAAAAATTGTGCTAATTCTTTCCATCTATTTTCATCTGCTTTGATATTCGTTTCAAATCTAGGAATGGTGTCTTCGATGATCTTATCCATCAATTCTGATTTTTCTTCAGCACTATAGGTATAAAAAATCTCTTTAGCTTCTTCAATATTTTCTTGACAAAATTGTGCCATCTTGCTTGTAACATCCAAAAATGTACATAGTACCTCCCCTTTTTGATTTACGATTTCTTGTGTAGTCATAAATTCCAATGCAGAGAAATTTGGATAAGGTGAAACGAATTGATCGATAAATAGATTTTCAAACCCTTCAAATTCCGCTTCTATTCCTTCAAAGTTATAAAAACATAGCCATGCGCCATCAAAACTTAGGTCGTTTTTCATATTATTGATATGCCAGAAATTTGTTTGTACAAATTGTACATTTTCTCTATCTAATGTAAACCCTTCTTTTTGTGCATAACGTTTGAGTATCTCAAATCCAATCTTATCAGTAACTTCATTGGCTGCAGGTGTAGTAATTTTTATTGGCTGATTTGATCGTAATTTTTCAATACTACTTTGTCGAATCATCACTCCACCTCTTGTTTCAAAAAAGCATCCTAATGATTTAAGACCATCAAAATAGTGCTCAAATAAATGTAAAGGTTCATTGCAATGAATATCTATTTCGCCACTACTGAGTTGTTCAAAACCATCATAATGTTCATCGGGAGCTATGATATTCACATCAAGTCCATTTTCTTTGTATGCACCAGTTTGAATACCTGCGATCATTGGTAAATGATCTGGGTTTAAAAACCACTCTAGTGCGATGTTAATTTTTGTCATTGTTTCTCCTTAGTTTATGTACTTTATAAATTTTTTTGTTTGTGATGCCAGATCATCACTATTCCATACAGCATTAATTGCACAAACCATATCTGGTTTGTATTGTTGTACTTGCTCAATGTTGTTTAGATTGATTCCACCAATTGCGCACACTGGAATAGTGAGTTTATCTTTTGCCTCTTCAATTACTTCCAGTGGAACAATATTTGAATCTGGTTTTGTAGGAGATGGGTAAAATGATCCAAAGGCAACATAGTCTGCCCCTTTGTCTTCAAACTGTTTTGCTAGATCAACATCACCATAACAAGAAACACCAATGATACCATGAAACTTTGATCGGATATCATCAAACCTTTCATGATCACTTTTACCAATGTGTAATCCATCGCATTGTAATTCAATAGCTAGATCAATATCATCATTGAGTACAAAAAGTGCATTATACTTTTTACATAAATCTTGAATCTGTATCGCTAAATCTTTTACAATCACTGCTGGATTTTTCTTATCTCTTAGTTGAATAATCGAACAACCGTTTTGTAAAACTGTTTGTACTTGTAAAAGTATCTTATCATTTGGATTCAAGTCATTATCTGTGATCACATATAGTCCATTTAGTTTTGACATATTTGACCTCCAATCTTATGCGCTATTGGACCTTTTCCATGACCAATATTTGGGGCATTTTTAATTGCGTGATAAATGAATTGTTTTGAGATTTTAATA
Organism: Arcobacteraceae bacterium; assembly: GCA_050304095.1. GTDB lineage: Bacteria > Campylobacterota > Campylobacteria > Campylobacterales > Arcobacteraceae > JAYEFX01. The sequence continues at coordinate 135 of JBNLDA010000164.1, read as the reverse complement.
GCATCAGTTATGTTATGACCAAGAGCTAGATTTGCTGCAATGGCACTACTAAAACTACATCCTGTACCATGCGTATTATTTGATTCCAAGTATGGTGTATCAAAGACTTGTTTGTCTCTTTTCAAATGAAGCGTA
>JBNLDA010000163.1:0-2706 GCA_050304095.1 Arcobacteraceae bacterium | reverse complement strand
AAAATTGTATCACAAGTATCATTCTGATATGATAGATAAAAAAGTTTATGTAGGGAGCTTATAAGCTTGGGACAATCTCACGATACCTTTGAGGCAAATAATTTCAAAGAATATGATACCAATGATTCGATTTTAGATTGTCTTGCCATCTTTTGTAAGATGAATGGCCGTCCTTATTCTAAAGAATCATTAATCGCTGGACTTCCAATTGAAGCGGGACGAAATTCTCCTATATTATTCTCAAAATACAATTCAAAATCACTATTCTCACGAGCTGCATCTAAAGCTGGGTTTAAAACCAAAGTATTGAAAAGCAAACTTCGTGAGCTCAATCCTCTATTATTGCCGGCAATTTTACTTTTAGATAGAAACAGAGAAGACAATGAACTTGAAGGTTGTATTCTCTTAGGTTTTGATGATGAGATGAACAATGCTAGAGTACTCTTGCCTGAAGCACCAGAGATAGAAAATCAAGTTCCTATTGAAGAGCTTGAAAAGATCTATTTTGGTTTTACGATTCTTTTAAAAAAAGAATTACAATTCAAAGAAAACGAATCTGCATTAGCCAGTGTTAAAGAAAGCCACTGGTTATGGGGTAGTGTAAAGATCGTAAGAGATGTTTATAGAGATGTAATTATTGCTTCATTACTGATCAATCTTTTTGTTTTAAGTACACCGTTGTTTACGATGAATGTTTATGATAGGGTTATTCCAAATAATGCAACTGATACTTTATGGCTTTTAGCTATTGGGGTTGTTGTGATCTATGGAATTGATATTTTATTAAAATTTTTACGATCCTATTTTCTTGAAACAGCTGCTAAAAAAACTGATATTATTGCCTCATCAATCATTTTTGAAAAAGTACTTGATCTCAAGATGTCTTCAGTTCCAAATTCGGTTGGATCATTAGCAAATATTCTTAAAGAATTTGAGAGCATTCGAGGCTTCTTAACTTCTTCAACTATCTCATTACTGATTGATGTTCCATTTATTGCTATATTTTTAATTGCTATTTATATTATTGGTGGTGCGTTAGTACTTGTACCAATTGCTATTATCATCATTATCTTGATCTATACTTATTATGCAAAACTCAAATTAGCCAATGCCGTCAAAGAGTCTTATGATGCAGGTTCATCGAAAAATGCGGTATTAATTGAAAGTTTATCTTCAATAGAAACAATCAAATCACTTGGTGCGACTGGATATTCTCAATGGAGATGGGAAGAAGCGACTTCAAAAATTGCTGATAAAAGTATCAACACAAAAATGATCTCAGCTTCAATCACTACTGTAACTTCATTTTTAGTACAGTTAAATACCGTTGCATTAGTAATTGTTGGTACGTATATGATCACGGAAAACGATCTCACTATGGGGGGATTGATCGCAGCTATTATTATTTCATCAAGAACAATTGCTCCAATGGGTCAAGTATCGAGTTTGCTTTCAACTTTTCAACATACAAAAACTACTTATGAAGCACTGAATGATATTATGAATTTGCCGGTGGAACATCCTCCTGGGAAAAAATTTGTGGCTCGTCCTGAGTATAAAGGGAAGATTGAATTTAAAAATGTGACTTTTAGTTATCCAAATGCTGATAAAGAATCATTAAGTGATATCTCTTTTAGTATTGAAGCAGGTGAAAAAGTTGCTATTATTGGGAAGATCGGTTCGGGGAAAAGTACGATTCAAAAACTGATGGTATCACTCTACCATCCACAAGAGGGATCGATTTTGATTGATAATATTGATATCAAACAACTTGATCCAACAGAGTTGCGTAAAAATATTGCCTATGTATCACAAGATGCATTACTATTTGATGGTACAGTGAAAGAAAATATTGTATACAGAACACCTCATATTGATGATGAGAAAATCATTGAAGCAGCTACTATTAGTGGGGTAATGAACTTTATCAATAAACATCCAAAAGGTTTTGATATGCCAGTTGGGGAGAGAGGATCATTTCTTTCTGGTGGACAAAAACAAAGTATCGCTATTGCTCGATCTATTTTATTACCGTATCCAATTGTACTCTTTGATGAACCAACAAGTTCAATGGATACTTCAACAGAAAATCGTTTTATTAACAATATTAGTAAATATGACCAAAACAAAACGGTTGTGTTAGTGACGCATAAAACTTCATTATTGAAACTTGTAGATAGGATTATTGTTGTTGAGGATGGTAAAATCATTGTTGATGGGAAAAAAGATGAAGTTTTACGCAAACTTCAAACTCGTCAATCTACTAATAAATAATTTCTAAAAACTCTCTAAATATATACCAAAGTATAATTTACAAAATAAAATAATTACAATAAACTATAGTCATAATTAGTTAAAAAGGATTTATTATGGCTATTGCACGAATTTCAGATATCCGAGGTCTTGTAACAATGGGAGACTCTGGGGAAATACTAAAAGAGAGAGATCCTATCTCAGACCATGGTGGACTTTTAAAGATTGATGATTTTGTAAAGATTATATTTGAAGATGGTCGAGAAATTGAGATTCAAGGTCCAGTTGAGATCACACTTGATAGTTCATTTTTTGAAGCTACTGCATTTGAACCAGAAATGACTCAAATTTCAGATACGCAAAATCTTGAGATTGCAACGGATGAAGTTATTAATAATCCTTTAGAATTTGACACACAAGTAGATCCGGCATCAGTTAATGCCTATGAAGCAA
>JBNLDA010000162.1:0-2719 GCA_050304095.1 Arcobacteraceae bacterium | reverse complement strand
CAACTGGTTCTATAAATTTGTTGATTTCTCCTAGGGTAATTGCACCAATTAGTGTTCCCCAAAGATTTCCAACTCCACCAAATACAACAACCATAAAACTATCAACAATATACGCCTGACCCAAATTTGGTCCGACATTGGTTAATTGTGATAATGCTACTCCTGCAATTCCTGCAATACCAGAACCAATACCAAAGGTCATTGCATCTATCCATGAAGTTTTGATCCCCATAGCTTGTGCCATTTGTCTGTTTTGCGTTACTGCTTGTACTTTCAATCCAAGATTTGTTTTTTTCAATATTAACAATACCCCAACAAATACCAACAATGCAAAAATGATGATGTAAAGTCTATTGTATGTTAAAGACAAAGCACTATTAACTTCCCAAGCCCCACTCATCCATTGAGGAGTTTTCACCTCTTGATTCAATGGAGAATAGATCGTTCGAACCAATTGTTGCAAAATCAAACTAATACCAAATGTTGCTAATAGTGTTTCAAGAGGTCTTCCATATAAATGTCGAATCACCAATCTTTCAATGATAACTCCCACTATCGCACTTACTAAAAAGGCTACTGGAATGGCAATGATAATAGAATACTCTATAAAATTTGGCATAATTTGTTGAATCGTATAGGTTGTATATGCCCCAATCATCATCATCTCACCATGAGCCATATTAATTACTTTCATAACTCCAAACGTAATAGCTAAACCAATAGCAGCTAAAAGTAATACTGATCCCATACTAAGACCAAAAAACGCTTTTTCAAGCACTGCATAATATGATCGCACTCTTTCAATCGAATTTACACTTGATATTGCTGCTTTTTTTAATTCATCACTACTATTACTATCATTTACAATAGTTTGCACTGTTGCTAAAGCATTTGGAGAAATATAATCAGCCATTGCTTTAACAGCATTAAGTTGTTGTTCACCAGTTGTAAATTTAACTTGATAAATATATTTAGCTTCAGTCAAAACTTCTCTAACCTCACTATCTTTTTCAACTGCTAAAGCTTGATTGATTAATTCAATAGAATCACTATCGATATTTTTTAATATGTTTTTAGCAGAAACCAATCTTTTTTCTTTAATTTTAGAAAAAAGATTCATTTGAGCTAATTTCCCTTTAATAATACTTCTTAATTTATTGTTAGTTTTAACTTTTTCAAACACTTTTTTATTTTGTACTTCAAGCATTTCATTTGTTAAAAATGATTTGGTTGTATAATTACTTCCTTCACTTTTTACTAAAATCACAAACTCTCCAGTTGTTTCATGATAATATAGATCCCCAGTTAACATTGCAGACAACAAAGTATTTGTTCTATCATCTTCAGCATAAGTATCAGCTAATTGTTCTACGACACTTTGTTTTGTTTTTAAACTATTAGTTTTTAGATTTTCAATATCTTGCTCAAATGATGCAAATAATGAAGAAAGAAAAAATAAATTAAGAAAGATTATTTTGAATATATTTAATTTCATAAGATTACCTTGAATAAAAGAAGAGAACGGATTCTCTTCTTTATTTTATTTTTAGTAGTTTTGTCCTGAACATTTTTTTGTTACAGTGTTATAGTTACCACAGTTAATTGGAGCTGTCCAATCTGAAATTACATCTTTAGATGATGGTAAGAAATCAGACCAAGCATCACCAGCTACTTCACCATCAGTTGACCATACAGTTTCAAATTGACCATCTTCTTGAATCTCACCAATAAGAACTGGTTTAGTTAAGTGGTGGTTTTTCAACATTTTAGCAGTCCCTCCAGTTAAGTTAGGAACTTCAACACCAACCATCGCATCAATTACTTTATTAACATCTGTAGTTCCAGCTTTTTCAACTGCTTTTACCCACATATTAAATCCAATATATGTTGCTTCCATTGGGTCATTTGTAACTCTCTTATCATTTTTGATGAATTTTTTCCATGCAGCGATGAATTTTGAATTTACATCAGATTCTGCACTTTGGAAATAGTTCCATGCTGCAAGGTGACCAACTAATGGTTTTGTATCAATTCCTGAAAGTTCTTCTTCACCAACTGAGAATGCAACAACTGGAATGTTTTCTGCACTAATACCTTGGTTACCTAATTCTTTATAGAATGGAACGTTCGCATCACCATTGATTGTAGAAACAACTGCTGTTTTTTTACCAGCTGATCCGAATTTTTTAATATCAGATACAATTGATTGCCAATCTGAATGTCCAAATGGCGTATAGTTGATCATAATATCAGAAGCTGCAACACCTTTAGCTTTTAAGTATGCTTCTAAGATCTTATTAGTCGTTCTTGGATAAACATAATCTGTTCCAGCAAGAACCCATCTTTTAACACCAATTTCATTCATTAAGTAATCAACTGCTGGAATCGCTTGTTGGTTTGGTGAAGCACCTGTATAGAAAACATTTTTAGAAGACTCTTCACCCTCATATTGTACTGGGTAAAATAAAAGACCATTTAACTCTTCAACAACTGGTAATACAGATTTTCTTGAAACTGATGTCCAACAACCAAATGTTACATCAACTTTATCTTGCGTTAAAAGACCTCTCATTTTTTCTGCAAAAAGTGGCCAGTTAGATGCTGGATCAACAACAACTGGTTCAAGTTGTTTACCAAGCACTCCACCTTTTTTATTTTGTTCATCGATCAGCATTAATACTGTATCTTTTAATGTTGTTTCTGAAATCGCCATCGTTCC
>JBNLDA010000161.1:0-2797 GCA_050304095.1 Arcobacteraceae bacterium | reverse complement strand
AGATTTTAAACAGTTTCAAAATCTTATACAAAATAAAGAATCATTTTTTGTATTCAATCGAGATGGAAATCTTGATGGATTATATGTCTTAAGAATAGCCAATCCATTTCAAGGGGCAATTTTATTTTATGAAAAAAATATTGGCGAAGAGATTGAAAAAACATCAGATGAGATGATTCGGATTCTTTTGATTTTGGAGCCTTTATTATTGCTTATTTTGATCTTTGCAGCCAGTAAAGTGATTGATAAAATATTAAAATCGATTCAACGTATCACTCAAACAGCCAATAAAATCTCTGTAACAGATCTAAATAAAGAATTGCCAGCACCAAAATATGATGATGAGATAAAAGAATTGGTTGATTCATTTAATGCCATGATTAAAAGACTTCGAAATGGGGTAAAGCTCCTTGAACAATTTAACTCTGATGTATCACATGAGCTCAAAACTCCTTTAACAGTGATCAAAGGAGAAGTTGAAATTACACTGAATAAACCTAGAGATCAAGAATATTATGAAAGAAGCTTACGAACGATAGATAGTGAAGCTCAAAATATTCAAATGATCGTAGATGATTTATTGCTTTTAACTAAATACACCAAAGAAAATGTAGAACAAACATTTGAGATGGTGCAGTTAGATAGTTTATTACTTGAGGTGATCGACAAATTTAATTCACAATCAAAAAATAAAAATATCAAAATCTCTATAGATAAAATCGAATCGATATCATGCAAGGCAAATGTAGTGTTAATCAAAACCATTTTTTCAAATTTGATTGACAATGCACTTAAATATTCATTAGAAGACACACAAATATCACTATCCTTATATAAAGATGAAAAAATTCATTTTGTATGTGCTGACCAAGGAGTAGGAATTCCAACTGAACAACTTGAGAAGATCACTGATAGGTTTTATAGAGTTGATAGTTCACGAAACAAAAAGATCAAAGGTTTTGGTCTGGGATTATCGATTGTTAAAAATTCTGTTGAACTACATGATGGGGAAATTAAAATTGAATCTAAAGAAAATGTAGGTACTACTATAGAAGTGATTTTATAATAGCGTAGTTTTTTTTTGACACGAAAAAAATCATTTTACATTTTCTACTAAAATCTCATTGTATAAAAAATATACAATATTTTATTTATTTTTGATTACATTTTGGATACAATACATTTAACGAATACTTTTAGGTATGTTCGCGCTTACTTTGGTATAATCGTTATATTTCGAAATTTTAGGAGAAAAAATGACAAAATTAGTAAAATTAAGTCTTGTAGCTGCTATTGCAGTATCTGGTCTTTCTTCAACTGTAGCTGCTAAGCCACTAGAAGAAGCAATCAAAGGTGTTGATATTTCTGGATCTGTTGTATACAGATATGATGACAGACAAGATGATGAAGGTACTACTGCTTCTACATCTAACTCAAACAACCACTATGAAGCAGATGTATTTGTTAAAGTTCCAGTAAATGATATTGTAACTTTCAATGCAAAAATTGCAGCTGGTGAAGCATTTGGTGGATTAAATGCACAAAATACTGGTGATGTTAATCCATCAGTAAACTTACAAGAAGCTAACTTCTCAGCAGTTATGGGTAACTTAACAGTTATCGCTGGTAAGCAACAAATCAATACACCATTCACAGTAGGTAACGATTCTTCTGATGACGACAATACTGGTACTGGTATCGTTGCATTATATAACGCTGGATTTGCTACATTTGCTGCAGCATACTTCAACCAAACTCAAAACTTAGCTGTTGTTGATGGTAAAGATGACGTTGCTGCATTAGCAGTTATCGCTCCTGTTGGACCAGTTAATCTTGACATTTGGTATGTTGATGTTGAATCTGAATTAGATGCATGGACTGTTGGTTTAAGTGGTTCTGCATTTGGAATCTCTGCAATGGCTAGATATACTGAAGTTGACCCAGATTCTAAATATGGATTAGAAGACCAAGATTTATGGCAAGTTAAATTATCTGGTGATTTAGGACCAGTTGGATTAATGGCTCATTATGCAAATGGTGATTCAGATGGTTCAATCGTTTCTTTAAATGACTGTGATGCTGCTACTGGTGCATCTGCATGGAATGTAGATGCTTGTAACAAATTAGATGCATCATTTTGGGCTGTTTCAGCTGATATAGATTTAATGGAAGGATTAAACTTTGCATTAAACTATGCTAATGTTGATCACGAAACTGCTGGTGGAGCGGATATTGATGAGGACGAAGTATATGGACAATTAACATATGATATGTCTGATAACTTATCTACATACATCAGATATGGTGTTTATGACCAAGAAGTTGGATCTACAGATACTATTGACCAAACTAGAGGAAGATTAAACGTAGAATATTCTTTCTAATAAGTGTTTTACAAAATCTTTTTCAAGACTTTAAAGGTAAGGGGAGCCCCTCTTACCTTTTTTAGTATATTTTATATAGAAAGAGATATATTTATACGAAAATATGCTACTTTTCATTTTCATTTCATTTTCAATTTCTATAATTACATTAGAAATATAACAAGCGAACAAAAACTTAATAAACAACTCAAAGATTTTCTCCTAAATCTTTATCTTACCTTAATCTTGTAACCAAATTGTAAAAAATAGTACCATTTCAGTTTCACTTAAGAAATCCTAAGTTAAAATGCACTTAACGTATATCAGAAAGTTTGTTCGCGCTTACTTTGGTATAACCGTTATATTTCGAAATTTTAGGAGAAAAAATGACAAAATTAGTAAAATTAAGTCTTGTAGCTGCTATTGCAGTATCT
>JBNLDA010000160.1:0-2870 GCA_050304095.1 Arcobacteraceae bacterium | reverse complement strand
TAGCTGGATTACCGGCGATCTCATTACCAGTAGATAAAAATGATGAAGGGATGCCAATTGGTTTACAACTTATTGGAAAAGCATATGAAGAACAAACACTGTTTGATGGTGCATTAAGCTTAGAAAAACAAATAAATTATATAAAATAAAAAGGAATAGAATATGAGAATTAGAAAAAGAGCATTAACATTTGAAGATGTATTATTAGTACCTGCTAAATCTGAAGTTTTACCAAAAGAGGTATGTTTGGAAAGTAAATTGACCAAAAATATTTCATTGAATATTCCTTTTGTATCTGCAGCGATGGACACAGTAACAGAATATAGAGCTGCAATTGCAATGGCTAGACTTGGTGGTATTGGGGTAATTCATAAAAATATGGATATTGAATCACAAGTAATGCAAGTGAGAAAAGTAAAGAAAAGTGAAAGTGGTATCATTATTGATCCAGTTTCAATTACTCCAGCTCAAACATTACAAGATGCAGAAGATATTATGCAAACTTACAAGATATCAGGTGTACCAGTAGTTGATGAAAACAATACATTATTGGGTATTTTAACAAACAGAGATATGAGATTTATCAAAGATTTCACACAACTAGCTGGTGATATTATGACGAAAATGCCATTGATCACTGGAGTAGTGGGGACAACTTTGGAAGATGCAAAAGATATTATGCACGCAAACAAGATTGAAAAACTTCCAATTATTGATGAAAACAATAAATTAAAAGGTTTGATCACAATCAAAGATATTAATAAAAAGATCGAACATCCAAATGCAAATAAAGATGAACATGGAAGATTAAGAGTTGCTGCAGCTATTGGGGTAGGGCAACTTGATCGAGCAACTGCTTTAGTTGAAGCGGGATGTGATGTATTGGTATTAGATTCAGCACATGGTCACTCAAGAGGTATTCTTGATACAGTAAAAAAAATCAAAGAAACTTTACAAGTTGATGTAATCGCTGGAAATGTTGCAACTGCTGAAGCAACAGAAGATTTGATCAAAGCAGGGGCTGATGCCGTTAAAGTAGGTATTGGTCCTGGATCAATTTGTACAACTAGAATCGTTGCAGGTGTGGGTGTACCACAAATTTCTGCTATTGATGAGTGTAGTGCTGCTGGAGCAAAACATGGTGTTCCAATCATCGCTGATGGTGGTATTAAATACTCTGGTGATGTTGCAAAAGCATTAGCAGTTGGAGCAAGTGCAGTAATGATGGGAAGTGCATTAGCAGGAACTGAAGAATCTCCGGGTGAAGTTGTTCTTTCACATGGTAGAAAATTTAAAACATATCGAGGTATGGGTTCAATTGGAGCAATGACAAAAGGAAGTACTGATAGATATTTCCAAGAAGGAACGGCTGCAGATAAATTAGTACCAGAAGGTATTGAAGGGATGGTTCCATATAGAGGCCATATGAGTGATATCGTTCACCAATTCGTTGGAGGCTTAAGATCATCTATGGGATACTTAGGTAGTAAAGATATTCCAACATTCCAAGCAACTGCAGAATTTGTTGAGATCACAAGTGCAGGATTAAAAGAATCACACGTACATGATGTAACGATCACAAACGAGGCGCCAAACTATCACGTATAAATGATAGATTAAGCAAAAACAAGTATAATATTTTTTTATAATTTAAAACAAGGAGAACATATGCAAAAAGAAACGCTTGCTCTGCATGCAGGGTATGACAAGGATACGCAGTCAACTATGGCTGTGCCAATATATATGAGTACTGCATATGAGTTTCGAGACAGTGAACATGCAGCAAACTTATTTGCTTTAAAAGAATTAGGAAATATTTATACTCGTTTGATGAATCCTACAAGTGCCGTTTTTGAAAAAAGATTTGCTCAACTTGAAGGTGGAGTAGCTGCTATTGCTACTGCTAGTGGTATGAGTGCAATTTTTTCATGTATTGTGAATTTATGTGAAGCTGGTGACAATATAATTGTAGCCAATACTGTTTATGGTGGTACTTCAACACTCACTGATCATACGATTAAAAGATTTGGGATTGAAACACGAAAATTTGACGTAACAAATCCAACAAATTTAGAAGAATTAATTGATGAAAAAACAAAATTGATCTTGTTTGAATCATTAAGTAATCCAAATATCAATATTGCTGATTTTGATTCAATTGTAAAAGTTGCAGATAAACACAATGTAATTACAGTGGTTGATAACACAGTGGCTACACCAATGTTGTGTAACCCAATCGAGCTTGGAATTGATGTGGTAGTACATAGTACGAGTAAATATACTACAGGTCAAGGATTGGCTCTAGGTGGAATTATTGTTGATAGTGAAAAGTCTGGTACAAAGATTCGAGGTAATGCACGATATAGTCATTTTAATGAGCCAGATGCATCATATCATGGATTGGTATATGCAGATTTACCATTCCCACCATTTATTATGAGAATACTACTTTGTGTATTAAGAGACTTAGGAGCAGCTCCAAGCCCATTTAATTCTTGGCTAATGATTCAAGGACTTGAAACACTATCTCTTAGAATTGAAAAACATTCAAGTTCAGCATTGAAAGTAGCACAATTCTTAGAATCACACCCAAAAGTAAAAAAAGTAAACTATCCAGGATTACAAAGTGATGCAAACTATGAAAGAGGGCAAAAATACCTTAAAAATGGTTGTAGTGGATTATTAAGCTTTGAAGTTGAAAATAGAGAAGTCGCAAAACAGATCGTTGATAATATTGATATTTTCTCAGTAGTAGTAAATATTGGAGATAGTAAATCAATTATCACGCATCCAGCAAGTACAACGCATCAACAATTAAGTGCTGAAGAATTAGCAAAAGCTAATATTGGTGAAGGTTTAATTCGATTAAG
>JBNLDA010000159.1:0-2871 GCA_050304095.1 Arcobacteraceae bacterium | reverse complement strand
CTAAAATAGATTTTTCTTGTTTAGGGTCAACATCAGGAAAATCACTTCGATGATGTGCTCCTCTACTCTCAGTTCGTTTTTTAGCTGCAAACACTACAGCTTCAGCTACTTCCAGTGCATTACGTAGCTCCAATATTGCAATTAATTCAACATTATTGTTTCTACCTTTATCCATGCAATGTAAGGTTGATACTTGTTTTCTCAAATATTTAAGGTAATCAAAAAGTTTTACCAATTGATCTTGACTTCTTACAATCCCACAATTTTCAAACATTGCTTTACCTAATGTAACTCTCATAGCATTAAAGTTTTTTGTAGTATCTCTATCAAAAATATTATCCACTAATAATTGGTCTTTAACGACTATATTATAATCCATTGGTTGATATTCACTGTTTTTCTTTGTAAATTCGAGTGCCTTTCTACCAGCTAATTCACCAAACACTGCACCCTCAAGCAGTGAATTTCCACCAAGTCTATTGGCTCCATGCACTCCAATTGATGCACACTCACCACATACAAATAGTCCTTTGATACTTGTAGTCGTCATATTAGATTCTATCCCACCCATTGTGTAATGTGCTACAGGTTTAATTGGTAACAATTCTGTGCAAACATCTATACCCATTTGATTGTATGCAGCCTTATATAAACTTGGAAGCTTGGATTCAATATGTTCTTGAGATAAATGACGCAGATCTATAAATACTTGCTTTCCATTTTGTATCTCATTTGCAATGGCTTGACTTACTATATCTCTTGTTGCTAATTCATCAACAAATCGTTCACCATCACTATTGACTAAATGACCACCTTCACCTCGAGCAGCTTCACTTACTAAGTAACTAGTTTTAGTTAAACCGGTAGGATGGAATTGTACAAATTCCATATCTTTTAAGATTAGTCCAGCTCGTAATGCAATTGCATGCATATCTCCAGTGTAATCTTGAGCGTTAGTGCTATATCCTCTATAAATACCAGCATATCCACCACCAGCTAATACAACTGATTTAGCTGGATAGACCATCACAGATGAATCAAATCTTCGTAAACACACCACACCACTTACCATATTTTCATATCTAACAATATTCATGACAAAGTTATTTACTACAAAGGTTACCCCTTTGATTTTAGCTGTTTTGATTAATGCTTGCATGATCGCTGAACCAGTTTTATCACCAACATAACAAGTTCGTTTGCTGCTTCCACCACCAAAACTTCGTTGGGCTATATCTCCATTTGCATTTCTATCAAATTCAACTCCAAAATCAATGAGTTTTGAAACGATACTTGAGGCTTTTCCACACATATAGCGCACAGCCATATTGTTTGCTAAGCCATAGGCTCCATTAATCGTATCATCAACATGTCGTCTTTGCTCTACGAGATCATCCTCATTAAGAACAGCATTGATCCCACCACTAGCCAAACTACTATTTGATTTAAAAAGATTCCCTTTAGTGATCACTGCCACTTTATTCGTTTCGGTCTTAGCTTCAATTGCAGCCATAAGTCCTGCAATTCCACCCCCAACGACTACTACATCAAACATCATAGTTTAGAGCCTGTAGAGTAGATCATAATTAGTTTTCTTTATTGCTTTAATTTTTGAGATCTCAACATTATGTTCAATATTTTTTGGTACTACTGATCCAAATAATGAACTTACAACTCCTGGAGTTGATCGTACAAATTGAAGTGCTAGCTGAATATCACTTTTGAGCGTCATTGAATTATCTAAGATCACTCCAGCTTCAGGTTTAAATGATTTTTTGAATAGATTCATTTGTAATAAACTAGATGATCCTATTACCCCAATTTCTAATCTATGAGCTGCTTGTAATAATGTGCAATCTTCATTGTCAACTTTTTGGGTCAATTGTGTATATGCATCTGTTTTCCCCATATTAAATGGTGTTTGAATATATTTAAAGTGATGGTTTTCTCCACCAACTTTGCGAGCTATCTCAACGATTTTTTCTAAAGAAATTCTCTCTTCAGATAATCCAGAAGCAAAACCATTCCAAACGGCAACTCCATAATTACTAAACAAACCTTTTTCAACAAGTTGTTCAAATCGTTTAAATATCTTCTCTATTTGTTTATAAAATTCTTTTTTACCAAGTTTTAATAGTTGTGTTTCAGGATTATGCAGAAAATAGATATCAAAATACCCACATCCTACATTTTCCAAACTTCTTTTACATGACCATTCTAAAAAATCTGGAGTCATACAATGTTGATCTAGTTCAATATCCTCTTCATAAGCAAGTCCAGTTTTGATCAAATTTTCTTCGATCCATACATAAGGATTTTGAGGAAATGGATAGTCCAATTGGATAAAACCACCTTTTGAACAGATAATAAGCCCTTCTCTATCAACTTCATCACCTAATTCTTTTAAAGCAATTCCTATCTCTTTTTCACTTTGTCCATATCTATAGTTACTAGCTGTATCAATTAAGTTGATTCCATTTTTAATGGCACTTTTTACAGCTTCAATATAATGAAAAACATAGTTTTCTTCTTTGTATGGTTCTTTATTAAATGTACCAAGTCCTAGTTTTGAAAATATTAGTCCATTATGATTGATATAAAAATCTTTATAATGAGCAAATTGTTTTGCAAAACCGTAAGTTGCTTGGAACTTTTTTTGTGTATTAGACATTGTAGCTGTCATCTTTGCTACTTTTGTATTTATAGTTTGTATACAGAATAATTCCAACTGTATAGCTTACTAATACAAGTGGTAAAATAAATTTCTCTATCATCTCTCATCCTTTTATTACATATGTGTATATGCAACAAGTGTTCCAGAGACTTTTTAGTACTTAATTTCTAAATTTTTCAAATAATTCTCTTTTGTCT
>JBNLDA010000158.1:0-2933 GCA_050304095.1 Arcobacteraceae bacterium | reverse complement strand
ATGGATTTGTAAATGGACTTGCAGTTGTTATTGCTATGAGCCAATTTAAGTTTTTAGAAGGTGCTGGAATTGCGATGTATCTTATTATTATTGGAACAATGGGTACAATGTACTTTTTACCAAAATTTACAAGTGCCATGCCTGCTGGACTTATAGCCATAATTGCATTTACTCTCATTGCTTATTTCTTCAACCTAGATACAAAATTAGTTGGTGATCTTGCGAACCTTTCAGAGTTTAAAGGATTGTTGCCACAATTTGAAATTCCAAATGTGATCCTTGATCCAAATGCTTGGTTGATGGTATTACCATACGCAGTCATTGTTGCTCTTGTTGGAGTTATTGAATCACTTTTAACTCTATCAGTTCTAGATGAAATAAGTGGTAAAAGAGGAAGTGCTAATCAAGAATGTATAGCTCAAGGAACTGGAAACATCACTTGTGGATTATTTGGAGCAATGCCAGGATGTGCTATGATCGGACAATCAATCATCAACTACACTAGTGGTGGATGGGGAAGATTATCTGGCATTGTTGCCTCAATTGGTTTAATGGTATTGGTTGCAACACTAACAGATATCCTTAATATCATTCCTGTGGCCATTCTGGTTGGTATTATGTTCATGGTTAGTATTGGTACCTTTGAATGGTCTAGTTTTGCCAGAATCACTCGTATGCCTAAATCTGATGCATTTGTATTGGTTTCTGTAACTCTTATCACTATCTTTGAAGATTTAGCTATTGCAGTAATTTCTGGTGTGATTATCTCTGCACTTGTATTTGCTTGGAAACATGCAAGGGTTACAGCTAAAACACATAGAGAAGATAATGGAACAAAAGTTTATGAATTTGATGGTCCATTATTCTTTGGTTCGGTTACTTCATTTAACGAACAATTCGATTTAGCTCATGATCCCCAAAATGTAGTACTAGATTTTAAAGAAGCAAGGGTTATGGATATCTCTGGAGTAGAAGCGATTGATGCTATAAGTAAAAAATACTCTGAAGCTGGAAAGTCATTAAAGATAAGACATTTAAGCAATGAATGTAAATCGATTATGAAAAATGCTGGACAATTTTGTACCTATGAAGAAGACGATCCAAAATATAAAGTTGCCTATAACTACTAAAATTAGGCAGAAAAAAAGGCCGGCTAAAATTGCCGACCTTTCTTCTAACAATGTAATCGATTAATATAATCCGAATTTACCCTCAGACTGTTTGTATAAAACTCTCAAGTTATCATCTTTATCGTAGAATACTTTAAAAATTCTATCACTATCTTTCAAATCTTGAAGTGCTTCTTCAATATCAATTGGTTTATATGAGTCTAATCTAACCGGTACGATCTCATCTTCAAATTGTGCAAGCTGATTTGCTACAATATCATCTGTAGGCTCTACAGCTTCAGAAAATTTTGTTGCATTGTGAGCTTTGATTTTATCTGCATGTCTTCGAAGAATTTTTGAAACTCTATCAACTGCAATATCAACAGCAGCATACAAATCTTTATCTTTTTGTTTTACAACAATTGTATCAAGATGTGCAACATTTAAAGTAAATTCAAATGTGAATTGATGTTTACCGTGTTTTTCTTCTTTAGAAATAATTGAGTTAACAGAGATAATGTCTAAATTGTATTTTTTAAATACCTCAATCGAACTTTCAATATGATTTTTGATCGCATCTGTTAAATCGATGTGTCGTCCTACAATACTTGTATTCATGACAGCCTCCTTGTCTAAAATTAATCCGGGGTATTGCTACCCTACATTATTAATCGAATTATAACTAAACAAAGGAAAATAATAGCTAAAAATTATAATGGATATATGATGAATTTTGGAAATAGAGTATTAAATCAAAATATCTCTATTCCCTTTAATATTTGGTGATGATAATACACCAGTAAGTTCTAATTGCTCTACAATTGTTGCCGCTCTATTATAACCGATACGCAATTTTCTTTGTAGATAACTAATAGAGCTTTTTTGATCAAGTAATACGATTTGTTTTGCTTCTTCATAGAGTTCATCAAGTTCACCCATATCTGCTCCTGTTGCCCCACTTGCACTACTTCCATCAATATTGTCTTTAACAAAGCTCATATCATAATCAGCATCACGTTGAGATTTAAGGAAATCTACTAGTTTATCGATCTCTTTTTCCGTACTCCATGGAGCATGGATTCTTACAAGTCCAGCCATACCAGGAGGAGTAAATAGCATATCCCCTCGACCAAGTAATGATTCTGCACCTAAAGAATCTAAGATAATTTTACTATCAACTCTTTGTCCTACTTTATAACTAATTCTACTTGGAAGATTCGCTTTAATAAGTCCAGTTACAACATCAACACTTGGTCGCTGTGTTGCAACAATCAAGTGAATACCACTAGCTCTGGCCATTTGAGCCAATCGAGCAATAGAAACTTCCACGTCTTTACCGCTAGTCATCATCAAATCAGCTAACTCATCAATGATTACAACGATATAAGGTAAGGTTTCAAATCCTTCCTCTTTTGCTTTATCATTGTACCCTTCAATATTCTTTGTTCTTGTTTGACTCATAAGAGTATATCGTCGCTCCATTTCACCAACCATATTTGACAATGCATTAATCGCATCTTTTGGTCGAGTAATCACAGGAGTTAAAAGATGTGGAATATCATTGTACATTGAAAATTCCAACATTTTTGGATCGATCATAATTAGTTTCAAATTATCTGGAGAATTTTTATATAATAATGAAAGAATCATTGAATTGATCCCAACACTTTTCCCTGATCCAGTAGTACCAGCGATTAAAAGGTGTGGTAGTTTTTTTAGATCAGTTACAAATGGTTTTCCAACTATATCTTTTCCAAGTACCATTGTTAAAGGTGATTTTGCATGTTGAAATATATCACTCTCTAAAATCTCTTTAATATAAAT
>JBNLDA010000157.1:0-2997 GCA_050304095.1 Arcobacteraceae bacterium | reverse complement strand
CAATGGGATTATTGATCTTTATCCTGCGGTAAACTCTTTGGGAATTGATTCGATCACTCGATCATTTCCTATATATAATGTTGATTTGAATAGAGCATTTCCTGGAAATAAAACAAGTTTTCTTCCATCTCATGTTGTCTATGAACTTTCTCAAGATGTGAAAGGAAGTGATATTGCTATTGACATTCACTCAAGTAATATTTTCTTAAAAGAGATTCCACAAATTAGAATCAATAAAGAGTTTTCAAAAACAACACTACCTTTAGCCAAAGAGCTTAATTGTGATTTTATATGGATACATGATGCAGTAACAGTTCTCGAAGCAACCTTTTCACATACTATGAATGAATTGGGCACGAAGACACTTGTTGTTGAAATGGGCGTAGGGATGACATTAACTCAAAAATATGGTTACCAACTTTTAACTGGGATATTGAATCTAATGCAGAAAGAGGGAATCATAAAAACTGACGAAAAATATGAGATCAGAGAACCTTTTTCATCTGAAATTGGAGATGTTTATTTCTTAAATGCTGATACAAGTGGATTGTTTGTACAAGATATCAAACACTGTGAAGTGATTAAAAAAGGGGATAAAATAGGTCAGATTGTTGATCCATTAACTGGTGAGGTTAAATCGGAAGTTATTGCACCAAACAAAGGTATACTATTTACTTTAAGAGAATTTCCTGTTGTTTATGAAGGATCACTACTAGCAAGAATTTTTGGAGAAAAAGATGAAGAAAATTGAGATAATCAGATTAGATTCATTAAGTCGTGAACCAATGGTGATCGAAGGATTTTTATTTAAAGGTAAAAATCCAAACGCTCCAAGAGTTGCTGTTATTGGGGCTATGCAAGGAGATGCATTATTGCCTTTGCACTCTTCTGCAGCATTAGTGAATTTCTTGAAAAACGTTATCAAAGATACAAAGATTTTAGGGGATATTCTTGTTATTCCATCAATTAATCATTATGCTTTAAATATCTCTGAAAAATTTTGGCCATTGGATAAAACCAATATCAATATGATGTTTCCAGGGTATCTTCAAGGAGAAACTACGCAAAGAATTGCAGGGAAAATATTTGATGCGATCAAAGGGTATGATTATGGAATTATCTTAGAAACACCAGCAGATCAATCTACTTGTATTCCACATATCAAACTTTTGAAAACAGGATGGGAAGATCTTATTGGAGCTAAAAAATTTGGTTTTCAATTTATTCATCATCAAGATGTTGAATCAATCGACACAGTGACATTACAATACAATTGGCAACTATGGGAAACAAAAGCTTATTCCATTGTTTGTCCATCTGAGCAAAGTATTGATAAATCTACATCAAATCAAATCCTACAAGCAATGATACGATTTTTTGATCAAAATAAAATCCTTGACTATCATATTTATAATTCTTATGCTTCAAGCATCTTAAGAAATAAAGATATCAAAATAATGAAAACACCAAAAAGTGGTATTTTTAATTCATTTAGAATTTCTGGTGAACATATCAACAAAGGTGATGTGATTGGTGAGATAACTGATGCACTTACAGGGGAACAAATTCATCGATTTAAAGCACCAGTAAGTGGAATGATCACCAATATTTACAATAATGCTTTAATGATTGAAAATGCTATTGTGTACCAAATAGCAAGAATTGGTTAACTATAATCTTAGATTCTATGCATAAGTATAGAATCTAATGAAAGGCTTCAATATATGTCCAAACTTTTTTTAACCGATCTTGATCACACCTTTTTAAGAGATGATCTATCAATTAGTGAATATAGTCAAACAACTTGGAATAATATGGCTCAAAATCATATTATGGGAATAGCTACAGCCAGAACCTATAAAAAAGCTGCTCAATTTTTAGATGGACTTCATATTAATGCACCAATGATCTTATTGGATGGATCATTGATCATCACTCAAGAAAAAAAGATACTTGATATGAAAATAATCTCAAAAGAGATGGGAGATGAGATCATTGCCTGTGGAGCTAAATTTGGAATCTATCCTTTTGTCTTAGCCCTTAAAGATCAAAACCTCAATGAAGCATTTTTATATCCAACCAAGTTAAACAACCACCAAAAAGAGTTACTTTTAAGATATAAAGGGGATGACAATCTTCAAGAATGCGATGATATACGAGCAATGAAAGATAATTTTAAATTGGTTTATTTTGGAGAAAAAAATCAATTAGAGGAATTGCAAAATTCTTTGAAAGCAATTTTCAAAGATGAGATCAAATATATCTTAGCTCCAGAACACTATTTAGGATGCTATTTTTTAACATTACTACATAAAGATGCAGATAAAGCCCATGGGTTACAAACAGTGCATGAATTGATGCAGATTGATTTTAAAGATTTCACTGTTTTTGGGGATAATCTTAATGACTTAGGGATGTTTAAACTCGCTCACACATCGGTCGCTGTTGCCAATGCACAAGAAGAACTTAAAAAAATTGCTTCAGTGGTATCAAATCACACTAATAATGAAGACGCTGTAGCCAAATATTTACAAAGTATTGATTTGCTCTAAACGTTGGGGCGTTCCTATATCACTCCACATTCCAGTATGCAACTTAAAACTCACTTTGTTTTGTACAATCAGTTCTTTTAAAATAGGGGCTAAAGGTTGTTTTTGCAAAGGTAAATGTTCAAATACTTTTTTACTATAATAGCCTATACCACTAAAGGTGTAATATGCATCTTGGAAAAGAAAATCTCCCTTGGGGTTATGGTCTGGATTGGGTACTAAAACTAAATGCGCTAAAAAATCATTCAAAGAAAAATCACACTCAAACTCATAATCACACCAAATATCGCCATTAACTACTAAAAATGGCTCACTTAAATTTGGTAATGCTTTGATTATAGCTCCAGCCGTTTCCAACGCTCCACTTTCACGCTCATCACTATAGATGATCTTTATATCCCAAGTTGAACCATCTCCTAAAGTTTCTTTGATCTGCTCTCCTAAATGG
>JBNLDA010000156.1:0-3085 GCA_050304095.1 Arcobacteraceae bacterium | reverse complement strand
ATTTTGTTTGAGGCATTACTCCCTCTTGTGCATCTACAAGAAGTAATACTGAATCAACCATTTTCAATACCCGTTCAACTTCTCCACCAAAATCGGCGTGTCCTGGAGTATCAATAATATTAATTCTCACACCCTCATAATCAATAGCAGTGTTTTTAGAAAGAATAGTAATCCCTCTTTCTTTCTCGATAGCATTGCTATCCATCATTCTTTCTTCAGTTTCCGCACGCTCATCAAACGTACCAGATTGCTTTAATAGTTCATCAACTAATGTTGTTTTACCGTGGTCAACGTGAGCGATCACGGCAATATTTCTAATTTCTCTCATTATAATATCTCTTTATTATAGAATTTTGGGGGATTTTATCTAAAGTTTACTTAAGGTTCAGGTAGGGTTTATGAATTAAAATCCATAAACCTCTGGAAATACGAGTAATGTAATCAATACAGTGATCTGTATTAAAATAAAAGGCATTACCCCTTTATAAATTTGAGTTGTTTTTACTTCTGGGGGACTCACACCCTTTAAATAGAACAAACTAAACCCAAATGGTGGGGTTAAGAATGATGTTTGTAGATTCATCGCTATCAAAATCGCAAACCAAATTGGATCAATTCCGATTGTTTGTGAAATTGGTAAAAGAATCGGTACAACAATATAGGAAATTTCAATAAAATCAATAAAGAATCCAAGTAAAAGAATAATGATCATTGATAAAATCAAGAATCCCCATTTTTCACCAGGTAATCCAAGCATAAAGTCTTCCACTATACCATCTGCACCTGTATAAACAAATACCATAGAAAAGGCTGTAGCTCCAATCAAAATAGCAAATACCATTGCTGTGATCTTTACTGTTTCTTTCGCACTTTCCATCATCAAATTAATTGTAAATTTTCTATAAAGTGCTGCAAGTAACAATGCACCTACTGATCCTACTGAAGCAGATTCCGTTGGTGTTGCAATTCCTGCAAAAATTGAACCCAATACCATTACAATCAATAATAGTGGTGGAATAATTGCAAATAGTGCTTTCTTAATCTCTTCACTTCTATTGATATTTTCATCTGCTGGCATTGCTGGAGCCACATCTGGTTTCAAATACGCAATGATCAAAATATATATAATATACGCTCCAACTAAAGCTAATGATGGGATAATAGCTGCTTTAAATAGATCTCCAACTGGCTGTCCAAATACGTCACCCAAAATAATCAAAATAATTGATGGTGGAATAATTTGTCCTAAAGTTCCAGAAGCACAAATAGTTCCCGTTGCAAGTTGTTTAGAATACCCATATTTCAACATTACTGGCAATGAGATTACACCCATTGCTACAACACTAGCTCCAACCACTCCAGTACTAGCAGCTAACATAGTTCCAACTAATACTGTTGAAATAGCAATTCCACCACGAACAGACCCAAAAAGTGTTCCCATACTCTCTAAGAGTCGTTCCGCTAATTGAGATTTTTGCAAAACTATACCCATAAAAATGAATAATGGTACAGCCATCAAAATGGTGTTGGTCATAATAGAATATGTTCTAAATGGCATCATAGAGAACATTGAGAAGAACTCTTGATTCACTTCAAGTAAAGTTCCCCCTACTGGATAAACTTCAAAAAATGCTGCAATAAATCCAAAGAAAATAGAAACCGCACCAAATGTAAAGGCTACTGGATAACCAACCGCCAATAGGGCAAGTGCTGCTAGGAACATATACATACCAATCATGAATTGTCCCCTTTTAGAATTCTAATATTTTTTAATACATAGCCTAGAGCAGAAAAGATCAAAAATAAAAATGACAAAGGAATCATAGCTTTAATGATCCATCGATGAGTCAATCCTCCTGGATCTTCAGATATCTCATCCATATGGTATGAATCTAATACATATTCATATGATCCAAAGATCATTAATAATGCTAATGGTAATAAAAAAACAACTGTACCAATTATATTGACTATAGCTCTTTTTTTATCACTCATTCTATCATATAAAAAATCAACTCTTACGTGTGCTTCTTCTTTAAGTGCATACGAAACTCCGAATAAAAACATTACAGAGAATAGATGCCATTCAAGTTCTTGCATCCCTACTGAAGAATTTGAAAAAATATACCGTGCCATTACATCATAAAAGACGTTAAACATCATTAGAAGCATCACCACAGCGGTGATACTTCCAACAATATCGGTAATTTTATTTAATAGTTTTTCAATTGCTATCAATGAATTATTTTACCATTTCACAAGTTTTTACATAATCATAACCAGAAATTTTCGTCCAATTTCTAGCTTTTTGCAAATATGCAGTTTGAGAATCATATACCTCTTTAAATAAAGGATCTTGTGCAGAATATTCAGCCATAACTTCATCAGTTGCAGCTTTCATAGCTTTTAAAACTTCCTCTGGGAAAGTCATTACTTTGATATCTGGGAAATCTGTTTTCATTTGCGCCCAAGCATCTGTACTTTGTGCAAAGTTATCATATCCCATATCTGCTGCTACTGCTTCCATTGCTGTTTTTAAGATTGCTTGATTAGCAGGGCTTAATTTAGCGAATTCTGCTTTATTTACAAAGAAGTTCATCTCTGAAGCTGGCTCATGCCATCCAGTATAATAGTAAGGTGCAACTTTATGGAATCCCATTTTGATATCCATTCCAGGTCCTACCCATTCCAATGCATCAATTGTTCCTCTATCTAGTGAAGTATAAAGTTCACCTGCAGGAATATTTGTTACATTTACACCAAGTTTAGCAAAAACTTCACCAGCCATACCTGGAATTCTCATTTTAAGACCTTTTAAGTCTTCAAGTGAATTGATCTCTTTTCTAAACCATCCACCCATTTGAACACCAGTGTTTCCACCTGGATAATAATCAACATTGAATTGATCATAAACTTTTTTTGCTAATGCTTCACCACCACCATAGTAATACCAAGCATATTGTTCCATACTTGTCATACCAAATGGAGTTGTTGTTAAAAGTGCCGTTGGCATACTCTTACCTTTAAAGTAATAAGAAGCAGTATGTCCCATCTCATATTGCGCATTTTGCACCATATCTAAAAT
>JBNLDA010000155.1:0-3086 GCA_050304095.1 Arcobacteraceae bacterium | reverse complement strand
ATTTGCTACAAGATGGTTCAAATGCAGCGAGTGCAGCATTAGTGTTCCAAATGGGTGAAACTTCTGGTGATACTATTTCAACTGCAGGTTCAGTTAAAGCAACTCAAACTGGACTAGGATTAAATACATTATATGGATTGAATACTGGTGCAACATTAACTGTAACAGCAGCTGGTACAGCAATGACAGCAGCAGATGCAGCACTTGATACACTAAATGGTTGGAGATCAGATTTCGGTTCTACTCAAAACCAATTAGAATCAGCACTTAGAAATATGGCAACTCAACAAACTAATATCAAAGCAGCAGAGTCTGTAATTAGAGATGTTGATTATGCAAGTGAAAGTGCAAACTTTAATAAACAAAACATTATTGCACAAGCAGGAACTTACGCGATGAGTCAAGCGAATGCAGTACAACAGAATGTATTAAGATTACTTCAATAGTAATTGATAATCAAATTGTTCTAAACCCAAGTCTTTATGGCTTGGGTTTTTTTATTGAAAACCTTTTGCATATTTTTCTATATGGCTAATATTATATTCACATAATGTGATCAATTGTTCAGAAGTATTTGAATTGATAGAGTCTTGTTGGATAAGATCGTTTACTTTATTTTTTAATGTTCTATAATATTCTAAATTTTGTTTTATAATCTCTTTTTCAATTAATAAAACAAGATTTCTGATCTGAATTGAGCCTTCATTTGGAAACATAGATTTTACTATAGCTTGTAAAATTGTTAATAAACTTAATTGAAATTCTTCGTTTGGAATTGCTATTCTTGTAAATTTCATTGTAGTTTTAGTCTCTTTTAACAATCCAGGTACCACTGCTTTAAATGGAATTAACTCTTCAGGTAATTCATTTTTTAAAGCTTTTGCTTTTTGTGATGTAAAGATCAATGTATGACCATTTTCAAATCTATAACTCACTGGAACTGAAAATAGATATGGTATATTGGTATCTACAAAGCCATAAAGCAATAATGTATCTAATGAATCATAATGATTATATGATATAAAAAGTTCTTTGGTAGGTTGCGTTGGGATTGATTCAACGTACATTGTTTTTTTGAATTCATCTACTTGAATTCCATTGCCATAAGAGGAATGGTTAAAGAAGTCGATGATAGGCATTAAAACTAATTCATTATGAAGATCATAGACTCTACAACCAAAATAAGATTTGAGTAGAAGTGTTTCATATTGTTTCTCTTTGAGCAATTTGATGTATTCTTTTAAAACTGCAAGATCTTCTTTTGGTTTAATGAGAAATTCTAATAGGTCCATGTGTTCTTTTAGGTTGTAAAAAATCGAGGTATCTTTATGAAATTGCATCTTATTTGTTTGATTAAAAAGTTTTAAAATTAATTCTAAGATTTGATTTCTAATTGTAGCATTTTGATCAACTGTTGATTGAACTATAAAATGGTCATTTTGATCAAGTTCAATAACATAGTCATTAAGTTTTGGCATCAGATCATAAGGAATTTCTAGATACTTTTTGAAGTTATTTTGAATGATCTTTGATTGAATACTTAAGCCAAATTGATCATATATTAAATGCAGGTCATTACTAAGATTTGCTCCATTATTTTCCAATAGTGATACAAGTTCCATAATAGTATTTTTTACATCTTTATCAATAGAATCAATTGTAAGATTAGAATTATATCTATGATGTTCATGGGTGTTGATCATTGACTCATATGTTGTTATAAAGGTTTGATTTATCTCAATTAATTGTTTTAAAAAGAGTTCTTTTAATAAAACAATATCAGACGAAGAGATCTGAATATCTGATTGATAAAGATAAAAATTCAAATAGTTGTTGATAGTATTTTTATAATTATGAAATGATGCGTTAATGATCACTGCATGATAGGTTTGATTTGTAAGGAAATCAATCATATTTTGAAATAATGAACGCAAGATTATTGCAGATGAAACATCAATTTGTTTGATACTGTTGAGTTGTTCAATATTATTATGTAATTGTTTGATATCTTCAGAAATACTAGCTAGATCAATATTGAACATTGAAGCACTACTAAGATTTTTTAATACAGAGTGTAGAGATATTGTGTCAATGTTTGAAGATAAAACTTGAGTATCTATATCGTTACAATCTAAAGGGATGGTGTTTTCAATATAGGCACCTTTTTTTGATAGATTGTAGATAGTTTGAGTATCAGACAAAAATAGTGTCGTTGCTTTATTATAATAGTAAAAAAGATCATGAAATCTTCGTAAGGTATAGGTTTCATCTATGAGATTTCCCTTTATTTTAATTAAATTAGTATTATTGATCACACTATTTTTTTCATAGAATTGATCATCAAATTGCATAGGATCAATAGTGTTGGTCGTATAAGTGGTATCATGAGTTGAGCCACTTTCTTTATCAATGGCTAGATCGAGACCTAGAACATATACTGTAGAAAACCCTAAGATCAAAGGAAAGCTAAATGCTACTTCTCCAATAGTCAATGAATCAATAATAGGGAAAGTCGATTTTTGATAAGGGATGGTAACTTGTAAAATAAATATATTGTCACATTGAAATTTATTGAAGATATTTTGATGCGTTTGGGGAGAAGCTAATAAAATTATATCTTCAAAATAGTTTGGATCATCGATTTTAAACTGTTCAACAAAACCCTTATCACCATCTGCAGAGGCTATGATATGAGGTTTAATATTAAAACGATATAATTTTTTAACGGCAGCTCCTAAAGCGATGATGATAAATTTATCATTATTTTCTCTGAGCCATTCTATATCTACATTGAGTGATGGGCCTGGACCTACAACTAGTACAGGAGTTTGTTTTAATTCATCAGGCAATTTAAAATCAATATTGTCTAAATAGTTATAGTTATTGAGTATCGTTTGATTTGCTTGAAGCAAATCCCTTAGGATCAAACGATAATTAAATATAAAACCAGCATTTTTAAACAAATGCGCAATGATCTCTTCAAGATATTTTGAATAACTATCAATAGGGTCAACAGCGGGATATCTTTTGCTGTCGGCACGCTGTTGGGCAAGCGCATAGAAACAGCGTGCTGCCTTTTTAGTGGA
>JBNLDA010000154.1:0-3130 GCA_050304095.1 Arcobacteraceae bacterium | reverse complement strand
CAATTGAACAAGCGCTCAACCATCCAAATTGGAGTATGGGAAATAAGATCACTATTGATAGTGCTACAATGACCAACAAACTATTTGAACTCATTGAAGCTCGATGGCTTTTTGATACCAGTAATATTGATGCGATCATTGAAACAAAATCATTGATCCATGCAATGATTGATTTTAAAGATGGCAGTACCACAGCTCACATTGCTAACGCGAATATGCAATTACCTATTGCCTATGCCTTACGACAAAAAGTAGAGGAAAATATTTTATCGCATGTTGATCTACTTGAAGTGGGAAGTTTAGAGTTTAGAAAAATTCAAACCGATCGATATCCAATTTGGCAGATTAAAGAAGAATTAATGCAAAATGCTCATTTGGGAGTGGTGGTGAATGCAGCCAATGAGATCGCTGTAGAAAAATTTCTTTCAAAGCAAATTGGGTTTATGGATGTGAGTTCTATGACGCTCAATGCCGTGAACCATTTTCATAGTGCGCATGCAAGATCATTGGAAGAGATCTATGCACTTGATGAGGAAGTAAGGAGTTATTGTGAGTCTTGATCTGATTATCCTTTTTGCAATTATGGCAGCAATTGTAGCTTATTTGATGTATAGTCGCTCTCGTTATGAAAAAGAAGTAGTCTCTATCTATGAACAGAAGTTTGAGCAATGGAAAGAGCATGGAGATAAAGAGGAAAAATCTTGTAAAGAACTTGTAGGGTTAATCTATGAGCAAGATTATAAACTCACTATTGAGATGTTGAATAACAATTGTATTCAGCGACTTGAAGCAAAAAAGTTTGAGATTAAGGAAGCGTAATGAAAGCTTTGATGATATTTGTTTTATTGGTTGGTTTTGTTTTTGGTGCAGAGAAAATGGGACGAGATAGAGGAAGTGAAGTTGTTGTATCTAAAGATCATGGACTCGTTTGGACAGATACCAAAGATTCGGTCATCTTGCTCAAATCTCAAGCAGATGCTGCTCTGTATTGTGCTCAACTCAATCAAGGTGGAAGTAGCAATTGGAGATTACCAAGTATTGAAGAGTTTGAAACAATTGTAGATAAAACAAACTATCCAACTAATATCAATAGAGCTTTTAAATATAGTGTCCCTGATGGTTATTGGTCAAATAATGTCAAGTGGAGAACATTGTGGTTTTATGCAGATTATATGCATTTTATTAGTGGAACCCCTTATTATGATAACAAACACAAACTCAAACGAGTTCGTTGTGTAAGGCCATTATAATGGCAAAAAAAGTATTGATCCTTCATGGATATGGTGGAAGTGATTATCCTCATTGGCAAGCATGGTTAGCAACAAAATTGATTGAAAAGAATTATGAAGTTTCTTTTCCTATTTTACCAAATAGAGATAATCCAATATTAGATGAATGGCTTCAATTTCTTGATAAACAAATGAATCATTTTGAACCTGATATTGTAGTGTGTCATTCACTAGCAAATATTTTATGGTTTCATTATTGTGAAAAATATCAACCTAAAAATTTAGAAAAATTGATGCTGGTTGCTCCTGTGCGAAAAAATTGTGACATTGAAGAAATAAAAACATTTTTTCCTTATCCAATCCCTAACAATTTGTATTCAAATGAAATCATTATGGCTAGTAGCGATAATGATCCTTATATCTCTTTAGATGAAGCGCTTGAATTGCAACAAGAATTGAATATTGGTCTAAAAATCATGGAAAATGCTGGACATATCAATGCCAATAGTGGCTTTGGAGAATTAAGTTGCGCATTAGAATGGATTGAAAGAGAGGAAGAGAAACGATGATCCTTTCAATTGAAAGTTCATGTGATGATAGCTCAATAGCAATCACTGAGATTGAATCAAAAAAACTCCTTTTTCATAAAAAAATATCACAAGAGAAAGAGCATGCTAGTTATGGTGGAGTCGTGCCAGAGTTGGCCGCACGTCTACATGCTCAAGCATTACCAAATATACTCAAAGAGTGTGAACCATACTTTAAAGATCTTAAAGCAATAGCAGTAACCAGTGAACCAGGTTTGAGTGTCACTTTAATGGAAGGGGTAACTATGGCTAAAGCCTTGGCTTTAAGTCTAGAATTGCCATTGATCCGAGTCAATCACTTAAAAGGGCATATTTATTCACTATTTTTAGAGCAAGAGGATCAATTACCTTGCATGGTATTGCTTGTTTCTGGAGGACATACACAAATCATTGATGTTCAATCATTGAATGATATGAAGATTATTGGAAGCACAAGTGATGATAGCTTTGGAGAAAGTTTTGATAAAGTAGCTAAAATGCTTGATTTAGGCTATCCTGGTGGTCCAATAGTACAAGAGTACGCCCAAAAAGGGGATGCAGATAAATATGATTTTCCAATTCCATTACGACAATCTCCAAAAATAGAGTTTAGTTATAGTGGATTGAAAAATGCGGTGAGAATGGCTATACAAAAAGAAGAAGAGATGACCGAAGAAGTGAGAGCGAATATTTGTGCATCATTTCAAAAAACGGCCGTAGCTCATATTATGCAAAAGCTTAAAAAACTTTTTAAAACTAATCCTCCAAAGAAATTTGCAATTGTTGGTGGGGCTAGTGCGAATATC
Organism: Arcobacteraceae bacterium; assembly: GCA_050304095.1. Taxonomy (GTDB): domain Bacteria; phylum Campylobacterota; class Campylobacteria; order Campylobacterales; family Arcobacteraceae; genus JAYEFX01. Next base: position 529 of record JBNLDA010000154.1, on the reverse strand, counting down.
AACTTACGAACACAGATACAAGAACTATGTGATAAAAATGATTGTGAATTGTTTTTAGCACCATTGCAGTTTTGTAGTGATAATGCAGCGATGATAGGCCGAGTAGCTATAGAACAATATAAAATAGATGATTTTACACCTATTCATGATGTGCAAATCCATTCGAAAATAAAGGCTTTTTAATGTTTAGTAAATTTGAAATTGGAGCGAAACTTGAAGGAGATTCTTGGGATACAAAAAAACTTAAATCCAAAGAAAAATCGTTTGAAAAGATTCCTAAAAATGAACATAACCTTGTATTTACTTTTGAAAAAAGAAAAGGGAAACCAGTCACACTTGTAGGACGATTTTTTTTAAGTGATAAAGAGAAAAAAGAGGTCTTGAAACTTTTAAAACAAAAACTCGCTTGTGGTGGGGCTGTGAAAGATGAATGGCTGGAACTGCAAGGGGATGTTAAAGAAAAGATAAAACCAATCCTGATTGAGCAGGGGTGGAAATTTAAAAAATAAAAGGGGCAAAGAATGCTAAA
>JBNLDA010000153.1:0-3240 GCA_050304095.1 Arcobacteraceae bacterium | reverse complement strand
TGCGGTGCTAGCACAGGCTTCTCAAGGTGGCGTGGCTCCTCGAAGGAAGTGGCGGTGTGGGCTCGTAGCGCCGGCTACAAGGCGTAGGCTTTGATCTGGGGACTGACGGGACTAGATCTGCATCATTTTTTTATTTTTGAAAATCAGTCTTTATGTCGGTCCATAATGACAGCTTGATATATAAAAAAATATATCTTTGATGTCGGTCGATAGCAGCAACATAAAAAAATGGTTGATTTTTTTATATCACACAAAGGGTATCGGATACTATGACCGGCACCAAAGAACGGTTACCAGTTGACACTATAAACTATTTTTTATAGTAGTGAAAAATATTACAAAATGCAATATATTAAATTCCACAGCCTCCACCAGATTGAGAATGTACCTCTTTATGCTCGCACTCTTTACATCTATACTCTATATCTCTAACACCGCTACATCCATGACTTTTTAAGAGTCGAACTTCAATTACAGGAATAGTAAATCTTCTATTTTCAGGATCGAAGAACTCTTTTGGTTTTGCACCACAATTTGGACAAATCCCATTTTGAAGTTTTTCAAGTCGTGATTTTTTGATTTTATAATAGAGTAATACAGAAAATAGTGAGAGTAGGAAAAGAATAAGTAAAGTTAATATTGTTTGCATGAAGCAGAGATTTACTCTACTTCAGCATCGATAACATCATCGTCATCTTTCTTTTTTTGTTGATTTGGTTGAGCACCAGCTTGATCTCCACCCTCTTTTTTATACATAGCTTCTGCTAGTTTGTGACTAGCTTCTGTTAATGTTTTTAGTTTTTCTTCGATTTGCTCTTTTGTTGCATTTTCATCTTTTAATGTTTCTTCAAGAGCTGCAGCTGCGTCTATGATTTTATTTTTTTCTTCATCACTTACTGCACCTTCATTTTCTTCAAGAGTTTTTCTTGTAGAGTGAAGTAATGCTTCTGCTTGGTTTCTAATTTCAATCACTTCTTTTCTTTTCGCATCCGCTTCTTTATTTGCTTCTGCTTCTTGAACCATTTTTTCTATCTCTTCATCACTAAGTCCAGAAGAACCAGAGATTGTGATTTTGTTTTCTTTTCCAGTACCTTTATCTTTCGCAGATACATTTAAAACACCATTTGCATCAATATCAAATGTTACTTCAATTTGAGGTACTCCTCTTGGAGCTGCTGGGATATCAGAAAGTTCAAACATACCTAAAGATTTATTATCTTTAGCAAATTCTCTCTCTCCTTGAACAACATGTACTGATACTGCTGGTTGATTATCTTCAGCTGTACTAAATACTTGTGATTTTTTCACAGGAATTGTTGTCCCTTTTTCAATCAATTTAGTAGCCACACCACCTAATGTTTCGATTCCAAGAGATAATGGAGTTACATCAAGTAATAATACATCTTTAACATCACCTTTTAAAACCCCTGCTTGAATCGCTGCACCAGCTGCAACTACTTCATCTGGGTTTACCCCTTTATTAAGGTCTTTTCCAAAATAGTTTTTCACTACTTCGTTTGCTTTTGGAAGTCTTGTTGATCCACCAACCATAATGATCTCTTGAATCTCACCTTTATCTAGACCTGCTTCTCCAAGAGCAGTTTTAATATGCTCTAGTGTTTCAGCAATCAAATCTTCAGTCATAGATTCAAATTTTGCTCTATTTAAAGATTTTACTAAGTGGATTGGTCCAGCACTTCCCATAGAGATAAATGGTAAGTTAATCTCAGTTTCACTTGATGAACTTAACTCTTTTTTTGCTGCTTCTGCTGCATCTTTTAATCTTTGTAATGCCATTTTGTCATTTTTTAGATCAAATCCATTTTCACTTTTGAACTCATTATTCAACCAATCAATGATTCTATTATCAAAATCATCTCCACCTAAGAATGCATTACCGTCAGTTGAAAGAACTTCAAAAGTTCCATCACCAATTTCTAGTACTGTAACGTCAAATGTTCCACCACCTAAATCATATACAAGAACTTTCTCTTCACCTTTTTTCTCTAAACCATACGCTAAAGACGCTGCCGTTGGTTCATTGATAATTCTCAATACATTAAGACCAGCGATTGTCCCTGCTTCTTGAGTTGCTTTTCTTTGTGCATCATTGAAGTATGCTGGTACAGTGATAACTGCATCTGTAACAGTTGCACCTAGATACTCTTCTGCATCCGCTTTTAATTTTCCAAGAATTTTTGCTGAAATCTCTTGAGGAGTATATACTTTATCTGCAATCTCAACTGCAGCTGCTCCATTTCTATTTACGATTTTATATCCAACTTTTTCTTGTGCCTCTTTAGCATTTTCTTCATCCATCATAAGACCCATAATTCTTTTTACTGAATAAATTGTCTTTTCTGGGTTTGTAATTGCTTGTCTTTTAGCTGGATCACCAACTAAAACTTCACCTTTATCTGTAAATGCTACAATTGATGGAGTTGTATTTTTTCCCTCTTTATTTGGGATAACTTTCGCTTCACCATTTTCATATACTGCCATACATGAGTTTGTTGTTCCTAAATCGATTCCTATTACTTTGCTCATTGTCATCTTTCCTTTGTTATCAATTTTTTTAATTTAATTCAAATAGTTTATTGAGTTTACGCTCATGTTTTAGTTTGCTATAGAAACCATCGCTGGTCTAAGCAATCTATCCTTCAATTTATACCCTTTTTGTAAAACTTGAACAATTTGTCCCGTTTCATGATCAGGGCTATCCACTTGCATTACTGCATTATGGAAATTTGGATCAAATTCACCATCAGTTTCCACTACACTAATATCGTGTTTATCAAATGCTGTGTAGAAATTTTTAATTGTTAATTCTACTCCCTCTTTTAATTTTCCAAGTAATTCTTCAGCTGGTAAATCTGCGGCTTCTTCAGCTGCTAATGCCATCTCAAGTGTATCAATTGGAGATAAAAGATCTTTTGCAAATTTCTCACTTGCATAATCAATTGCTTGATATTTTTCACGCTCTAGTCTTTTTTTGATATTTTCAAAATCTGCATGCACTCTTAAATATTTTTCATTTGCTTCATTTAATTGTACTTGCAAAGACTCAACTGTCACCTCATCACTTTGAACCTCTGTTTCACAAGATTGCTCTTGTTCACATGATCCAGACTCTAAATTTTCATTAGTTTCTTGAGTTTCTTGCGCTTCAACTTGTTCAGTTTGTTCGTTTTTATTGCTCACGATCTAATTCCTTTATAAAAATATTCATAATCTTTTGAT
>JBNLDA010000152.1:0-3408 GCA_050304095.1 Arcobacteraceae bacterium | reverse complement strand
CATTTCCATTTTGTTTTTTTCCATGCAGGAATACAACCTAAGTGTGTACAAAGTCCAATAGCAACTGTAAATCTATCTTCACCAATTACTAAGTCTCTTTTGTTGTTTTCCATTTCTGCAGTTTTCTTAAGAATAAAAATTGGTTTACCTCTCCACGTAAAAGTTTCAGGCTCTCCCGCTTTTATCCCACTAAGATCTATCGTAGTAAATCCACCAGCTAATACACTTGGCAGTGGATCCCATGCTTGCTTCATCCCCACAAGCGAAGCTGCACCACCGACAGCCGCCACAGCTGCAAATGTATAACCTAGAAAATCTCGTCTATTTGTTTCGTTAGACATTCGCGTTCCTTATTTTGAAATAAAATTCACATATTATATTGCTTTTTTTCTTAAAGGATAATGATTGTTGAATTGAATGTAAGAAAAATTTGTTTTACTTATGAAAATTAGTAACACAAATTATAATTTTTTAATGCTTCTTTGAGTTTGAACATCTGTTGATGTTTGTTTCTACACCATTGAGGCGCAAGAAGTGTTGAATCATCAATACCTGCAGTTATTCTTTGTACACTTATGTGTTCAGGTAACTGAACAATCGATTTTACCACGGTATCAATGTAAAGATCTTCTGAAATTGGTACAAATTTTCCATCCATGTATTCTTTAGTTAATAGGGTGTTTTTAACTACATATAAAGGATGGTATTTAATTGAATCAACTCCAAGGTCAATTGTTTTTTTATTGTTTTTAAGCATCATCTCTTGTGTTTCATTTGGTAACCCATAGATTAAATGACCACAAATATTTAAACCTTTGTTTTTTGTGATCTTTATCCAATTAATCATATTTTTAGCATCATGGCCACGATTGATCGCTTCTAAAGTTTCATCATAAAATGATTGAATTCCATATTCAACCCAAACTTCATAGTTCATATCACTATTGGGAATTTTTCGTTGTGAAATCTCTACAAGATAATCTAAAATCTCTTCAGTGACGCAATCAGTTCTTGTACCAATACTCAAGCCTACAACATTATCAAACGTTAAGGCTTTTTCGTAGAGATGTCTTAATGTATCAAGTGGAGCATAAGTGTTAGTAAATGATTGAAAATAAACAATGAATTTACTCGCACCAAATTTATTGTGTAAAATTTCACTGGTTGCCTCAAATTGCATCTGCATCTGTTTGAGTTGTGTTTGCAAATAGGGATTGTGCGTGCTATTTGCATTGAGTTTGAATTTAGATCGATCTGTTAGATTTGGAGAAAAAGATTCATTCTCACAAAAACTGCATCCGCCTTTGGCTACAGTTCCATCAATATTTGGACAAGTGAAACCTCCGATACTAACTGGTACTTTGTATACCTTTTCGTTAAATTTATTTCTAAAATAACGACCTATTGTATGAACTGGTTTCACTTACCCTGTATTCCTTAGATTATATTACGAAGTAATCACCATCAAAGCTAACCATTGAATAATTCGTTTCACGTCCAATAGCACCTTTGAGTTCATCAATTGTTAAATATTCAAGCGAATCTGCACCAATATAATCACATACTTCTTGTTTGCTCATTCTAGCATTAATGAGCTCCTCTTTTGTTGGAGTATCAATACCATAATAACAAGGATGTTGTATCATTGGACTTGCTACTCTAAAGTGAACTTCAGCTGCACCTGCTTCTTTAAGCATTTGTACAATTCTTTTAGAAGTAGTCCCTCGTACAATTGAATCATCAATAACAATTAAAGATTTTCCTTCGATGAGTGATCGCATTGGATTGAGTTTCATTTTTACTTTAAGATTTCTCATCTCTTGAGTTGGTTCAATAAATGTTCTTCCAACATAGTGATTTCTAATAATTCCTAATTCATAAGGGATATTTTTACTAGCATTTGCATATCCAAGAGCTGCAGGAACTCCAGAATCTGGAACAGGTACTACCATATCTGCTTTGATCCCTTGTTCTTGATCTCTTTTTGCTAACGCTTTTCCCATATTTTCACGTGCAGTGTAAACTGATTTTCCACCAATTACTGAATCTGGTCTAGCAAAATAGATATATTCAAATGCGCAAGGTCTATATTCAAAACCTTCATATAATTGCATTGATTCTGGTTCATCATATTCAGCAGAAAAAATTAACATCTCACCTGGTTTAACATCTCTTACAAATTCAGCATCAACTAAATCAAATGCACATGTTTCACTTGCAACAATCCAACCACCTGATCGAAGTTTTCCTAAACTTAGTGGTCGAATACCATATTTATCTCTTACAACAAAAAGTTTACTTCGACTTTGAATGATAAAGTTATAAGCTCCAACAAGTTTTTCTAACGATTCAGTAATTCTATCTCGTAATCTATTTTGAGTAGATTTTGCAATAAGATGAATAAGGTTTTCTGTATCCATATCTGTTTGAAAAATAGAACCTTCATTAATGAGTTGTTGTCGAACTTCTTGTTTATTGACTAGATTTCCATTATGAACAATTGATATTTCACCTAATTTATACTTTGCTTGAATTGGTTGCGCATCTGAAACAGAATCGCTTCCAGCAGTTGAGTATCTATTATGACCTATAGCAATATTTCCAGGAAGTTTTTTTAATGCACCTTCATGAAATACATCTCTTACATATCCCAATTTTTTGACGGTATAGATTTTTTTATCTTCATAACCACCTGAACTAATCCCTGTTGCTTCATGACCTCTGTGTTGCATCGCGAACAATGCAGCTCCAGCGATTCTCGCAGCATTTTCATTTCCAAAGATACCAACTACTGCACACATATTATAATCCTAAACAATCATTTATTGAATAAAGCCCTGGCTCTTGATTTACAAGCCATTTCGCTGCTTTTATAGCCCCTCTGCTGAAAGTATTTCTAGCTGTGGCTGTGTGATTGAGCTCAATAAATTCTCCATCATTGTAAAAACCAGCAGTGTGTCTTCCAACAATATCACCACCTCTTAAACTCATTACACCAATTTCATCTTTCGTACGAGCTCCAATAACACCATCTCGTCCACTAATTCGTACATTGTCTAGATCAAGTTCTCTAGCCTTGGCTGCATGTTCAGCTAATGTTAACGCTGTACCACTTGGCGAATCCACTTTATATCTATGATGTTGTTCAACGATTTCACAATCAAATTCACGTAATGTTTTACTAGCAAGAGCCACTAATTTATTTAATACTGCAACTCCAAGACTCATGTTAGTTGCATAAAGAATTGGAACTTTTTTACTTGCTTCTATAAGAAGGTTTTGTTGGTGTTTGCTAAATCCAGTAGTAGCAATAACTAATGGTTTATTTCCAGATTTAATAGTTGTTTCTAAAAGTGATTCTGTTGCACCTGGTGCACTAAAATCAATAACTACATCACAGTTATCAAT
>JBNLDA010000151.1:0-3477 GCA_050304095.1 Arcobacteraceae bacterium | reverse complement strand
CATTTAAAAAATGGGGTTAAATTTGCATATACAAAAAATATGATACTCTTTTTTGTACTCAAACATCCTGTATTTAAAAATGAATTTAAGAATAACATTTCATTAATAAAAGGTCTATTAAAAGATCATCATATCGCCAATATAGAGAAAATAGAATTCTTTGTTACACATACTATTGAGAAAAATGAAGAAGTAACATTTACAAAGGCAAAGTTTCAAGAGCGATCACATGGAATATTTCAAAATTTAGCTCAAGATAGTTTTATAAAACAGAAATTTGAAAATATTAGAAAGATAATTAAGGAAAACAATAATGAACATGAATAAAGGGCTAACTGAACTTTATAATTATTTAGATCAACAAAAAAAGGAACTCAACGAACTTTACAGTGCATTTGAAAATAGTGATTTGTCAAAGTTAACTATCATTGATGATTTTGCACAATATTTGGATTTAAATAATATTGATGATTCAATGAGATTAGCTTTAATCACAAGACTAGTAAATTTAAGAGATGATGCACTCGTACAAACATTAAAGAAAACTGGTCTGAATGAAAACGAAATTGAAAGTAAAAAGGAAGTTGCCTACCAATTTTGTAAGAATTATTGGCTTAATTCTCATAAGCAAACAGTTGAATATATTAAGAGAAACAATATTTTAACTCCTTTTTATACTGCAGTTTTTGAAGGAGTCTATAATGTTGGAGTTGCGATGAGTTCATGGCAAACATCTTGGACAAAGCTTATCATCAATACAGTTAATAAAGATTTGATGCAATTACACAATAATGATGAACAAAAAGTGATGCAATTTCTAGAAGAAAATAAACTTATAGACCTAGGTCATGGTGGTGAGATTGCTGATCGTTGTTATTCAGCACTATTAAAAGATGGTCCACAGTATCAATCAAAAGCCTACATTGATGTATTTAAAAAAGAAGTTACTGCAGTTATTGATGCTTTAGAAACATTTGTTGATGCATTAATTGAACTTGAAGATGAAGTATATAATCAAAAATGGGAATATATTGGTTATTTACAATCATTAATTGAAGCATTTGCAGAGAATAGAACTGACCAATTAGTGACTAAATGGGCTAATGTTGATAGAGCTTGGATGAAAATAACTACACCAATTCAAATTGGACATCCACTTGAATATTATGAAGATCATTTTAGAAAAGCAGTAGCACTGGAATGGGATATTAGACTCGCTAATCCTGCTTTAGTTAATAGTGACCATCGAGCAAAAAAATTAGAATCTATGTTTGAAAAAATCTATTCAACATTTGATTCTACTAGTTCTTATGAAACTATCAAAGTATTCACAAAACATTCACTCAATAAAGTACAGCTTTATATTGGACGCCCTGCACTATTTTTTGCTGCAGAATTCAATGGATTGTTTTCAGCACAAGTGGTACCAAATGATGAAATAGTTTCAAAAGAAGATGGGAAAAAGATATTTGCATTTTCAGATGAAATATTACAAATACAAAGAGCAAAACCATTTTTAAAACTAAGCCGTGAAATTTTTGGACAAGAGTTCTTAACTAATGAGCGAAAATTTCTCTTCCAGCAAACTCAAAACTGGCATAAAGTATATGACATCACCACAATTGGACATGAATATGGGCATATCTTATGGTGTGATGATACCACTGAAGCGGTTATGAACAAAACTGGTAATTTTAAAAATATTGAAGAGTTTAAAGCTACCACTGGTGGACTGGTTTCATTTCTATTAGATAACGATGAACAAGAACTTAAGAATGATGTCTTAAGAGATACGATTAAACGCTCAATAGGACTAATAGCATGGATGGAAGTTGATGAGGTGCAGCCATATTATTGTGAAGGATTGATACATCTTAACGGTTTGTTTGATTCAAAAGTCCTCATATGGGAAAATAATCAACTCAATATCAATATGGATGATTCATCATACCAAAAATTAAAGCAATGGTATACAAATACTTATACTTCTTTAGCGCAACACTATTTAAATAAAAAAGATGCAACACTTTGGCTCAATAAATTTGCAACAAAAGATGGAAAATATTTTATGCCAAATGATGAAAATATTAAAGATTTTGTACAATTTTACTACAAAAGATACCAAGAGATTGGTCAAGAATTAGATACAACTGATTCAAAAGCAAACTATTTATAAGAGAAATTATGGAAATTAAAAAAGACTTTTTTGCACATAAAGCAAAAGCATATGAAAACGAATCACGAAGAGTAAATAATGTTCAAAATATAGCCAATGGTATTTTAAACAGTTTTGAATATGATAAACAAATGCATCTAATGGATTTTGGATCAGGAACTGGATTATTAACCCAACATCTAGCACCATTTGTAAACAAAATCACAGCTATTGATATGTCACCATCCATGAACGAAGTATTAAGTGAAAAAATAAATGGTTTCCCATGTGAATTAGAAGTGTTGGAATTAGACTTAACTAAAGATAATTTAGATCAAATTTTTCATGGGATCATCTCTTCAATGACCTTGCATCATATCCCAGATGTTCAAAAATTATTTGAAAAATTTTATGCAATGCTACATGATAATGGTACCATTGCTTTAGCTGATCTAGATAGAGAAGATGGAAGTTTTCATACTGAAAACACTGGAGTGCATCATTTTGGTTTTGATAGAGATGAGATTATCTCTTGGGCAAAAAATGCAGGATTTAAAAATATCTGTATCGATGAGGTGAGTATTGCACAAAAACCTTATGGAGATTATCCAATCTTCTTGCTCACTGCGCAAAAGTGATTATAACTTAATCACTTTTGCTCCAAAGCCCCCTTGGCTTGGATGTGCATCGTCAAAACTTACAACTTTTGGATGTTGTTTTAAAAACTCTTTTACTGCATAAGAAAGTTTTCCCGTTCCTATTCCATGATATACTAGCACTTCATCATAGCCAGTAATTAATGCATCAGATAAAAATTTATCAAGTTTTGCAATCGCTTCTTCAGCTCTTAAACCATGTAGATCAAGATTAACCATCCCTTTATTGTCTACATCAAGTTTTACTTTTTTGACCACTTTCTGTTTTTGTTTTACTACTGGTACATTTCCACTTCTTTTGAGCTGATTCATAGCCACTTGCAATCGCATACCATCATCTGTTTCAATATGGGCTTTCTTACCCTTAATAGAAGTAATTATTCCTTTTGCACTATTGTATTTTACTCTATCTCCAACAGCTAATTCAACAGGTTCTTGAACTTTTTCAACTTTAATCTTTTTGATTTTTTTAAATCCGCGATGACACGTTATGGTGACGTTAGTTCATTTAAGTTGGGGCGGAAGCAAGTCTATTTAGTTTCTAATCCTCAGGATTTATCCATTATATTTTCCGATGAGAGAAAAGGAAATTATGAGCGCAATTTCTTTCGTCAAATATCTCAGTCTTCTTTCGGCAATGGCGTCTTTAACAGTGTAGGCGAAGAG
>JBNLDA010000150.1:0-3540 GCA_050304095.1 Arcobacteraceae bacterium | reverse complement strand
AATTGCTGCCATAATTGCAAAAAGAATAATCAGATCAAGACTCACAATAACTCCTAACTTCAGTATCAAGTGCATAAATCTCTTCAAGTGATTTTGCATGAGCATTATGAAAATGATTAACCGCGTTGAGAGTCATAGAACTCACATCCATAAAAGCAATTTGTTTTGAAAGAAATTTTTGCACTGCAATCTCATTAGCTGCATTTACTACCACTCCCAAATGAGGATTTTGCATCAATTCATCTTTAATCTGCCAAATTGGATATCGATCGGTTTCAATTCTTTTAAATTCTAAACTTCCCACTTCAAGCAAATCAACATGAGATAAAATATTTTCCTCTACTTTTTGTCGCAAGGCATAGGCAATTGGTAATTGCATATTTGCATTGGCTATGTGTGCAGTAGTACTACCATCTTTAAAATCAATCATTGCATGGATCAACGATTTTGTTTCAATGATCGCATCAATATTATTTGTATCAAAAAGCCATCGAGCTTCAATGAGTTCAAATAGTTTGTTGGTCATTGTTGCACTGTCAATTGTGATCTTATTTCCCATACTCCAATTTGGATGATTAAGTGCTTGTTCTATAGATACATTTTGAAGTTGTTCCAGTGGTGTATCTCTAAAAGAACCTCCACTAGCAGTAATGATCATTTTCTCTACTGGTTTGTCTTGAAGTAAATACCATAATCCAAAATGTTCACTATCTATTGGTTGCAGATGTTTTGGATCAATAAATTCTCCTGCAACCACTAGTGATTCTTTATTGGCTAAGGCAACCTTCTTCCCACAATTTATTGCTTCAATTGTTGGTTTTAATCCTAAAAATCCTACTAAAGCATTAACGACTATTTCACTTTGGCTCTCTTGAATTGCTTGTAAAATCGCTTCATTTCCAGCTTTAACATTCCTATGATTCACTTTTGCAATATCATCAACTTTTGCTATAATGACTTTTTGTGGATTATGTTGTTGTATTTGTTGATTCAATAGATCAATATTATTTCCAGCAACCAATACCTCTATAGCAATATTATATTTTTTTGCTATTTCAAGAGTATTGACCCCGATTGATCCCGTTGAACCTAATACTATCAAACAACCATCCTTAACATAATAGTCATCACCGCTGCACCAAATAAATATCCATCAGTTCTATCTAAAATTCCACCATGGCCTGGTAAAATATCTCCGCTATCTTTTACATCTGCTTCTCTTTTAAGATAGCTTTCAAATAGATCTCCAAATACTGAAGCCACTGCTACCAAAAGGGAAATAATAAATGCCATCCAAAAGCTTACTGTTGATAATGAAAAAATTACTCCAAGTAGTGTTGCCACCAGTACTCCACCAGCAACTCCCTCAAGAGTTTTATTTGGACTAGTAACACAAAATTTTGTTTTACCAATACTTTTTCCAACAAAGTATGCTCCAATATCTGCTCCAGCTACAATAACAAGAAGCCATAAAAGACTTAGCATCCCAAATTGAGCGTATAATGCAAACAAAAATAGAAATGATGCCGTTGGATAGAGCAACAAAGTAAAAAGATTTTTTTCAATATTTTTACTATAGGCTAAAATTGAAGCCATAACTATAAGAGCTAAAAAGATTAAATCTTCAGCATATGGGTAGAGATAAGCCACAAGCCACATAGCACCTACATAGTAGTAGATTCTTTCATCTTCAATACCAAATAATCGCATTGCTTCACCCAAGGCTATAACTAACAATACTCCTAAAAATATCCATGTAATAAAATATGAATTGATCAAACCAATGACTAATAAAGCCACGCCCATGATCACACCCGTTTTTATTCGTACTGAGCTATCAGACAAAATCTCATAAAACTTATTTTGCTTGTTTTCTTCCATGATTTTCCTCAAGAATAATAATATCTTATGATTATAGCTAAAGTAGGGTTAAACTGTTACGGTTATTGTTTGATAAGGATTATAGAGTACATTGGCTCTATTTTGAATCGCGACATTTCTTCGTTGAGTATAGTCAACTAAATATTTTCCACTATGATCCACAGAAAATTGAGCACAAATAATCGCTGCTTTTTCAATCACTTCTTCAGGTAAAGTTTTTTTACTGTTGACTACAATGACATGGCTTGAGTGAATATCTTTGAGATGAAACCAAAAATCACTTGCTTTTGAATTTTGAAGTAGATAGATATTTTCTCTTTCATCTCGACCCAACATAATCTTGAAACCTTTATAAAAAAAACTTTGATAAGGTTGTGCTTTTTTTGTTTTTGATTGATTTTTTTGCTTTTTTGGAAAATAAAATTCGATCTCGTCAATACTTTTTAATGTTTGGATCAAATGGATCATTTTATTTAAAAACTGCAACTTTTCTTCAAGATTTTGTTTTTCTTGATGTTGATTTTGTGCTTTTTGTTTTAATTTTTTGGCTTTACTAAACAGCTTATCCATGTATTGTTTAACTGTTTGATTTTTCGTTTCTAATTCTAATGTAACTAATTTACCTTCAAAATCATACACTTCAACTGAAGTCTGATAATCTTTGATCTGATATAAATTTGCCAAAATCAAATTAGCTGTGTCATAACACTGTTTTGATTGAATTTCTAAAATCTCTTTATCTTCAAGGTTTACTAAAATTTCTTCAACCTTTTTACGCTCTTTTTCAAGAATCTTGATCTTTTGTTTTTTTACTTCTTGAAGTTGTTGCTCTTGGATTTGATCATAAATTTTATACAACTCTTGATCGATATCCTCTACAGCTTGAAGTTTTGGAGTAAATGGTGCTTTAGGGATATCTTCAAGTTTTGATCCCACTTTTACAATTCTACTTGACACATCAGAGTCAATATGTCGTAAAGCATCCAGCACTACTCTATTTTCATCTAGTATGATGATATTGGTATGTTTTCCCGTAAATTCAAATTGCAATGTGGTCTTAAGACTCTTATATGAAGATTTACTTTGTAGTTCAATATTAATGATCTTGTCATCGTTATATAAAAAAACCTTTTGAATAGTTGCTTGAATCGAGCGTTTTTTCAACACCACATCAAAGGGTGCTTGAAATTCTTTATACGCATTTCCCTCATCTAATTTTTTATATACTGTAGAATTACCCTTTGTCATGTCAAAATAGTATATATTTTTATTGTCAAACTCGATCTGAACGACATTATTGTCTACTCTTTTAATATGTTTGATAATTTTATAAGTATTGAGTTTAGCGACAAGTTCTTTTAGTAAGTAATATTTCATTATATATGTTTCCTAAATTTGAACGAATAATAACATAGTTTTCAGAAATCTTTTATATTTATTCGATATAATTTTCGCTAAATACAAACAAGGAGTATAAATGAAAAAACTATTAAGTATAGTTATGGCTGCTGGATTAATGGTAGCGTTCACTGCAACAACTGCAAGTGCGGATGTAGCAAAAGGACAAAAACTTTATTCTAAAAAGTTAAAAAAAGGTTGTGATATGACAGGAGCTAAAATGGCTGGAAAACATACACAAGATGAGTGGGAAGCATTAAT
>JBNLDA010000149.1:0-3557 GCA_050304095.1 Arcobacteraceae bacterium | reverse complement strand
ACATCACATGGAGCCGCTGGTGAAGTTACCGGCTCTTGTCATTTATTACAAATCGGGAAAATAAAGATACTAATCGATTGTGGAATGTTTCAGGGGGCTGAAGAACATTTAAATTTTGAGCCATTTAGATTTGATCCACAAGATATTGATTATTTGATTGTCACTCATGCTCATTTAGATCATATTGGAAGAATTCCATTATTGGTCAAAGAAGGCTTCAATAAACAGATCATATCTACAAAAGCAACTGCTTCAATTGCAAATTTGATGTTAAGAAATGCCGCTGGTATTTTAGAATCAAAAAAAGAGAAACTCTATACGAGTGAAGATGTAGAACCCGCTTTAGGACTTTTTAAAACTTTTCTAGAATATAACGAAAGTATGGAATTGGCTGAAGGTATTAAGATCACATTTAAAAATGCCGGTCATATTTTGGGTGCAGCTAGCGTTAAAATAGAATTTTTTGATGAGGGGCAGGAAAAGAGTGTGATCTTTTCAGGTGATCTTGGTCAAAAAGAGCGAATCATCACTTCTGAAATAGAGTATTGGAAAAAAGCTAATTATCTTTTTGTAGAATCAACCTATGGTTCTTCACTTCATGAAGATCTTCATATTTCAATAGAGAGTTTTAAAAAGCAAATTTTAGAAGTATTACATAGAGGTGGAACAGTTGTTATTCCATCCTTTGCTTTAGAGAGAACCCAAGAGATACTTTATATCTTAAATAATATGAGTAATAATGGGGAATTAAAAAATATACCAGTATTTTTAGATTCTCCATTAGCTATTAATGTAACCAAAACATTTTTAAATTATCCACATCTATTTTGCGATGAAGTGCAAAATAGTATCAATAATGGGGATGATCCATTTGAATTTAAAGAATTGATTTGTACCTATACAAAAGAAGCATCGCAACGTATCAATGATACCAGTGGAGCAAAGATTATTATTGCTGGTAGTGGTATGTGTGAAGGGGGAAGAGTAGGGTATCATTTGATGAGATATCTAAGTGATCCTCAAAACTTCGTGCTATTTGTTGGATATCAAGTGAGTACAACTTCTGGTAATAAGATTGCAAGAGGCGATAAGAATGTTAAAATAATGGGAGTGAATGTAAAAGTAGAAGCACAAATAGGTCATGTTAGTGGATTTTCAGCACATGCAGATCAAAAAGAGATTTTAGAATGGATCGATGCTATTGAAGATATATATTGTGTATATTTGATTCATGGAGAGCCAAACCAATTGCAAGTACTGAAAGAAAAAGTAAAAGAGGGTCTCAAAGAAAAAGTACATATTGTGAAATTTGGAGAGATGATCCATATATAAGAATCATAAAAAATTATTATTTAACTTTTTGTTATAAGTATTTAGTTTAATTATAGTAAAATCAATATATAGAGATATATTTAGGTTTATTATATTTTAATGATGTAAATTTATTGCAAGAATAAAAAGAGTGAATGATGCGATATTTGTTTTTAGTATTAATTTTGATCAGTTCCCTTTATTCAAATGAAAATATATCAATTCAACTTAAATGGTATCATCAATTTCAATTTGCAGGTTTTTACATTGCAAAAGAAAAAGGTTTTTATCAAGATGCTGGACTTGATGTAGAAATCAAAGAGATACAACCTCAAATAAACATCATAGATGAAGTGGTATCTGGATATGCAACCTATGGAATTGGGTCTTCGTCACTTTTAATTGCAAGAAATGCTCAAAGACCTATAATTGCTGTTAGTGCAATTTTTCAACACTCTCCATCAGTCTTGATCACTAACGATCCAATGATTGAAACACCAGCTGATTTTAAAAATAAAAGAATGATGATCTCTTCAGATATTTATCAATCGGCTCAAATCAATGCTATGTTGCAAATGTATGGGATATCTAAAGAGGATATCATAATACAAAAACACTCCTATAATTGTGAACATTTAGTTCAAGGAAAAACAGATATCTATTCAGCTTATCTAACAAATGAACCTTACTTTTATTCAAAAAACAATATTGAACATACTATTTTTGATCCAAAAGATTACGGATTTGATTTTTATGGTGATATTTTATTTACCTCTGAAGATGAGATAAAAGATCATCCATCTAGAGTTAAGGCTTTTTATGAGGCAACTAAAAAAGGTTGGTTATGGGCATTTGAACATATAGAAGAAACAGCAAAATTGATTTATGAAAAGTATAATACTACTGATAAATCACTAGAACATCTTATTTATGAGGGACAAACCCTTAAAAAGCTTGCTTTTGATGAAAATGGTAAATTTGGACTTTTAAGTGAAAAAAAATTTAAAGATATAGGGAAAATCTATCAATTTAATGGCTTCATTCGTTCTGAATGTACATGTAAAAAATTTCTTGATCCGCTGAATGTTACTAGAGAAAATTTAAAAATTGGGGTACTAGCAAAACGGGGAAGTGAGAAAACTATTCAAAGATGGCAACCACTTGCGGATTATTTGAATGCCAATCAAGATGTATATAATTTTGAGATAGTACCACTTGATTTTGAACAGATCGAATCTTATGTCCATCAAGCAAAAATTGATTTTGTCATCGTAAATACGATGTATTATGTAATGTTGGATTTTAAAGATGGGATTTCTAGAATTGCTACGTTAGTAAATAATAAAAGGAAAGATTCGCATGATTTAAAAGAGTTTGGTGGAGTGATTTTTACAAAAAAAACAAATCATAAAATCAATACACTCAAAGATATCAAAAATAGACATTTAGGAGCCGTTGATCCAAAATCTTTTGGTGGATGGGTAATGGGATATAGTGAACTGCAAAAAAATGGGATTGAAAAAGATGATTTCCAATTGTCATTTTATGAAACACATGATAATGTTGTTCATGCCGTTTTAGATAGGAAAGTTGATGTTGGAACAGTCAGAACTGATACACTAGAAAAAATGGCTAAAGAAAATCGTATAGATATGAATGATATCAAAATCATTGCACAAAAAAATTATGAGAATTTTCCATATGTAGTAAGTACAAAATTATATCCAGAATGGCCATTTGCAATTTTAAAACATACAGATGATTTTGCAGCTAAATTAATATTGCCATTACTTATCAATATGGACAGAGATCCAAATTTATTGAAAAAAGTTGATATTGCAGGTTGGACTATCCCACAAGACTATTCAAGTGTTAATAGTTTATTGAAAGAGTTGATGTTACCGCCATATGATAATCAAAAGATCACTTTTAAAGATATTTTCAATCAATATAAAATTTTGGTGATATTGATCAGTTTGGTGCTAATTCTATTGGTATTAAAATTTATAGCCGATACCTATAAAAATATTTTATTGAAACAGTACAATAAGAGATTGAATAGTGAAGTGAGACATAGAACAAGAGAGTTAAATGTAGCCAATAAATTGTTAAAAAAACTAGCACAAACAGATTCTTTAACTGGAATTTATAATTATAGAAAATTTATCTCTTTGGCAAAGAAATATTTTAGTATCGCCAAAAGAAATCAAACGCCATTGCAAGTAATATCAATCGACTTAGATTTT
>JBNLDA010000148.1:0-3584 GCA_050304095.1 Arcobacteraceae bacterium | reverse complement strand
TATCAGTTTTTGGAGATAAGAATTCCATACCTGATTCTACTTCTACTACACAAGTACCACATTCACCATCTCTACATCCAAATGGTAATGCAGAACCACTCGCTTCAACGATATCTTGAATAGTACTACCTTCTTTAACATTGATTGCTAAAAAATCATTTACAATCTCAACTCTAGTTGTCATATTTTTCTCTCCTTATAGATTATTGATAAAATGGTTTAATAATCACATCACCTTTTACAAGTGTTTGGCATGCGATTCTAACTTTTGGACTAATTGTAAACTGTTGGCAATATTCAGCGTCTTTAGGCTTCAAAACACCCATTTCAATTAGTTTGTCTAACTCTTTATCTTCGATGTAGTTTGTAGGCTCATCATCTTCAATATTTAAATATTGAATCAAACAGCTTCCACATTCTCCATCTTGACATTCAAAAGTTAATGGAATTCCATTGTCTTTAGCCAATCTGATGATTGGCTCACCAATTGGTGCATGATATAGACCATCTTTAGTCTTATCAAAACCGATAAATATAATTTTTTTCATCTTTCTCTTCTCCTTTTTAAGATTGACTTTGTCGTCGTTGTTCTACTATTTTTTGAAATAATGGTGATTCTGTTGTCTCAATATCACATCCGTCATCCACAGCTTTTAATTCATGCTCTCTACATCCTATTATTTCAACGTCCATATCTGTACCAAAGAAATGAACTTCATAGACTCTGATTACTTGTAGGAATTCTCCCATTGTTTTGATATAACCAGTTGATCCTTTTGGCATCATTAGTGTTCCAATAGGAGCATGTGGATAGGTTCCATCATTCACAATATCAACAACTAGTTCAACTTTTTGTCCCTCTTTGAATAATGGTTCTTCACTATCTTTACCACTTCTGCTTGCAGTTACATTATCGTGTAAAACAATATCTGGATCGATTGTAAATGTATTAGCAGCCACAACTATTTCCTGGTGTTGGTGTACAACTTAAACAACCACTTAATTTTCCATTTTTGAACATATTCCAAACATCAGCAGCACTTGGAGCGTGTCCATTCTTATAATCTCCATATACTTTTAAAAGAGAAAATTTTAAAAAATCCAATAATCTTGTTTCTTCATTGCCTAATTGATCAAAACCAGTTTTGATCAAAGTTCCATATTCTTTTAAGATGTGAAAACGTTTTACATTTACTAATGAAGCATCATATTCAATCTCAAAGAATTCAAAATAATCTTCAGCATCAGTAAGTTCATAAAACTCTTGTAATTTACTTGATTCATTCACGCTCATTTTATACTCCTAAATCTGATTTAACGCTTGCTATCCATGTTGCGATTCGCTCTTCAGTTTTATCTGATTCATTATGTTCATCAATAGCACATCCACAGAATTTTCCATCAATAATTGCTTGAGTTCCTTCATAGGTATACCCATCAACTGGGATATATCCAATTGCTTTAGCACCTGCTTTTGTAAATGTTTTATGTAGTTTTCCAAGTGCAGAGCAAAATTCTTCACCATGTTTTTTACAATCACCAGCTCCAAAAAATGCAACAGTTTTTCCACTGAAATCAAAATCTTCATCTTCAATTTCTAATACAGGATCAACCCATGAGAAGTGAACATCACCTTGTCCCCAAGTAGAACTACCAATGAAAAGTACATCATATTCCATCATTTGATCTTCAACATCATCAAAATCTTCTTCCATATTGATCACATCATCTTCGTCAATTCCAAACTCTTCAACTAATGCATCAGCGATTACCATAGAGGTACCACCAGCGGTTCCTACGAAAATTCCCATCTTGCTCATTTTTTGTACTCCTCATAAATTTTAATTGCACTTTCTAACATTTTGTTACCTTCTTTAACAAGGTCATCATATGTTCTAAATGAATATCTGTGTGCATCTTTAAAAAATTTGTTCACAATGACAATTTTGTCTGCAATTACAACTGCTCGTCCAAATCCTTCGTGACTCATTTCCATTACTACTGAACACATGATTCCCGTTTTCTTTTCAAATGCTAAGGCAATTGCTTGAAATATTAATCTAATATCTTGTATTTGCATCTCATCAATATCTGCAATTACTGGAATATTTTTAAGATCTTCTTTTGATTTCACATACTTTTCAGTTAAAATCTCTTCATCAGTTTTGTGCGTCCAAGTACCAAATTGGTCTAACGCTCTTACTTGTCCAATTAAAGTTTCAATATATAGATTATCCATTATGCTGCTACCTTACTTGTAAGTATTTTTTTGATGAATGGCGGAGGATTACCATTAAGCATATCTGTTAACTTTTGTAACTCTTCATCAATTGATACGATCTCTTTGTATTTGATTGGAAAAATACCACTATTGATGATTTTTGCTGCCGCTGTTGCACCAATATTGATAAAATATACAATATCAAGATCAGCCCCAGTTAAAAGTGCTACAGTATTGTCTGTATCTTTTTCCTCAATTTTGATGATCGAAACGATATTTGCAGAATCTGAAGAGATATCATATACATTAAATTGTTTCGCACTTCCAAAGTGAGCATCAATGTTTTCGTTGTCATTTGTGGCAAAACCGACTCTTATGCTGCCATTTGATTGGCTATTTGATGTTACAGTGATTGTTGAACTCATGGTCGTCCTTTTAAATTTATATATGATTATTATGCATAAAGTGTTCCACAACTTTAAGCGTGGGAAAATTTATGTTCATTTACGATATTTGCTAATTCAAATAGCAAATAACAACTTCCTTCATACAGTACATCATTTTTTAGATTGTTTCCTACAAGCTCATAGTTCGGGAAACCTCTTGTTAATAATGCTTTGTGATGTTTTACACTTAATCTATGTGCATGAAAATTTGAAATAATCAATTCGCAATGATGAAGATTTAATTCAACATCTTCAAAATCGCCTAAAATCAGGTTGTCACACTCTATATTATCTAGTACTTCACTTCTTGTTGGAGTAACTATTGTATTGATCGATGCTCCGGCTTCCCTTATGCAAGTAGTGATTGATTTGATTTGATCTGGTTCAAGGGCAATGATAGTTTGAACATTGCCAAGAGCAAAATGGGTATCCAGTAATGCATCTTGCAGTCTTTTTCTCCATCGTACAATACTTGGATGGGGTCTTGAAATCCCTTTGAACTCCATTAGTTTTTTATAAAATAGATCACTATTTTCTAGTCCACTTAAACAATCAAAATGCAAATGGGTCATTTGATCATTTTTTTCTTTGAGTAGTTGGGCTGATTTTTTAACAGAATTTCCAACAGATATAACCAAACAGCTATCAGCTAGTTTTTCAATCTCTTCAATTGTGATTCCACCACTGCTTAATGCCCCTTGTTTTTCACCTAAATGTCCATCAAGTGATTGACTTATATCTGGTAGGGAAAATGTTTCAAATCCAAATAGTGAAATTTGATCTTTAATTTTTTCTATTTCAATTGGTGTGAGATTAACATTTGGGATTAATATTGCTTTTTTATAATCTATTTGAGAAGTAGGAGTGACAAGTTGATCTATGATAGCTTCTATTGATTTTGCATATCCGCTTTCTAA
>JBNLDA010000147.1:0-3625 GCA_050304095.1 Arcobacteraceae bacterium | reverse complement strand
TCATGTGTAATCATAACAACTGTCAAGTCAAGAAGATCTCGAAGTTCTTTAATGAGTTCATCAAATGCTTTGGCACTGGCTGGGTCAAGTCCTGAAGTTGGTTCATCCAAGAACAATAGATCAGGATCAAGAGCTAAACTTCTAGCTAATGCCGCTCTTTTTTTCATACCTCCACTAAGTTCCTCTGGATAGAGTTTGCCTACATGGCTTTCTAACCCTACCATATGCATTTTGGTGTAGGCTATATCTTGAATGATGTCTGGGGGAAGTTTGGTGTATTCTTTGAGCATTATACTGATATTTTCTACCACATTCATAGATGAAAATAGTGCTCCAAATTGAAATAATACTCCCCAATTTCTTTTAACATGATCAATTTGTTTAGAATTCATATTTTTAATAGAATGTCCAAAAATTTTAATTGAACCTTTTTGAATCTCATCAAGCATGATCATTTGTCGAACTAGTACAGTTTTTCCACTACCACTTCCACCAAGAATCCCAAATATTTCCCCTTTTTTTATTTCAAGAGAGACATTATTGTGAACGATTTTTGAACCAAATTGTGTGGTTAGATTTGATACTTCTATCATCTTAAAATCCTAACTCA
Source organism: Arcobacteraceae bacterium (assembly GCA_050304095.1). Taxonomy (GTDB): domain Bacteria; phylum Campylobacterota; class Campylobacteria; order Campylobacterales; family Arcobacteraceae; genus JAYEFX01. The sequence goes on along the minus strand of JBNLDA010000147.1, from coordinate 3,015 downwards.
ATTGAAAGTAATGAAATTAAGGCATTGATGATTATGAGCCAAAAAATTGAATCAACGACTGCTTTAGTAGTATATCGTCCGATATCTGTTCCACTTCTTACTTGTAAACCTCTATAGCATCCAATAATGGCAATCAAGAGTCCAAATAGTGGAGCCTTTAAAAGTCCAAGCATAATATGTCTAATCTCTACATATTCATAAATACGATCTAAAAATTGTGAATATGAGATTCCTAAATGGTATTTCACAATTACCATTTCCCCTGCTAATGACGCCATATCAGCAAAAAATACTAGCAATGGCATTACGAAAATCAAAGCTAAAACCCTTGGAAGAATCAAAAATATATCAATATCCAATCCCATAGTTTTCATGGCACTGATCTCTTCACTTATTTTCATAGTGGCAATTTGTGCAGTGAAAGATGAGGCACTACGACCTGCAACAATAACTGCAGCTAAAAATGGTGCAATTTCACGAAACATAGACATTGTTGACATCTCAATTACAATGATTGCTGCACCAAAGTTGTTGAGTTGATCTGCCCCTTGATAGGCTGTTACAAATCCAACTAAGAATAAGGCTAAAGCTATAATAGGTAAGATTTGAATCGCAGCAATATCCATTTGAGCGATCAAAGCTTTAAATCGAATTTTAGATGGATGCATCATTAAATATGCATACATACTAAATAATCGACCAATGAAAAAAGTAAAATGCATAAAATTTTCCCATCGATCATATGTCGCTTTCCCAATTTTTTCAAGTCGATTGCTTATGGGTGGATCAATATCTAGATCATCTACATGAACGTAGTTTTCACTATAAAGATCTAACATATCTTGATGTTTGGCAGAGATATTTTTGATATTGACTTTGATATTGTTTTTTTTGTAAAGAGCTAGAAATTTAATGATAAGAATAATTCCAGAAGAATCTATCTCTTTGACTTTTTCAAAATCAAAGATTACTTCTTGATCATTTTTTGTTTTTTCATAAAAAGTATCAATGAGAGTGATGTAGTTATTTAATACATGGTATTCCCAATGTCCTTCAATATGAAAAATATTATACATTGATCTTCTTTACGATATCTAATACAATTGAATAGATAGTATCAATTGATTCTAGTTCTACTCTTTCTTTGTGAGAATGAGGATTATAAATATTTGGTCCAATTGAAGCAACTAAAATATCTGGATATTTTGCTTTGAATATTGCACATTCAAGTCCAGCATGAATTGCTTCTAGTTTTGCACTAGGAAGATGTTGTTTATAGATATTTAGAACAGTATTAGTAAAATCATTGATATCTGGACTCCACGCTGGATATTTCCCATTCGTGGTGGTTTCAAATCCATAATAATTGAGCATTGCAACAGTTTCCTTTGTAAGTATTTTGAGATCATCATTGCTCATTGATCTTCCACTGAGGCTAATTTTTACTTCATTGTTGTTTGTTTCAATTTGTGCTAGATTGATTGAACTTTGTACTACATGAAGATCTTTATTGTATCCTCGTACACCATTTGAAAATGCATAGATAAAATCAATGATATTATTACCTAGATTAGTATAATGTTCGCTTGGAGTATCGATTTTATTTATTTGCATATTAGGATGTGTTGGCTGAGGTATATTGTTGGTTGCAATAATTGCTTTGGCTGATCGTGGAATAGAATTGATTCTTTGCCCACCAGATATATCTAATAGCGTTCCATCACATTCTTTGATACATTGAGCTAAAAGTTTTATAGCATTTGGAATATTTTTATCTATATCTACTCCACTATGTCCCCCATCAAGATTATCTATAGAGATTTCAAACAATTGTTTGTTGTCTTCATTAGCGATAGTTTTAGCATTTGAATAGGTAGCAAAAATATCAATGCCACCTGCACATCCTATGCATATCTCTCCTAAAGCTTCAGAATCAAGATTGAGCATAAAAGAAGATTGTAGTGCTAATTCAAGATTATTGGCTCCAATAAGTCCAATTTCTTCATCGCTTGTGAATAAATACTCACAATCATAATCTTGTGTCATGAGTGCCATCATAATAGCACATCCTATACCATTGTCTGCACCTAATGTTGAATTTTGAGCTTTATAAAAGCCATTATCTTCAATTATTGTTGGGATGGTATTTTCTTCTAGACATACAATGTCATAATGAGATTGAAATACAAGTTTTGAATTTGAATCTTTTTTCTTACATAAAATATTATTTGTTTTATCAACCAAACATTCATAATTATAATTATTTGCATACTGTTGCATAAATTGAATAAAAGGTTGATGATTTTTGCTACACCGAGGAATAGCTGTTATTTGTTGAAATAGTTCAGTGATGATACTCATAGATGTCCTAGATTCTTATTGGTTATATTGTATCTAAAGAAGTTTTATTATATATTAAAAAAAATTTTTTCTGAGGTGACGATATGAACTGGGAAAATGTTGAAAGACAGTTGATCTCTTTTTTACAAACTGAAGTGGCTAATGCTGGATTGAAAAATGTAATTGTCGGTATTAGCGGTGGTTTAGATTCTGCTATTGTGTCAGTCCTAGCAAAAAAAGCATTTGGAGATAATATGAGAGGTGTTTTAATGCCTTCACATTATTCAAGTGATGCAAGTATTCATGATGCACAAATATTATGCAATAAATTTGATATTGAACATGAGATTATAGAAATTGCTCCAATGGTAGAAGCGTATGAATCACATATGAATGGTGATAAATTACGAATTGGAAACTTTTCGGCTCGTATGAGAATGAGTGTATTATATGATCAAAGTGCAAAATATAAAGCATTGGTAGTTGGTACTAGTAATAAAAGTGAGATTCTTTTAGGGTATGGTACACACTACGGTGATACTGCTTGTGCAATTAATCCTATAGGGCAACTTTATAAAAGTGATGCATTTGAATTTGCAAAACATTTAGGAGTGCCTGATTCTATTATCAATAAAAAACCAAGTGCAGATTTATGGACAGGACAAAGTGATGAAG
>JBNLDA010000146.1:0-3635 GCA_050304095.1 Arcobacteraceae bacterium | reverse complement strand
CCTTCTTACAAGGTGTTTCCATGATATCCTTACCACATCTTAGTCGTCGCACCGCCTATCGACAGTATTTCAATATAAAGAGCTCACCAAAGGAAAAATAAGTATTTCTCAATATAAAGATTTTTTAATTTTTTAAGATTTTCAAAAGATTGGGGAAGTGATGAAATTTCATTTTCTTCGATATCTAATTCTAGTAGGTTCTGTAGTTCTCCAATACATTCAGGCAAACTTTTCAATTCATTGGCACTCACACTTAGATGATTAAGCTTTTTGAGTTCGCAGATACCTATAGGAAGTTCTGTTAACATATTGTTATCTAAGGTTAATATCTGCAGATCTTCAAGTTGTGTGACATCAAAATCAAGCACCTTGAGATTATTGTCATTCAAATTCAATCGTATCAACATATCATGAGATTCAAGAGCTGGAAGATTTTGTAATTGATTTCCTTCTAAAAGAAGGGTCTCTAGCTCATCTATATATCCAATAGACTCTGGTAATACTTCAAGATCATTATAAGAAAGATCCAAATAATATAAACTATTCATCTTTCCGAATAAGTCAGGTAAATTATGCAAATAATTTGTATCTAGAGACAGATACAATAAATGATTCAGATTTTGAAAACTTTCTGGTAAAGCTTCTAATAAATTGGCAGCCAAAGTCAATCGTGTTAAAGATGTGAGTTCACAAAAACTTTCATTCAATCGTTTCAATCTATTACCATTGAGATTACAAATTAGCAAATTTTTTAATTGCCCAATTGTATCTGGTAATATATCTATTAAATTGTTCTCACATTGCAAATTACGAAGCTTTTTTAGTTTGCCAATATTCTTTGGTAATGTTTTCAACCTATTTGATGATAATTTGAGTACTGAAAGATTTTCAAATATCTCAATGGATTCAGGAAGCTCTCGAATTTTCTTTTTAGATAAATCCAATGAACTCATTTTTTTAATTTGTTCAATATCATTGGGAATTTTTGATTGTAATCCATACCCTTGTGCCCAATGTAAAAAATGTTTTAGTTGTGTGTCCATTTTCTCACCTATTATTCATTTGCTCTATTAAGAAGTCGATCTCTTCATAATCAATTGGTCCACCGAATTCAACCATATTGAATAGACTCATTAATGGTCTTCTACAACAAGTCTTATTACATTCAGTGACGAGTTTTTTTGCTTTTTTATACGGAAGATCAGTTGCTTTAAAAATCTCTATAGCTTGAGCAACACTTTTGTTACCACACTCACAGATGATCTTATTTTCTAATGCTTCCATAATAAATCTTTATTGTAAAAATTCGTGTTGAGCTTTAAACTCATTTACCTTTTGCATAGCTTCTTCGATTTGTTGACTCAATTCTGGTAATCTCACATAATCAGTCCAAATTGTATCTTCAACAATATCGTGAATCTCTCCAGCTATTTCTGTAACTTTTCTTTTATATCCAGCTAACTCTTTTTTTAACTCTTTTTGTTCTGGTGTTAATCCCATCTTTTCTCCTTATTTAAAATTAAAATGCATAGACTTTTTCTAAATCTATATTTGGTTTTTGATTTGCATACATCAACACAAAATCTTCTACACTTTGAAATCCATATGAATTATAAAGCTCTTGTATCTCTTCAATCACTGGTGCAAATGCTACAATTCTTTTCAATCCCCTATGATAGATCACTCCGCGGATCAATTTTTGAGCATCATCATAGGCTCCATTTTGATTGATCCATGGGGATATCTTGATCAAATTTTGTGCTATTGCATAAGAGTGTTGATAGGCATTTGGACATGATAAAATCAATGACGAGCTTTTATATTGCGTATGTAATAAATATGGTGTTCTATCCTCTTTGAAAGCTATCTCATCCATTTTCTTTACCATTGGAACAAAATGTTCATTACTTATACTTTTTGCTGTAGCATTACTAAAACTAAATGCTTTAGAAGCTCCAGTGTAAACCATCTTTTTAAAGGGTGCGTATTGCTTAAATTTTTGTCCTTTGAATAAATTCTCTTCTTCAATTCTTGACAATACTACGATTGATTTTTCATTTTGGTCTATATTGGACATTAAAAGTTTTATTAATCGTTCTCGCACACTCAAATCAACATTTTCTAAATAAAAGAAATTGTTTATCAATATCATTTTATCAAACTCAAATGCAGTAATAAACGCTATTAGTTTATCTTCTTCATACACTCCATAACATAGACTTGGATCTTTTTTTATTGTATTAATGACTAAATTTTTATCAATAATTCGTTCAACAGCAAAATTTTGAATATCATCTTCAAAAGTTTTTAGTCGAATCCAGCCTACGAACATAAATATAACTCTTTCAATTCATCTTGGGTTAATACTTGCTTTCGATTGGTGACAATCTCTCTTACCTTTGGCAATATTGTTTGTACTTTCTGTTTTGTAGGACAAATACCTGCTGCTTTTAAATGATAAAGCAAAGTTGCACTTCCCGAGTGTTTTCCAATTGGAAAATATCTATGTAATCCAACAATTTCTGGTTCAAATGCTTCATAAGCGTTTTGACTTTTTATTAAACCATTCACATGAATACCTGATTCATGGGTAAATATATTGTTTCCAATAATTGGACAACTTGCATCTATTGGTTTATTCGCTGCATGTGAAACAGTATGCACCAACTCTTGTAATTTAGTGGCATTGATCTCTCTAGGCTCACTAAATTGATGTTTTAAGCTCATAAGGATTTGTTCAAAAGATGCATTTCCTGCACGCTCTCCCAAACCTATAACAGTGGTATTGACACTTTTAGCTCCTGCTTCAAGTCCGGCAATACTATTGGCTGTTGCCATTCCAAAATCATTATGGGTATGCATCTCTATATCTAATAGATCTAAAGCACTCAATTCACTAATAGCTTGATAGGTTCTATGGGGAGTTAAAATACCAACAGTATCACAGTATCTAAATCTATGCGCTCCATGTTCTTTTCCAAAACTCATGATCTCTTTTAAAAATTTATGATCAGCCCTACTTGCATCTTCTCCACCAATACAAATATGTAAACCTTCTTGTTTGGCTAAGGCTAATACTTCTTCAAGGTTTCTAAAGATTCTTTCTTTATCACCTTTAAATTTAATATCAATAAGAATTTGTGAAACTGGGATTGAAAGGTCAACAGAAGTAACCCCACACTCTAATGATGCTTCTAAATCTTGTCGTGTGGCTCTATTCCAACTCATGATTGAAATTGGTAAATCTAAAGCAAGAATCTCTTTAAGATCCTCTTTTTCTTTATCTCCCATAGCTGGGATCCCAACTTCAAGTTCATCAACACCTGATTCATAAAGTAATTGTGCGATTTTAAGTTTTTCATTGGTATTAAAAGCTACATAAGGAGCTTGTTCGCCATCTCGTAATGTTGTATCATTTATTATTGCCATCATATCGACCTTGCGCTAATCTATATACTAGATATGCAATATTTATTCCACTGTTTTTAATAATAAATCATTCCATGTTTTATACATTTTTAATTTTAATGTTATTATAATAATCCCTTCCATTATTAGAAAAGGAGAAAGAAGATGCAAAAATCTATTTTAAGTATAGAAAAATATAAAGATCAATATAACTCTCTAGTCAATAT
>JBNLDA010000145.1:0-3701 GCA_050304095.1 Arcobacteraceae bacterium | reverse complement strand
ACTCCAGGTTGTACCACTGAAGCTTGTGATTTCAGTGCAGCAATGCCAGATTTTGAAGATCTAGATGCGATCATTTTGGGTGTAAGTCCAGATTCTCCAGCCAAACACAGAAACTTTATAGAAAAAAAAGATATTAGTTTTACGCTATTGGCAGACGAAGAAAAAACAACTTGTGAAGCGTATGGTGTTTGGCAACTTAAAAAATTCATGGGTAAAGAATATATGGGAGTTGTTCGATCAACATTCTTAATTGATCCAGATGGAAAGATCGCAAAAATTTGGGATAAAGTAAAAGTTAAAGGACACGCACAAGATGTTCAAGAAACTTTAAAATCTCTACAAAACTAAATAAGGAAAATTGAATGAAATATATTATTTGGCTATTGGCTTTAGTTTCAATATCAAACGCACAAATTTTTAAAACAATGTGTTTTATGGAAGATTGGTCAAGTCCATCTACTATTGAACAAGTAAAAATGAATGGTGGAAAATGTAAGGGTGAAAAATCAATTGAAGACCTTAAAAAAGAAGGTTGGGAAATTGATGATATTATCACAAAAGAGACAAAAAAAGGGGTTAGCTACATGTATATTATGCAAAAAAATGTAGCAGAATCGATTGTTCAAAGAATCATTTCAAATCCAGAAAGTTTGATCCAAGCAAATAAACAAAGAACATTAGCATTCAAACCAAAATATTTAGCGATTAAAAATGCTGATGATAAATTTGCCTCAATTGATGTAGGAAACTTGAAAGTGGGTCAAAGTGGTGTGATTATGCATCAATATAAAAATCTTCATGCATTGATCATTGCAAGTGCAGTAGTAATAGAATCAAATGAAAATAGTTCAAAAATCGAATTCAAAAACTTTGATGGATTAAATCAAAGTGCAATGCCAACAGCTAATATAAAAGCTAGTGATGGAGATATCTTCATTTTAAACTATATGTATGAAGCATCTATGGCGATTGTTCCAAATAATGCAGCATTAAAAACAATTAGAAGTATGTTCCCAGATCAAAATTTTGTTCATCCAGATTTATTTGGTGCAACAATGAAATATATGCAGAAATCAACTCCAAACCAAGCAATTATCCAAGCATTTGCAAAAAATCAAAATCTTGGAACGATCTTTTTTGTGATTGATTCTATGATCTATATGGTTGATGCAAAATCATTTAAAACTTTAGCGCAATATCCAATGTTTTATGATCAAAGTGAAGTACAAATTCCATTTTATACAAGAGTTGAAGAGATCAAAGATGGAATCTTTAGTTTAGAGTTTATAGGATGGAGTGATAATAGAATGAAAGATTATTCTGCATACTATTCAAATATGCTAGGAATGGACTATGACTATTAATAAACAACATTTAGATCATTTTGTATCAATTGTAGGTGAAGAAAATGTTAAAAGTGATAAAGCACACTTAATTGCTTACTGTTATGATGCAACAAGAACACGATTTGAACCAGATGCGGTTGTATTTCCAAGAGATGAACAAGATATTTCAAAGATATTAAAATACTGTAATGAACATGGTATTATTGTTGTTCCAAGAGGAGCAGGGAGTGGATTTACCGGGGGAGCGTTACCAGCTAATGGTGGGATCATTTTAAGTTTAGAGCGACATATGAACAAACTTCTAGAAATCGATATGGAAAACCTTGTGGGAGTAGTACAACCAGGTTTAATCAATATGGACTTTCAAAAAGCAGTAGAAGAAGTTGGATTATTTTATCCTCCAGATCCAGCAAGTGAGCAATACTCAACTTTAGGTGGAAATGTATCTGAAAATGCTGGTGGTATGAGAGCTGCAAAATATGGTATTACTAAAGATTATGTAGTTGCTTTACGAGCCGTATTGCCAAATGGTGAAATTATCACTGCAGGAAAGAAAACAATAAAAGATGTAGCTGGTTATAATACTGCAGGTATCTTGATTGCTAGTGAAGGAACACTTGCAGTAATTACTGAGATTACATTGAAGCTGATTCCAAAACCAAAATTTAAACAAACATATATGGGAATCTTTCCTGATGTAAATAAAGCAATGAATGCAGTATTTAAATCACTTGCAAGTGGTGCTAATCCAGTGGCAATGGAATTTTTAGATGCATTGGTAATTAAAGCAGTAAAACAAAAATTCAATAGTGATATTCCAGATAATGCGGGAGCAATTTTGGTGGGTGATGTTGATGGATCTTCAATGGCTCAAGTTGAAGAAGAATTACAAACACTACAGGAATCATTCGCGCAAAATGGATCAACTGATTTTATTATTGCCCAAGATGCACAACAAGCTAGTGATCTATGGTTTGCCAGACGAAATGCAAGTCCAGCAGTTACAATTTACGGTACAAAGAAATTAAATGAAGATATCTCAGTTCCAAGAAGTAAACTCCCTGAAGCCCTAGCAGGTATTTATGAGATAGGAAAAAAATATGGTTTTGAAGTTCCATGTTTTGGTCATGCAGGAGATGGAAATATCCATGTGAATGTAATGGTTAAAGATAAAGACAATGAAGAAGAAGTACACAAAGGACATCAAGCTATTGAAGAGATATTCCAATTCGTAGTAGATATGGGTGGAACACTTTCAGGTGAACATGGAATTGGTACCTCAAAAGCTCCATTTATGCATATTGCCTTTAGTGATGCAGAGATGGAATTATTTAGAAGTATTAAAAAAGCTTTTGATCCAAACAATATTTTAAATCCATTTAAAATGGGATTATAACATCTAAGGAGATTGCATTGAATATTATCCCAAAACATCCACTAAAGATAGTATTTGATGCAATCAAGTCATTTTTTGATGATGATACTACATATTATGCTGCTAGTTTAAGTTTCTTTACTATTTTTGCATTCTTACCAATTTTAGCCCTCATTATTTCAGTTATATCGAATCTTGATCTTTTTACACCCTATTTAAACCAATTTATGAGCTATATTGTTGAGAATATTAATCCAACACACTCTGAAATAATTGCAAATTCTATTAATTTATTTTTATCCAATACTAATCAATTGGGATATTTGGGAATTGGATATATGCTTTTTATCTTTACCATGTTTTTTAATGATTATGAATATATTATTAGTAAAATACATCATGTCGAAAAAAGACCGATATATATCTCTTTTTTCTTATATTTGATTGTATTATTAGTACTACCAATACTTTTTGCTGTATTTATTTATCTCCTAAAGCTCTATGAAAACGATATTTCCTCTATAATTTTAAGCTATCTAGCTGGATGGATATTCTTTATCATTTTATTTAGAGTATCTGTTTATAAAAAAGCCTCTATAAAGTCTTTATTACAATCTTCCTTAGCTACTATGGCAATACTAACTATCACTAAAAATCTTTTTGTCTACTATATCATGTATAATAAAACCTATACAACTATATATGGTTCATTTAGTACATTACTCTTTTTGTTTGTATGGATTTATGTATCGTGGATTATTTATTTATATGGTATAAAACTTTATTCAACATTGGATGAAACTCAAGAATAAAAAACAAGCAAAAAAAAGCCTCTACCAGTTGCAACTTAGAGAAGTTGGAATTGGTAAAGGCTTGGTAAATAATAGTTAAATAAAAAATTTGAAAAATAATCTCAAGAGCGGGCAGTGACTTACGTTTCCACCAGGGGACCCGGTAGTATTATCAGCGATGAAGTGCTT
>JBNLDA010000144.1:0-3720 GCA_050304095.1 Arcobacteraceae bacterium | reverse complement strand
CCAAGTCAATTGATTTGATCTCATAAACTCTTGTTTCTTTTTTAATGGTATAGCTTAGATCCCCGTAGATTGAAGAGAGAGTCTTTGATGAGGCCTTAATTGCTTGTGTTTCTGCTGATGTGCCATGATTTCGTTCAAGAGTATTCGTATTAAGAGATATGATGCTTAATGGTGTATTGATCTCATGCATGATCTTTTTAACAAACATATCTTGTTGCTCAAGTAGTTTAGTGATCTTTTTTTGAGCCGTATAGAGTTTGAGTTGATTTTCTACTCTAGCTATAACCTCTTTAGGTTCAAAGGGTTTGGTGATATAATCAACTCCACCATATTCAAAGGCTTTGATCTTGTGTTCAAGATCATCAAGAGCACTAATAAAAATAATTGGAATATTTTCATTTTTGGGATTGTTTTTAAGTTGTGTACATACTTCAAAACCATTCATATTGGGCATTTTAATATCCAATAAAATGAGATCAGGACGTTTGAGATGTACTGCTTGTAAAGCCATTTTCCCATCTTTTGTGGCTCTAATATCGTATTGAGGATTTTTTAGTATTTCACTTAAGTATTGTAAATTTGCTGTTTTGTCATCAACAATTAAAATGGTATATTTTTTATTCATATTAAGGGACTTTTATTGTTTATATTGTGGTATTATAAAGTAAATTCAATTAGGAACGATTAAAGAATGAAGCTCAAAAAACTTTTTATTGGATTACTTATTGTTAATACTATTGCACTTTTTTTCGTGATATTTATCATTGGAGAGTATCAAAAGTCTAACAGACAACTTGAACTAGCCTATCAAATGCAGCATAGATCACTTGTATTGGCTGATGAATTGCGACAAAGTTCAGATGATTTAACCAGAATGGCACGAACTTATGTATTAACTGGAAATGAGATGTTTAAAAAGCAATTTCAAATGGTATTAGATATTAGAAATGGGAAATTACCTAGACCAAAGAATTATAATCAAATCTATTGGGATTTTTTAACCATGGATGGCAGTGAGCCAATATTAGATGGAAAACAAATACCACTTAAAGAGTTAATGAAACAAGCAGGCTTTCCAGATGAAGAGTTAGCATTGTTGCTTTTATCACAAAAAGAATCAGATGATCTTACTTATTTGGAAACAAAAGCGATGAATGCAATGATTGGAATTTTCCAAGATAAAGATGGTAATTATACTATTAAAGATGAACCAAATTATAAACTAGCTAGAGAGATTATGCATTCAGATGAGTATCATAAAGCAAAAATTGCTATTATGAAACCGCTTGATCAATTCTACCAAGCATTTGAGCAAAGAACAAAACAAAAGATCGTAGAAGCTAATAGTATTGTTGAAAGATTTGAAAGCTATATGGGATGGGCCATTTTAGCGTTCTTAATTTTGATCTTCTTTTCGTTTTTTATTATTCTTTTACGAATCATTCATCCATTAGAGATATTGAATAAAACAATGCTATTACTATCTAGTAACAAGATGGATACGGTTATACCAGAACACTCTCATAATGATGAAGTAGGTGAGATGATAGGTTCTGTAGAGATATTTAAACAAAATGCGATTAAATTGATCTCTAGTGAACAACAGAATAAGCTTTTATTAGATTTAGCAGGTGAAGGTATATTTGGTCTTGATGCTAAAGGAAGATTTAGTTTCCTAAATCCAATGACCTCAATGTTACTAGGATTTGAATCTGATGAGCTTATTGGTAAAGAACTCATAGGAACCATATACAAACCAAATGAGAAAGTAAAAAAGAAAGAGAGGTTGCTTTTAGCTAGCCACAAAGAAGTATTATTCTACAAAAAAGATGGAAGCACTTTTCCAATTGATTATGTAGCCACACCAATTTATAATGATAAAGAGTTGGTTATTGGATCAGTAGTTGTATTTAGTGATATCACTGAAAGAAAAGAAAATGAAGATAGATTGAAGAGTGCTATTGATGAAGCTAAACGAGCAAATCATTCTAAAACAGTGTTCTTAACTAATATGAGTCATGAACTACGAACTCCGCTCAACGCTATATTGGGATTTGCATCATTATTAGAAAACTCTAATAATCTAAATCAAAAAGAAAAAGAGAATATTCTTACTATTAGAAATAGTGGAAGGCACCTTATGGATATGATAAATGAAATTTTAGAGCTATCCAAAATTGAAGCAGGAAAAATAGAAATACAGCCAGTACATTTTGATCTATTTGAGCTATGTGAGCAGATAAAACAAATGTTTATCTCTCGTTGTGAAGAAAAAGCATTGGAATTTAGTATTGACATTAAAAGCAGTGTTCCTCAATATATCTATTGTGATCAACACCGACTTCGACAAATACTTATTAACTTATTAGGGAACGCTTTAAAATTTACCTATAAAGGAAATATTAGTGTTGAAGTGAATGCTGATAAAGGATTATTATATTTTAAAGTAATTGATACGGGTATTGGTATTAGTAAAGAGAATCAAAATAAGATATTTAAACCATTTGAACAGATCAATAATCCTCTTGATCAAAATGGTACTGGATTGGGATTAGCAATCACTAAGGAATTGATTATGAATATGGATGGTGATATAGAAGTCCAAAGTCAAATGAATAAAGGAAGTGAATTCTCTTTTTATATTATATATGAAGACTCAAGTATTGATCAAATAGTACAACAGAAAGCTCCTATTCCTATAAATACTGCAACTGAAAACTATAACAATATTCAAGTGTTGGTTGTGGATGATATAGAAGAAAATCGTTCATTGATTATCCAAATGTTACATACATACAATATCAAAACGGTTGAAGCCAATGATGGGATTCAAGCAGTACAAATAGCCAATGAACAAAAAATAGACCTATGTTTCATGGATCTAAGAATGAAACAGATGAATGGAATTGAAGCCATTGGACATATACGCCAAGATGGTCATGAGTTTCCTATTATAGTAGTTTCGGCTAATGCTTTTGAAAAAGATAAAGAGGATGCAATTAAAGCTGGAGCGAATGGCTTTTTAGCCAAACCAATAGAACAACATCAATTGATCTCTATGATGAATTTATTCTTAAATATGTCTGCAAATGAGGAAGATAGTCTTGAAGAATCTGAATTGCAAGAAACTGAACTATCTGAAGAGCTTCTACACAAAATCAAAAGTGCAGCACAAGAGTTAGATAGCCAAAGCATTGATGAGGTGATACAAGATTTGCCAAATAATGCAAAATTTAAAATAGAGCTACAAAACTATCTTTCTAACTATGATTTTGAGTCAATCATCAATATAATCAATAAAAAACTATAGTTGTATAAAAAATATACAACTATAGAGATCAAACAACACTAAAAACAACACTCAAGCAACACTTTTATTTTATACTTCTTCTGATTGTTTAAAAAAACTAAAGGAGTAACAATGAACAAAACATTTGTAAGAGGCTTATCAATAGCGGCTTTCTTAGCAGTTTCAACTGTAGCACAAGCTGCAGATACGATTAAAGTTGGTGTTTTACACTCATTATCTGGAACAATGGCGATTTCAGAAACAACATTAAAAGATACAGTATTAATGCTGATCGATGAGCAAAACAAAAAAGGTGGAGTTCTTGGTAAACAACTTGAACCAGTAGTTGTTGATCCAGCGTCTAACTGGCCACTTTTTGCAGAAAAAATGAGAGGTCTTTTAACACAAGATAAAGTTGATGTAACATTTGG
>JBNLDA010000143.1:0-3722 GCA_050304095.1 Arcobacteraceae bacterium | reverse complement strand
GTCCAATCTATATAAGTGATCAAAAACAACGTCAAAGATTGTAGATACAAAAAGTTCGATCTTTGAACCTCTTTGAACAAGATTTTGTAGTTTTGCATAGGCATGATAATTTCCAAAAATAAATTTTGCGAATTATACATCGTTTTTTTAATTTTGCATAAAAAAAGGCACAAATTTCTTTGTGCCTTTTTTGTTATACAAGAGGAAAAGTTTTTTTGGTTGACTTATCTTACACAATCGAAGAAGTAGTCAGTTTTACCGATATCTTTAGTTTCTTCATCAAGTTGATCAAGAACAGCGTTTGTAATCCAAGTTAATAGATTCAATCCACCTTTATATCCACTCATAGAATATCTATGTAAGTGGTGTCTATCAAAGATTGGGAAACCAATTCTAATCAATGGAATTCCAGTATCTCTGTAAAGTTCTTTACCATATACGTTACCGATCAAGAAGTCTACTGGCTCAGTAAATAATAATGATCTTAAGTGCCATAAATCTTTACCAGCCCAGATGTTACAATCACTTGCCCAATCAGATTTGTCAATGATTGCTTGCATATCTGCTTCCCAACCTTTTCTTGGAGCATTGTTACATAATACGTGAGTTGGAATACCACCCATCTCAACGATAAAGCTAACAAGACCAAGCAAGAAGTCTGGATCACCATACACTGCGAACTTTTTACCGTGCATATATGGGTAAGAATCTTGCATTGCATCTACTAATTGAGCTCTTTGAGTTTTTAACTCTTCTGGTACTTCTTTACCAGTAAGTTCAGCTAGTTTCATAACAAACTCATCTGTTCCAGTTAAACCGATTGGGTTACAAGTTTCATAACCTTGTTTCCATTTATTTTTAATAGTTTTAGCTGTTTGAACAGTTGAATATTTTTGTAAAGATATTGTTGTTTCAGCATTAATTGCAGTTTTTGCAATATCCATTGGAGTTCCACCAGCGTATAGTGAATATCCACCAGCTCCAGTGTTCCATTGTGCTTCATGATCACCTAATAAATAGATTTTATCAGAGAATAATCCAGCAATCTCTTTAATCTCAGCAAGTGAACCTAAATATGGTTCAAAACCTGGGATAATATTGATTCTACCTTCATCAACAACTTTCTCACTTCTATCTGGGTTTAATTGTTCCATCATAGATTTCATCATGTTGTCATATCCAGTGATATGTGATCCAACGAATGATGGAGTATGAGCATAAGTGATTGGTAATTCGTCTAATTCACCTTCAGCATCTTCTCTAGCACCTGTGATAAAAGCATTTAAGTCATCACCTATAACTTCAGCCATACAAGTTGTAGATACTGCGATGTGACCTGGTTTATACATAGCATTACAGTTTCTTAAACCATCTTTCATGTTTGCAAGACCACCAAAAACTGCTGCTGATTCAGACATTGAATCTGAAACACATGGAGTTGGTTCTTTAAAGTGTCTTGTAAAGTAAGATCTAAAGTATGCAACACATCCGTGGCTTCCGTGAACGTAAGGCATAGTATCTTCAAAACCAAGTGCAGCCATAATTGCTCCAAGTGGTTGACAAGCTTTTGCTGGGTTAACAGTAATCGCTTCTCTAGCTAAGTTTTTTTCTCGGTAATCCCAAGTTTTAGTCCACTCTGCTACTTCTTCTACTTTAGCTGGGTTAATTGCACCCATTGCACCTTCAAATTCTTTTTTCGCTGCAAGAGAAGTTTGATACTCCTCTTTTAGGAATAATTTTTGTCCGTTTACTATATTTTCTACATCTTGCATCTTAAGCTCCTACTTCTTCTTTTTCCCATGGTGCTTTAGTATGAGACCATACAGGTGAGTTCATAGCTAAATCCATATCTTTTGCAAATACCGCGAATGCATCATAACCGTGGTAAGGACCACTATAATCCCATGAGTGCATTTGTCTAAATGGTAATCCCATTTTTTGGAATACATATTTCTCTTTTACCCCAGAAGCTACTAGATCTGGTTGTAATTTTTTAACGAATTGCTCTAATTCGTATTCATTAACATCATCATAAATCAAAGTTGATCTTTCTAAATCTTCTTTAGTTCTTTTATAATCATCACCGTGAGCGAACTCATAACCAGTACCGATTACTTCCATTCCTAAATCTTCATAAGCTCCGATAACGTGTCTTGGTCTTAATCCACCAACATATAACATTACTTTTTTACCTTCTAATTTAGGTCTGTATTTAGCGATTACTGCATCAGTCATAGCTGTATATTTAGCGATTACTGCTTCAGCTTTTTCTTGAATCTCTGGTCCAAAGAACTCAGCGATTTTTCTTAAAGACTCAGTAGTTTTACTTGGTCCAAAGAAATTATATTCCATCCATGGAATACCAAATTCTTGTTCCATGTGTCTTGAAATATAGTTCATTGATCTATAGCAGTGAAGTAAATTTAATTTTGCTTTTGGTGCAATTGCTAATTCTTTATAAGAAGCATCTCCAGACCATTGAGCAATAACTCTAAGTCCCATTTCTTCTAAAAGAATTCTTGATGCCCAAGCATCTCCACCAATATTATAATCCCCAATGATTGCAACATCATAATCAGTTGATTCAAAACCATTTCTTGCAGATGCATCTGGCATAACTTCATCTCTGATCATGTCATTTGCAATGTGGTGACCAAGTGATTGTGAAACCCCTCTAAACCCTTCACAAGATACTGCGATAGTTGGTTTGCTTGATTCTTTTTTATGTACTTTAGCAACCGCTTGAATATCATCTCCAATTAGACCAATTGGACACTCTGATTGAATTGAAATACCATTGTTTAATGGGAATAATTCATCAATCTCTTCAAGTGCTTTTTTAAGTTTTTTATCTCCACCGAATACAATATCTTTTTCTGTAAAGTCTGTAGAGAAGTTCATTGTAACAAATGTATCGATACCTGTTGTACCAATATAGTAGTTTCTTCTACCTGCTCTTGAATATTGTCCACATCCAATAGGTCCATGTGAAATATGGATCATATCTTTGATTGGTCCCCATACAACCCCTTTAGAACCTGCATATGCACAACCTCTCTGAGACATTACACCTGGTACTGTTTGTTTGTTAGATCTTGTTTTATCACAAGCACCTTTAACACCTTCTGGGCTATCTACACCTAAGTGTTTTGCTCTGTTTTTTGCAGCTTTTGCAGGATACGCTTTTAATACTTCTTCAATTGCTTCTAACTGCAAGCTTTCTAATGTTTCTGGACCCATTTATCTCTCCTTTTATTATTTTTTCTACGTGGTGGCTAAGGGAGCTTACGCTACCTTAACTCTATAAAGATTCATATCATCTAATTTTTTACAAAGATCTTTTGTTGCATTTCCATCAACAGATTTAGAAATCTCTGAGATTTGGTATTTATTTGTGTAATAAACCATTTTAAAATCATCTTTAGCTGCAACATCAGAGTTAGTATAATAATCTACAAATGCTGTGTGAGCAAAAGTTCCTTCTGGTACAACTAATTCTTCTAATTTAACACCTTCTCTTGTTTCACTTGTTAAAGTTACAGTTTTACCAGCAGCACTGATTCCCTCTTCTACTTTAGCAATTACTTTATCAAAACTTACATCGTTCCCTTCGCTCGCTGGAAAGTGATATCCACATACAAACATATTTTCTCCTTTTTGTTTCTTTTTTTATTTTTATATTTATTTTTTTCTTCGTTTAATTGGAAGAAGCGATTACGCTT
>JBNLDA010000142.1:0-3741 GCA_050304095.1 Arcobacteraceae bacterium | reverse complement strand
CCTTTAGTGTGTTACCTCTATATAGTTAGAGTGGACTAGTTATAACCAAGTGTGATACTACGGGATTTTAAAATATCTTATATTTATATAAATTCACATGTAAATTCTAATTCAAGCAAAAGATAATCAAAATAAGAATATTATTGTATTTTCTTGGTGACTAAATGGTATTAATAATAAAAAATATTTTAAAAAAGTTTTAGATTTTCTTGAGCCTTATCATTTAAAAGAATTAGAAGCACAAAATAATGTAAAAAATGTGGAAGAAAGCGCAAATAATGCTAACCAAATCATTGAATACAACTCTGTAATTACGAATGAAAATGAGGCACAAAAACATTTAAATAATATCAAAAAAAGTATATCTATTCTCACTGAATATTATAGAGGTAATGAAACTTTTAATCTTATCTCATTGAGATTATCACGATTTAATTCTTGGATAGATATTGATGAATTACCTTATACAGATCATGGCAAAACTACTCCACTGTACCCACCATCTATAATAGAAATAGATGAATTACATAGTTTGATCAACGAAAAACAGTATATAAAAGCTCTTCAATTAGCTGAAGAGATCATTGAAGTATCCCCTTTTTGGCTTGAAGGGCACCATATAATCTATGATATTTTAATCAAACTTGAAAAAACACAAGAGGCCAATGAAGTAAAAAATCTTATTCGTGTTCTTCTTGAAACACTTGAGGGGATTGAAGAATACCAGTTTAATGACAATACACCATTTGCATCAAAAAGAATGCAAAGCTGGATCAAAAAAGAGATTTTTAGCTCAAATACCTCTTTAGATACAACAAATGAAAATAACCCATTCAATAAACAATTAGAATCAATCTACGAACTCACTGGAAATAAAAAAACAAAAGAAGCAATGATGCAAGTAGAAAAAAACTACGCTACAGCTTTGAATAGTGAAGAAAAGTTCAAATGGAGACTTATCCATGCGCAAATTGCTATAGAAAACGATAAGAAAAAATTAGCTTTAGCACTTATACAAGATCTACTTGATGACATCAAAAAATATGATCTTGATAATTGGAATCCAAATTTATCTTCCAAAGTTTATACCCTTGCATTAAATACCTTTACCAATGTAGATATAGAACAAGAAAAATTGGAAGAGATATACAACAATTTATGCAAGATCGATATTAATGGTGCATATGAAATTAAATTTTAAAAGGAGAGAAAATGAACAAACAATCTGAATCACCAAAAGAGAGAATCAATGTCACGTACAAACCAGCTACTGGAGATGTTAATGAAGATGTTGAAATTCCATATAAACTTACAATCTTAGGTGAATACAACCCAAATGAGGAAAGAGTTCCAGTAGAAGAGAAAAAGGCCGTTAAAATTGATAAAAGCAATTTTAATGATGTATTAAAAGCGCAAGAATTGTCTTTGAGCTTTAATGTCGATAATAAATTAGTTGAGGACAATGACAGCACATTAAATGTTGACCTCAAAATTGATGGTATAAAAGATTTTTCACCAGAAAAAATAGTAGAAAGCGTACCAGAAATGAAAGTTTTAATGCAATTGAGACAATCACTTATGGCACTCAAAGGTCCTCTTGGTAATGTACCAGCATTTAGAAAAGCGATTGAAGAAGCAATTTCTTCAAAAGAGGAAAGAGATAAATTGATGACTGAACTTAATTTAAACTCTAATAATCAATAAAAGGAATACTATGTCAACAAAAGAAAATTTGTCAAATGCTAATGCTTCAATAGAATCATCATTATTAGATAGTATTGTTGCTCAAACAAAATTAAATAGTGAAGATGAAACGTATGATGTTGTTAAAAATGGCGTTGGAGCTTTAATTGAAGAGCTTATTAAATCAGACAATCAAGAAGAGAAGGTCAACAAAGCAATTATCGACAAGATGATCGCTCAGATTGATGAAAAAATCTCAGCACAAATGGATGAGATACTACACCATGAAGAATTTCAAAGCTTAGAATCTAAATGGCGTGGATTATATATGTTGGTTGAAAGAACTGATTTTAGACAAAATATCCAAATGGAATTTATCAATGTCTCTAAAGAAGAGTTGGTCAATGATTTTGAAGACAGCTTAGATATTACTCAATCTGGTCTTTATAAACATGTTTATACATCAGGTTATGGACAATTTGGTGGAGAACCAGTTGGGACAATCATTGCCGATTACGAAATCGCTCCTACAAACTATGATATTAAATTCTTAAATAAAGTTTCTTCAATTGCGGCTATGGCTCATGCACCATTTATCGCTGCAGCTGGTCCAAAATTCTTTGGATTAGAAAGCTTTGAAGGGCTTCCAAATCTAAAAGATTTAGATGATGTTTTGAATTCACCACAATTTGCTGCATGGAAAGGTTTTAGAAAAAATGAAGACTCAAGATATGTAGGACTTACACTTCCTAGATTTCTATTAAGAGCACCATACGACCCTGAAGATAACCCTATTTCAAATTTCGTATACAAAGAAAATGTATCAAAAGATCATGAACATTATCTATGGGGAAATACTGTATATGCTTTCGCTTCAAAACTTACTGATAGTTTTGCAAATTATAGATGGTGTACAAATATCATTGGACCAAAATCAGGTGGAGAAGTAAAAGGTCTTCCAGTACATACATTTGAAAGTATGGGTGATATTGAGATGAAAATTCCAACTGAAGTGCTTGTATCAGATCGAAGAGAATATGAATTATCAGAACAAGGTTTTATTCCATTGATTATGAGAAAAGGAAGCAATTCTGCAGCATTTTTTGCGGCAAGTTCTGCTCAGGAACCAAAAATTTTCCCTGATACTCCAGAGGGGAATGAAGCTGCACTGAACTATAAACTTGGTACACAATTACCATATTTATTCGCTATTACTAGAATGTCACATTATATCAAAGTACTTCAAAGAGAACATATTGGTTCATGGAGAGAAAGAGCTGATCTTGAAAGAGAATTAAATAGATGGGCAAAACAATATGTTGCCAATCAAGAAAATCCTAGTGCAGAGATTAGAAGTAAAAAACCTTTTAAAGATATTTTAGTTGAAGTTGAAGACGTAGAAAATGATCCGGGATGGTATAGAGTTAAAATTGCATTACGACCACACTTCAAATATATGGGTGCGAGTTTTGAATTGTCATTGGTTGGTAAACTAGATAAAGAATAATGGTAAAAACATACAAGGGAAGTCTTTTTGAAAGACTTAACAAAGATTTTGATTCAAGTCAATATGAAACAAAAGAGGAGGCAATGTATGCCTCCATTGCAAACAATCTATCAAGAATTTTTTCAACTAATGCAGGAAGTTGTGAAATAGCAAATGACTATGGTCGACCAGATTTAAACAATATCAATCTAAGTATGAAAGATTCGATAGAAAAAATAGAATATTTTTGTGAATTGTGTATCAAAAAATTTGAACCTCGATTATACAAAACAAAAGTTGCTGTATCAAGGGAAAGACTCGATATAAATCAAATGAATATATTCATTGAGGGATATTTGATTACAGATGGGAAAAGTCAGAGAGTTAATTTTAAAGCTGACTTACTAAAAAATGGGAAAGTAAAGATATATAAAGATGGTATTTAACGATTATTTTAAAAATGAATTAATTGCACTACGTACAGATGGTGCAGATTTTTCTAAAAAAAATCCAGGGTTATCTTCTTATTTGTCAAAAGAGGGACAAGATCCAGATGTTGAAAGACTTATGGA
>JBNLDA010000141.1:0-3807 GCA_050304095.1 Arcobacteraceae bacterium | reverse complement strand
TTTTTGAAAGATTCTATTTCAGTTGTGAGCATCTCTTTTGTTTTTAATATTCCATCTGCAAGTGTATGAATGGCGTTGATATCTTGCTCTTGCTGTATTTGTTGTACATTGTTATCTATTATCTTTAATGGGTCTAGCCACTTTGAAGTGACCGTATTCATCATCTCAGAAAAGATTTTAAATCCACTCGAAAAATTACTAACTTTTTCTTCTTTTTGTATATTGGCTTTTGATGTTATATCAAAAAATAGCCATTCATATCCTACTATATCGCCATATTTATTAAATACAGCATTGATCTTTGTATCAAAAGTGAGTGTTTCATTCTCTTTGTTGCATAAATATACAATTCCAACCCAATCATCTTTTTTAAGTGCTTCATATACCTCTTCAATCTTAATAGACTCATCAAAATCAAATTTTAATGAACTAAAGTTTTCTTGCAGTAATTCATGTTTGTTAAATTTCAATAATCTACTTAATGCATCACTTATTTCAATTATCTTTAGATTGAGATCAAGCCTACAAGAGAGAATATACTTATTGATAAGTGTTTTTTTGGTTATCTCTTCAGTACAATCCTTTGCATTAAGTACAAAGTATTTTTTATTACCCATTAAAGCTAGTGAAGCCTCCAAATAAACTTTCTTTTTGTCTTTTCTATTGCAAATAAGTTTTAAATTTCTAATAGCTCCCAATTTTTGTGCTTTAACAATACCAAACTTTATAACATCTCTTGTGCTTGAATCAACAAGATTGAGAAAATTTAGTTTTAATAGTTCTGACTTTTCGTAATTTAGAATAGGGCTAAATGCTTTATTTGAATAGATAAAATTTCCAAGTTCATCAATGATAGCGATCCCATCCCATGAATTGTTTAATATGTCATTGAGATCTGCCATTTTATCAGCTAATGATTGTTTGGATACTTTTTGTTGATATTCTTGAAGTGCCACTATAACCCTTATATATTTAATAATGAATTGTATATAATACCAAAATTAATTTAAAAGGTTTTATTGTTTGATTCTCTACCAGCCGTTAGGTGGTTATTGCTACAATAGCGATACCCATTTTTTATATGATTTTATTGTTCAAAATCTCAAAAAGTTTAAAAATATTCAGGGTGAACTCTTGGATATTGGAAGCGGTAGCGGGATTTTGGGAATATTACTTGCTAAAAACTATCAAAAACTATCATTAAATCAATGCGAAAAGCAAAAAGTTTTTCAATTTTTATCACAAAAAAATGCATCAATAAATCATATAGAAACAACTTTATTCACAAATGAATTTAATCATTTAGATGAAAACAAAAAATTTGATATTATCGTCTCAAATCCACCATTTTATCATCAAAATGTTATAAAAACAGAAAATCCAAACATTAAAACAGCACGCTACAATGACTCATTAACACTTGATACACTGATCAAAAAAACTTCACAATTACTTAACAATGGAGGGAAGTTTTTTTTCTGTTATGATGTTAAGCAGTTTAATGATATTATGAAACTTTCAAACATGTATGGATTAAACATTGAGTCAGTACGTTTTGTTCATCCAAAACAGCATAAAGATGCAACATTGGTGATGGTTTATTTGAGAAAAAATTCAAAATCACTAATGAATGTATTGCCACCATTAATCATGTTTAACAACGATCAATTTACACAAGAGGTTTTAGATATCTATAGTACAACTGCAACTCATAGTATAAAATGTGATATATTGAAAGATTATATTGATGAGTAATTTGATTTTTCACGAAGAATTTGATTTTAGTTTTGATCCATCTACATGTAGCCAATGCGATGGTAATTGCTGCATTGGTGAATCAGGCTATATATGGATAAATCCAACTGAAATAGAAGTGTTGGCTTTATACTTGGGGATAACCAAAGAAGAATTGATACAAAAATATCTTTTTAAAGTAGGGTACAAATATTCAATTAAAGAGATTAAATTAGATGCAAACAATTATATTTGTTGTTTTTTTGATATCAATAAAAAACAATGTAGTGTCTATGAAGCAAGACCAAGCCAGTGTAGAACATTCCCTTTTTGGGAACACTTTAAGAAAAACAAACAAGAGGTATTTAAAGAATGTCCAGCCGTAAGACCTTTATAGTATTCTTTTTTATCTTTCTTCTTTTTGCAGGTTGTGTTGTAGATAATCAAACCAAACAGCCAATAACAACAAAAACAGCTTTAAATTACAATGATGTATTAACGTATGAGAAAGAAGATTTTGATATCTTATTAGCTTTGGAGTATCAACAAAACAATCAACTTGAAAAAAGTAGTGAGTTATTTGAAAAACTCTATTCAAGGACCTCTAAAGTTGAATATCTATTTGAGTGGCTTGTTGATTTATATGAGATGAAGAAATACAAAGAAGTAATAATACAAATCAAGGCTCATGAAGAAAAATATCCACAATTACATGATAAATTTAATGCCTTATTGATTGATTCTTATATTCAAAGCAAAGATTATGAAAGAGCGAATATTCTTGCTCTTCAAAGATATGAAAACGATCAAAGTGTTGATAATCTTGATTTGGTAGCAAAAACCTATTTTGGTTTGAAAAAATATGACAAAGCGTATGAATTTGCAGATAAAAGTTTCAAAAGAGCACCAAATGAAGATAGGGTACTCAATGTAGCCAATATTTTATTTGGGCATCTACATAAAACAAAAGAAGCAATTGATTTACTAGAAGAATTTGCCAAATACAATAAATGCTCAATTAATATCTGTTCAAGTCTTTTATTTATGTTCAATGAGCAAAACGATCTTGATGGTACGATTAAGATGTTACAAAAGATATATAATCATTTTAAAGAACAAAAAAATACTCATGCACAAGAACAAGCAGGAAAAATGCTTATCAAGTATTTGTTGCAAAAAAATGATTATCTTGCAATGATCTTTCTTGAAAAAGAGAGGATTGATGATCTAAAACTATTGCAACTTTATAAAAAATACAAACAAACTACTAAAGCTTTGGAGCTTATGCATCAACAATATTTAAAAACTTCAGATATTAACATCATTGCACAAATGGCAATTTTAGAATTTGAGTCGGCAACCAATAAAAAAGAGGTGCTTAAAAGCGTAATTTCAAAATTTAAGGATGCTTTGGCATTGGTTGATAATGCCATGTATCAAAATTATCTTGGGTATTTAATGATCGATTATGATGTCGATATTCAAGAGGGATTAACACTTGTAAAACTAGCTTTACAAAAAGATCCAAATAATTATGCATATCTAGATTCACAAGCTTGGGGAGAATATAAGTTAAAAAACTGCGAAAAAGCGTATGAAATCATGAAAAAGATAGTTGATGAAGTAGGATTAAAGGATGAAGAAATTATACTTCACTGGAATAAAATCAAGGAATGTAAAACAAAATGATATTAGACGAGATTATTGAAAGAACAAGAGAAGATTTAATAAAAAGACAAGAGCAATTTGGTCCAGAATGGCTTGGTAGAAGTTTATCGATGAACCCTTACGCTCCAAGGGATGTGAAGCCATATCTAACAGCAACAAAAGAAGAGCCTGTACGAATCATTGCTGAAGTAAAAAAGGCAAGCCCAAGCAAAGGGGTTATTCGAGAGGATTTTGATCCATTAATGATAGCTCAAGAATATAGTAATGCTGGAGCAAATGCTATTTCGGTATTAACTGAACCTCATTATTTTAAGGGTGATCTAGAGTATTTAACTGGTATCAGAAGATATGTGCCAACTCCATTGTTGAGAAAAGATTTTATTATCGATAAATACCAAATTCTAG
>JBNLDA010000140.1:0-3816 GCA_050304095.1 Arcobacteraceae bacterium | reverse complement strand
GTTTGTCCTTATTTAATAACGGTACCAATACCGCTTTTTGTAAATACTTCAAGTAATAATGAGTGTTCCACTCGTCCATCAATTATATGTGCTTTTTTTACTCCACCATGGATTGTTTCCAAACAAGCATCCACTTTAGGGATCATACCACCACTAATAGTTCCGTCCTCTTTTAGCTTTTGAATTGTTTCTTCATCAAGTGTTGAGATAAGATTTTTATCTTTATCCAATACTCCTGGGATATCTGAAAGGAAAATCACTTTTTCTGCTTGAAGACTTACAGCAATTTTACTAGCTGCTAAATCTGCATTGATATTAAATCCAGGGTGATTGATTTCATCGCCATTAGCAATAGGAGCAATAACGGGGATGAATTTTTCCTCAATCAATCTTTGTACTACTTTTTCATCAACGTTAGTGATCTCGCCAACATAGCCATATTTGTTTTCCATCATCGGTTTTGCTTTAATGAAGTTTGCATCTTTTCCAGTGATACCAAGAGCTTTAGCTCCATGTTGATTCAATAGTGTGGTGATCTCTTTGTTAATATTTCCACTTAATACCATCTCAACAATTTCCATTGTTTCTCTATCCGTGACTCGCATTCCATCAATAAATTTATGCTCTATTTGCATTCTATCTAGAATCGAGTTGATCTTATTCCCACCACCATGAACGATAACTGGTTTGATTCCAACTAGATACATAAGAAGAATATCTTGAGCAAATCTACTTTTGAGCTCTTCATTTACTTGTGCACTCCCACCATATTTGATCACAAAAGTTTTTCCAGAAAACTCTTTGATATATGGTAGGGCATCAACTAATATTCGTGCTTGTTCAATATTTTTTTTCAATTGCAAACCTTCGTTTAAATATCGTGGATTATATCTAATATTTTATAAAATCACAAAACTTGTGGTTTTTTCTTGGCAATGAGTAAAAATACTATACCCAAACAAGCAATTAAAGCTGTAATATATAATGCCATATTGTAGTTGCCATATTTTTCAATAAAATACACACTATATAGAGGGGCACTTACTTGTCCAATTCCATAAGCTGCGGTCATAGAGCCCATAAAGATTACGGGGTTTTTTCCTGCTAATTTTCCTGCATAATGCATAAAGAGTGCCACATGCCCTATAAAGGTGCTTCCATATAGCGCTCCAGAGAGTAAGTTCATCACAATATCAGTTGAAAATGTTGGGATAAGAATACCAATTATTTGGAATATAAAAGCTACAATGATGATATTAACGCTACCATACTTATGTGCTAAATGCATCCAAATGATTGCAGAAGGAATTCCAGCAATTCCAACGACTAACCAACCAAGATTTCCATAGCCATCAAGTCCCTCCAGAGAGTTGATGATATCTGGAAAAAATGTAGCTTGAACTACAAAAGTAACTCCAGCTGTGAAATAACCTAAAATAAGTAATATCACATGAGGGGTATACATAGAACGATTTACTTTATGAGCAACTGCAGTTGTTTTTTGTTCATGGTCAAAAGAAAGTACATAGATAATATAAAATGATACGACAAAAGCAAAGAATGTTAATACTAACCATGCTTTATCCCAATGATAAAATTCTAAGACCTCTTGGCTAATAAGTTGGGTTACAGCTATGGCAAAACCAATACCAGTAAAATGAATTCCCATTGCCTTTGTTTTATCTTCCATATTAAGTTTTACCATTACAAGAGCCCCTCCAACGATCAAAGACATCGCTGATCCAAAACCTGCGATGATTCGTGAAAGAAACCATAATATTTCATTGGTAGTGGTTGCAAGTATTAAAGTAGTGAGAACACTTAATATAATGCCAATACGAAAATAAAATACCTTTGCATTGATATCTTTTAAAAAGATACTAAAGATCGCTCCAGACATATAGCCAGTATAGTTTATTGAAGCATATAATCCAGCATCGGTGATTGAAAGATAATCTTGTAGCATTGGAGGTAAAAGAGTAGTGAATGCAAATCGTGCAACACCAACACCAACAACGATACTTAGAATTCCTGCTAATAAAATATGAAAGTTACTATTTCTGTCTATTAATTTCAAATATCTACCTTAATTAAAAGCGAATCTTACATCACTCTTGGTTAATGCTAGATTATACCAAACATAGGTATAATCACGCCATGAATAAAGAAGACTTTTTTATTAAACAATTTGCTAAATCAAAATTCATTGGTGATGATGGTGCAGTCGTTGGAAACTGGGTATATAGTAATGATGCATTTTTTGAAAATGTACACTTTAAAAGGCAATGGTTTAGTTTAGAACAAATTGCTTATAAAGCTATGATTGTCAATATCTCTGATGCTATAGTTATGAATGCTGATCCTAAATATGCACTTTTAACTGTAGCTATTCCAAAAGAACTAGAAAACAGTGAATTAAAAAAACTCGCTCGTGGTTTTCAAAAAGCTGCGCAAGAATATGGAATAGAGATCATTGGTGGAGATACCATTGCTAATGCAAAGCTTGATATATCGGTTACTATTATTTCAAGAGCGATAAAACCAATCTATAGAACGGGTACGAAAAAAGGTGACCTTATAGCTTATACTGGACAATTGGGAAGTGTGAAAAAAGATTTACAAAGCTTGTTTGATGGAAAAAAGATTAGTAAGAATTCACGATTTATAAAGCCAGTTTTACGAAAAGATTTTTTTTATGAAGTATCAAACTATATAAATAGTGCCATGGATATCTCTGATGGTCTTTGTTTTGAATTGGAGAGATTAAGTAAGGCCAATAAAATAGGATTTGATTTTAAACAAAAAATTCCTCATGAGATTGGATGTAGTGGAGAAGAGTATGAAATAGTTTTCTCTTTTGATCCAAAGAATCAAAAAGCAATTGAAAAGATTGCAAAAAAACACAATGTAAATTTAACAATAGTAGCCAAAGCACAAAAAGGAACCTATCAATGCAAATGCAAGAAACATCACTTTTAGAAAACAAACCATTACAACATTATTTAACACATAGTCAAATTGATGTGTATTTTAAACAAAGTAAAGATGACTTTGTGGTCACAGAAGTTCCATTATATGACTTTAGTGGTGAGGGTGAACATTTAGTGATCACTTTAAGAAAAAAAGATCTTTCTACTTGGGATGCAGTAAATATTCTCAGTGATCATCTTGGATGTAAACAAAGAGATATTGGATATGCAGGATTGAAAGACAAAAATGCAATGACAATCCAACATATATCTATCCCAAAACAATATGAAAAAGCATTAGAGAATTTTGAACATAAAAATATCAAAATACTCAATACTACCTATCATAACAATAAAATTAGAGTAGGGCATTTAAAAGGAAATAAATTTTTTATTAGATTGAAGCATGTAAGCCCTTTAAATGCTAAAAAAATGGAAGAAGTTTTAGCTAAAATTTCTACGTATGGGATGCCAAATTATTTTGGATTTCAACGTTTTGGAATAGAAGGTGATAATTACATCAAAGGGTATGAGATGGTAATGAATCAAAGAAAAGAGCGAAATAGAAAACTAGCACAAATGTATATCAATGCATTACAAAGTCATTGTTTTAATCAATGGCTTTCAAATAGAATAGAGATCTCTAAACTCATTGATTCATTTGAGGCAAAACAACTCTCTTCAATGATTGGTTTAGATACAGAACTGATTAAACAACTTCAAAAACAAACCCATCCATTTAAAATCTTACCAGGGGATTTAATGAGTCATTATCCTTATGGAAAATTGTTTCATGTTGAAGATTTAGAAGCTGAGGTAGAAAAGTTTTTATTGTATGATAGAGTCC
>JBNLDA010000139.1:0-3887 GCA_050304095.1 Arcobacteraceae bacterium | reverse complement strand
ATCACTTAATATAAATGAGAATTATCAAAATAATACTAAGCAGTTTCGTGATGACAAAAGTAAAATACAACAACTTTTAGAACAAGAACCAAAAGAAAACTTTTATGAGATAAGAGAAGAATTGGGACAAACTTTTTTTCATGACGTTGGATTATTTAGAGATGAGATAAGTATGAATTCAGTGTTAGAAAAAGTGCAACAATACAAAGAAAAAATGCCTTTAATGGGAATACATGATAAAAATAGTGTTTACAATAAAAATTTAGTTGAGTTTTTAGAATTTCAAAATCTATTAGAATTGGGACAAATAGTTGTACAAAGTGCACTACAAAGATGTGAAAGTAGGGGAGCACATTACAGAACGGATTATCCAGTAGAAGATGATGCTTATGCAAAAGCTTGTGTAGCTTGGAATGAAAATGATACTCTAAATATTGATTTTTATGATATGGAAAAAGTAAAATGAAGATTGAAATACAAAGAACAAACAAAAAAGTAGAGTATAAATTTGATGAATTTTTTGATGAAACTCTTTTACAAGCATTGATTCATATCAAAACAAAACAAGATGCAACACTCAATTTTCGATGTGGATGTAAAAGTGGAGTGTGTGGATCATGTGCAGTGGTAGTCAATGGTGTTGAACGATTAGCTTGTAAGACAAGAGTCAAAGATGGTGATATTGTTACACCACTCAAAAATGCTAAAGTGATTAGTGATTTGGTTATTGATCTAGATTATGAAGAGCAAAAACTACAAGCAGCCCATGGGTATCTAGATCAAATGAAAGAGACGATCATCACTAAAGAGGATGAAAAAGCGGTAGATACCCAAAGTAATTGTATCTTGTGTCAAAGTTGTTTTAGTTCTTGTCCTGTTTTGGAGGTCAATCCAAATTTCATAGGACCTTATGCATTAACGAGAACCTTACGATATGTTAACGATAAAAAAGAAGGCAATATTAAAGATAAAATAGATGCAGTACAACAAAATGGGGTTTGGGACTGCACGTTATGTGGAAATTGTACGATGGTATGTCCACAAATGATCGATCCAAAAATGGATATTATGCAACTTAGAAATAAGTCAGCACAATTTGGTTATTCTGATCCTAATATGATGAGTTTTGGTGGTGGTTTTGGATTTGATCCTAATGGGGTTTAATCTATAGGCAATTATGCCATTGTACTAAAGTAATTCTCAATCCGTCAAGGACTGGTTTTACTTCATGGCTAAAATAAGGATTGCTAGGAAATACTACCATTGTTCCAGCTTTTGGTCTAAAGGTTGGGTTATTCCTGTCCTTGTCATAAAGATAATTAAAAAGCAATTCTCCCCCACTAAAACTATACTTATTGGTAACCACATCTTGATGTGAAGTACCAAATAAAACAGTAGTGAGTTTTCGCTCAGGACTGGTTGGCACAAAACCAACAGTGTTTCCTTCTTTATCTATCAATTCATTTGAATCATCACTGTGTTTGATATAAAATGAACCTTTAGTATATTCTAACACTTGCAATTGGGTAGAAAGGGTTAATGATAGGTGAAAAAATTCTTCTATTTGTGGTTGATACTTTTCAAAGCTTTGGGTATAGAATTTTTCTAATTCCTCTTTGAGATGATATATTTTAGTTTTACGGTATTCTTCAATGAGTGCTGGTTGAATGATTCCATTGACAAAAGAGGACTTTACTTTCGCTTTTTTTGCATCATTTTGAGCAACGATCTCATCAGCAATTTCATTGCATAAATTCTCAGGTAAAAAATTCTCTATTACTAAATAGGGATAATCATAATAAGGATTAGGCAAAAATTTTGTTGGGATTTCCATATCTTCCAATGAGGCATCGGCATAAATATAATTACTGATACGATTCATTGATTAGCTATTTCTTACCATTTCATCACCAATTTTTGCAATATCAAACATAGTAAGCCGTACAGTATATTGGCTTAGTTGATATAAACTAATGTTGTTCTCTTTTAATTTTTTAGCAGCACCTGCGTGGTCACCATAAAATTTAACCAAATCAACAATATCCATTATCAATTGTTTTTTATTGTATGCTTCAAAAGCTGATTGATCCATAACGCTCATATACTAGTCAAAATCTTCATCAAAATTTCTAGAATGGTTTTTTTCAAATGAATCATAATCATCATAATAATACTCATCATCATCTTCAAATACTGAAAATATAGCAGGATATCCTAGTTTAATTAGCTCTTTATCACATTGAGCTGTATCTAAAACCTTCCCTTTATATTTTGAAACAATTTGTTCAATATCTTCTTCTCTTACTTCAAAAGATCTCATCATATTGATCATTGCTTTGTCCATAGTTATACTCCAAGTAAAATTAGAATAAGGAGTGACTACTTTTTTTGAATTTGTTTTATTTGTCTTGTTGTGCTAAACAGTTTTCAAATGCAACATCACAGTTGTTATAACAACCATCTTTTGCATTTTCATCATCTAAGCCGTCACATTTGTCCATACATTCATTTTGTGCCTCTGTACACATATCTGAAGATGACATTTCCATTTGTTCTGCGATAACAGCCTCTTGACCATCCTGTGCAGGTGTTTCATTTGCAACAGCAATAATAGAAGAAAATAAAAATGCAGCAATTAGCATTTTTAAAGAAGTTTTAACCATTTATACGACTCCTTAATGTAAACATAAGTTTACTTTGTTAGTATAAATGTACTTAGAAATATACTAAGTACATTAACAACATAAACCTCTTTGATCTTCCCTGCCACAAGTCGATTGGAGAGGTTTTTCCCTAAGACTCCTTATTCGTAAAGAAATTATAAACTAAAAAAAACTTTTTTTTCCTAAAATGAATCTTAAAATAATTTGACATGGGTAAAAAGGCTTTATTTTGGGATTTATTAGAAATAAATTATCTATTAACTGTAAAAAAATTCTAAAAAAAGCTTGAAAAAACTTAGTGAAAAAAGAAAAAATTAAAATTTTATAATATAGACTTTGTTGTTTTCATTGATCTGCGTTATTAGCATTCCTCCATTTTTTTCTATAAAGATTTTCATGAGATAAAAATCAAGATTAAAAATTTGTTGGTTATCGACATTTGGAATGGCTAGTTCATCTTTGAGTTCAAGGTCATTATGTATGATATGGGTATCAAAATATTTAATATAAATATTATCCTCTTCTTTATTTGTAAAAATATGAATTGATTGATTTTCAGTTGGATATTTTTTAAAAGATTCTATTGAATGATTGATTAAAGTTGAAAAGATATGTTTGATTTCGTTTGGTACAATATTGATATAAAGTTTATGGTCTCCATGGAAATGAAACGTGATTTTGTTATCACGTAAAAGATCATTTAAAGCGAAAAGTAGGCTGTCTATAGTAACTTTAACATTTACTCTTTCGTGTTTATTAGAGTTAAAAAACTTTTGGAAGTTTTTAATAATATTATCTAAATGCTTCATCTCTTGCAATGATAATTGTAAAAGTTCAACATTTTTTTGATTTTGAGATGAGGCTTCCATCTCCAGTGCTTGTAGATAGAAATTAAGTTTATCCACTGGTTGTGACCATTGGTCAGCTATGATATCTATGATATCGCTCATTGCTTTAATTCGTTCTTGCTTGTGAATAATTTTATCTTTTTCTCTCAATTCCTCAACTTGCATAGCAACTTGTTGACTCAAATTGTCATTCATTTGACTTAATTTATTCATCAAATTTGCTAATTTGATATGTACTTGTACTCTCTTGAGAAGCACCTCAGAGAAAAATGGCTTTGTAACATAATCAACAGCTCCATAACTAAAACCTTTAACAATATCTTCTTCATCATCTTTTACTGTTAAAAATATAATAGGAATTCTCTTAGTCATTGGA
>JBNLDA010000138.1:0-3941 GCA_050304095.1 Arcobacteraceae bacterium | reverse complement strand
ACCAATACTTTAGAAATCAAAAAGTCTAAATTTATAGCCCATATGGTTCCTTATACACAATTTGATACTTTAATGAAACGATTAAAAGTGGAGCATCCAAAAGCAAGACATTTCGTCTATGCTTATCGACACTTAAATGAATTTGATCAAGTAGTCGAGAATAGTAGTGATGATGGAGAACCAAAAGGAACTAGTGGAAAACCATCACTGAAAGTTCTTGGTGGAAACGATTGGATTGATACAGCCGTGATCATCGTGCGCTATTTTGGAGGGATTCGCTTAGGTACAGGTGGATTGGTACGAGCCTATGGCGATGCCGTGAATGAAGTGATCAATGTTTCTACTTTACACGAATATAAAAAGCTAGAGCAAAAAAAACTCCAGATTTCTTATGATTTTTTATCGAAAATTGAATATATCATTGAACACACTCAAGATGTTGCAATAAAAGATAAAGAATATGAAATCGATGTTGTTTTAAAACTTTCAGGAACCTATGAAGGGTTTGAACGTTTAGCACAACAATTACCCTTGAGAATAGTATTAGATGAGATTTAGTATTCTATTGTTCATAATATTGGTACAACCAATATTTGCTTTAAGAATGATAGATGCTAATTATGAAAATATCTCTTTAAAACAACTTGGAATCATTACCTCACAAATTATTGAAAAACCTATAAGTAACCCATTTGAACTAGATTATAAAGTTTCATTTCGATCAAAAGAGAAAATCAGTTCTCAAAAATTATTAGAGCTTTTTGAATCGCATTTGAATCAATATGGATTTATTTTAATGAATACCGATGATGGATATAAGGTTCAACGAAAAGTTCAAAAGCAAAAAGCAAAAAAATCAACAATAATACCAAAGAAAAAAAGTGTTGCTATAGTTGATCTTCAATATAAACAAGCTACCAAATTAGTAAAGATTATTGAAGCAATGGCACAAAATATGGAAAATACATCTTTTGTAGGAGTTGATGAAGAGAGTAATTGTATTTTATTGATGGGTTCTTATGAAGATGTAGAACAATTAAAAATGACTATAGAGTATTTGGATAAACAACATCCTCAAGTTTTTGTTGAGACGAAGATTGTTGAAATAAGTTCTAATAGAGTAAAAAATATTGGAATTCAATTCGGCCTTGCTGGTGGAATGATAGGTCAAGATGGAATATTTTCTTATGCAGCGAATATGAATGGAAGTGTGAGTATTGAAGAACTTGGTGGAACGATCTTTAATATTAAAAATTTGCAAAAGGGTTTGGCTCTTGGGGCAACTATTAATCTTTTGAAAGAAAATATGGCTTTGGATATTGTTTCTGAACCCTCAATATTGTGTACCAATAACCAAGAAGCTTCAATTTATGTAGGAAAAACTGTATCAATTTTGACTCAAACCAGCGGAACAGGAGATACACAAAAAGATAGTTATAATCGAGAAAATATTGGTTTGAGTTTAAAAATACAGCCACGAATCAATAATCAAAATAAAGTACATTTAAGTATTGATACAATTTTAGAAGATATTGATACACTTCAAGGAACTAATGATCAGCCAATTACTTCTAAGAAGCAAGTAAATACCGCTGTTGTAGTTGGACATGGGCAAAGTGTAATTTTAGGTGGATTAATTAAAAATCAAAACTCTGCAACCATTCAGAAAATTCCATTTCTTGGTGATATTCCAGTGTTGGGTAATCTTTTTACCAATCATTATGATGTGAATGATAAGATCAATCTCGTAGTAATTGTAACTCCATATATCATACCAGCTAATAAAGATTTAGCCTATGCGCGAGAGCAATTGGCAAAACTCAAAGTATTAGAACATGATTATACGATAAGGTTGATGGAGAATCTTCAAAATAGAAAAAAAGATTAATAACCATCATTGAATGATTTGTGTTTGTGCTTATCTTTTTTGTAGTTAGTTTTATTTTTTTCTTTGTGAAGTAGATTGGCTTCTTTGAGTAAAAAATCTTGCTCTTTTACATAAGTTTCACTATGGCTATCTAAAGTATTGAGAATTTGGTTGCAATATGATTCTAGTTGTATGAGATAGGTACTATTTAGGCGTACTTTTTCTACCTCTTGTACTTCTTTATAGTATTCTAAGGTTTTTGCTTTATATGTTTCAAAATCAAAATCGTTTGATTTAAGCATGTTTATAACTCGTTTGACAAATTTTTCAATCACCCGAATATATTTTTGTCGAAGGTATTTCTCTGAATTTTGGTTTTTCTTTTCTCTATACATAAAAAAGATTTTAGGATAAATATATTTAACCTATACTAAATGCAAACCGATGTTTATTGGTTTTTGAATTCTATTTCAAAGCAAACTCCACCACTACAGTTATAAGCTTTTATTTTTCCATCCATTTTATCAATGATCTGTTTGGTGAGATACAATCCAATTCCTGTACCTTTCCCCATCTCTTTAGTAGTAAAATTTGCATCAAAAATTTTGTCAATTATATCCAATGGAATTCCGCCAGCATTATCAGACATTTTTAAGATTGTGTGAGTATCGTGTTGTTTTGCATCAATACTAATAACTCTATTTTCTATATCATTATCATTGAATGCATCTTTACTGTTGCTCATTAAGTTGATAATGACATGTTTGAATTGATTTGGTATTATTGAGACTTTATTTTCAATATCTCCTGAAAATTTGAAATGGATTTTATTTTTGATCAATTCATCTTTCATGAGTATGGCAACAGAATCCATAATAGATTTGATGGTAATCTCTTGTTTAGGAATATTTGGTCTAAAGAAGCTTCTAAACTCATCTAATGTTTCAACTAAATGGTGTACTTGATCTTCAATTCCATCTAAACTTTTAAAAATCATCTCTTGTTCAGGATTTCCAAAGAGTTCATATTCTAGCTTTATGCTTTGTGAATAAACATTTATTGCATTAAGTGGATTTTTCCATTGATGTGCAATTGAGTCTATTATTTCACCCATGGCTGCATCTTTTGCTTGTTTCATCAATAATTCATCTTTGTGTCGAAGTTCACTTACTTGTCTTGCAACTTCTTCTTCCAGCTCTTGATTAAGTTTTTGCAGTTTTATCTTTGTTTTAGTCAATTCTCTAGATTTCACTGCATAATCATTGACTAGATTTAAATAAAGTTTTGCATCATCATGGGATAGAGCAGATTTTGGATCGGCAATTACCAAAATCATATCACCTTGTAAACTCATAACTACATCAAAAGTACTTGGAATATCTTCTACATCATCTTTATTAAAACTAAAATTAGTTGTTAGTTTTT
This sequence comes from Arcobacteraceae bacterium, assembly GCA_050304095.1. GTDB lineage: Bacteria > Campylobacterota > Campylobacteria > Campylobacterales > Arcobacteraceae > JAYEFX01. The sequence continues at coordinate 649 of JBNLDA010000138.1, read as the reverse complement.
TTAATGGTTGCTCAGTAGTTAAACTACTTATAGCCATTAAAAAATCGTTGATATGGGTATAGGTGATTAAATCTTTGAGATATTTATAATGTTTTGAATATACTGAAAAATTTTTACTATAGTCTAAAATTTTTGTGTCTTTATCGATGGCAAATAAATATTTATCTGAATCATCAATTAGTAATTCAAAAACTTTTTTATCAAATTTGTCAATCGTTAACATGGTTTGCTTCTTTTAATAAATCTAACAATTTGTCAGTATCAGTTACATAGTAATCAGCATTGACTAATTCAATTGGATTTAAATTGATATTAAATGCTTGACCACCTACATAAAAAGTGATTTTCTTATCATTTGTAGCATTTTTGATCTCTTGGATAAAGTCTTTTGTTGATTCTATATTTGCCAAAATAGTTGTTGAGATTATAACATCGCTTATATTTTCGTTATTAATGGTAGATATTATATCGTTTAATTTTGTGTCCGAACCCATATAATGTACATCGTAATTATTAAGTTCTAAAATATCAGAAATTTTGTTTTGAAGGAATAATCTGATTACATAATTCTTGAACAAAAAACCTAGAATCAATTTTATTTAATAAACTATTTCAATAAATGATCAAATTCTAAAGGATTATTGATTTT
>JBNLDA010000137.1:0-4152 GCA_050304095.1 Arcobacteraceae bacterium | reverse complement strand
AATACTGTATCTCCCTCTGTAATAGTTGTTTTGTTTGCTGTAGCTACTGCTATTGGGGATTGGTTTGATGGTTCATCCACTTCATTTAAAATAATGTCTTCATTTGTATTAAATGCGGTGACCCAGTGACTACTTGATAGGTTTTCTTCTGAATATTTAATACATTCTGATGGATATTCATCAGAATTACAATTTTCTGTAAGTAATCCATAGAAATTCATATTTCTAAATGTTACGATATCATCTTGTAAAACTGAATTTTTTTGTAATGAAGCTGTTAAAAAATATTTATCCAGTCCATAACTCCATGAAAATTCTTCTTCTATATCCCAGCCTAAAACAGCTTTAGCACCACTTTCGAACAATTCTTGTTTTAAAGGGCTTTCATTATGAAGTGCTTGACACATATGTAAGTAAAAGACAGGGTGTTTTTGAAAGTTTATATTTGAAAAAAAACTTGGATGAATCGCCCAATAAAACTTGTTTGAATTTTTATGTAATTTTGTTTTAAATATGCCATTATTTTTACCCTCAAGCCATATTCCTTCTTTAGCTTCCCGAGATGTTGAAATCATGCCCGAATAATTAGAATGAGTCGCAATATAAACAAAGTCATAATTGCCAATGTTCGACAAATCAGAAATTTTTACATTTTCATCTTGTATGTAAGTAACGTTGTATCCAGCATTTTGTAAAGATGAAATTACATTATATTCCAGAGCATTTGGCACCTGCCATGAGAATGGATTTAATACTAAAGCACTTTTCATACTTTTTCTAATGGAATTGTAATGGACTATTTTGGGAAAGCTATTACTTACATCTTCTAATACCGAAGCCCAACCACGCTTTGAATCACCATCTTGAATCATATAACTATACCCATCAATAGTATATTCAATGAATCGAACACCAGAGTTGCTAGAACTATTAATCACTAAACCATCTATAGTTTCTAATTCATCAGCCAAACTCTCAATATCTAATGCATCACCATTGGCTTCTTGCAATTCATAATACTTGTCTACAATATCAAAAGCTTGTTTTTCTTTTGCTGCAATACTTGGAGCAAGCTTTACTTCTCCATTTTCTAGCTGCGTAGATGAATCATCTGAACCTCCACCACCTCCACCACAACCACTAAGACTAAGCATAAGTATTGATAAAACAACTATTGCATACAACTTGGCAGACTTGATAGCTTGGACTTTCATGGTGGATTCCTTAAGATATAAATTCAATCATTGTATTTTTGATTAGCTTAAAACAATATCAATAAACATGTAGCGTTTAAAGCTAACCACTATCCAATAAAATAATATTTCATACATACACATTATTAAATTGTTGGATTTTTGCAAGTTTACTGACAAGGATAGATTGATAGAGGGTTCTTAGGGGATTGTCCCTAAGCAAGTTGCAAAGTTCTTAAGAACACTCCTGTTCTTGAGAATTTGCAAACTTGCTCATGCTAGTCGCCTTCTTTGTATCCTAAAATCCTAATAGCTTTTTCCCTGCTTTCACCGGAGAGCAATCCGATTAATGGTGATGGAGTGAAATAAAGATCTCTTTCCACTTCAAAAATTCAATGAAGCCTTATTGCTTCAAGTTCGGGAATATGTACATCCCCGAATTCATCTTCTCATAAACCCGTCACAAATGCAAAAGCGTTTTTCGTCTCTTTATCATACTCCAGCAAATACCATGTTGCACTTCCGATAAAAAGCTTTTCTTGTACAATCGGATTTTTAGAACCGTCTTGGGAATAGGGCGGGTATTTTTCAAAACCCTTTTCAAACTCCTCAGTGATCAACTTCATAAGCGGTGTTAAAAAATAAATAGGGCAATTTCCTTTTTCATACATTATAGAGATTTGAGAAAACTTATCAAATGTAATTTGATTTTACTTTCTCAATCCAGATTTTTATAAGGTGAAAAAAAAGAGAGCTTATCCTAAGCTCTCGAACTTCTCTTGAAGTTTTTCAGATGTAAACCATAAATGGCTATCCATGTAATTGGTAAAGATTTCGAATACATGGCTTTCATCGGGGAATTGATCTTGATACTCTTCTATGAAGTCGGTAGCCACTTTGTAGAAGATTTCATGCACGATCAGATTGAAGTCATATTTTTGATCTTTTCAAAAACTGCATTCAATCTCTTCAATGATCTCATCAAAATCAATATGATGCTTCTCTACCAGTGCTACCAAAAATTCAAGATCAAGGTATCAGGCACCTAATAGATTTTTTGTAATACCGGATAAAACGTTAGTGTTCATAATCACATAGTTAAATAATAAAGTGATTATGTTCAGAAAAAATGACAACAAAAAAATCAAGGTGGAGACTTGTACTACCTTGATTCTTGCAGTTTTATTTTTTAGGCTATTACTTCTTGATTTATGAGAATATGCTTTTATACTCTTGGGGATAGGCAAGGTCTAAAGCTTTTTTATGTTCATCTGTCATTTCGCTTTCAAGTTGATCTAACCATTGCATGAGAGCAGTCCAATTATTCAAACTAAATACTCTCACATTGAAATTTTTCTCTAGTCCAACCCGTGTATCGGATACAAGTTCTGCCATTGGTTTATCCATAATAAATGCATCACAATAAGGGGCATATGTCGCTATATGTTCAACATCATAAAAAAAGCCACTTAATTTTTTTTGTGCGGTAGACCTGTTGGTATAAGCACCATTCTTGACCATATCTTGTAATTTGGCATATATTTTTGTTGAAATCGTAAGATATGGAAGATTAGAAAAATAACTTGAGCTAAAAAAATTGGCAATCTTAATAAACATATCTTCTTTGTTGTTTTCTGAAAATTTGTATGTCATACGTTCAACAATCATTGATACTATTGGGGCATTGTATATTGCTGCATAGTCACCAGTTGCCAAGCGCTTTTTATATGTGAAGTAAGCTTTAAGATATTCTTGTCCTGCTTCGTGTATTTCAAATTCAACATCTTCTTGAAATGATGTTGTTGATTTTCTCCAGACATCAAAACTGTCCAATAACCCTTCGATAGCTTCATTTTTCAGTGAACGTGTAATCTCGATATCCCCTACATAATAATTTCCAAAATCAATTCGAAAATAATCATCCCACTCATGAATAAAGCCATTAATGGCATCAGATGTATTGAGCACATAAATCTTTGAATGAGCTTGCTTTAAAAAAGCATCAAATGCTTTTAAAATCTGTGTTTGCTGAACTTCGTATGAAGCTCTAAATTCATGTCCCCGTGACGTATCTTTTATGAAATTCATTAATTCATCGTGATTTTTGTCATCAAAACCGCGCCATAAATGAGACTCATTTTTATGCACCGATGAATAAGGAGCCACTAAAAGAAGTTGATCAGATAAGCTATGGATACGTTCAGCTGCTTTTACAAAACGCTGTTCTTTACCACGAAAAGCGCCGCTAAAAAAAAATTGATCAAGATAGATAACTTTTTTCCTGATTTCTGGAAGGGGAATTGTTTTACTGTATTGACAATACAAACAACCACGTAGAACATAATCGCGACCTACAGAAACATTACCAAAACAATCTTTTTTTTTGCATTTCGGACAATTTCCAATTATTCGTGTTACCAACATTTAAGTATTCCAATAGACAAGTACTTTTATAATATCTCACATTTTATACAAAAAAACATCAAAAAATTTATAGAATCTATCCTTCACAATAGAAACTATTGTTGATAAGGATAGGTAATCCTCCCAAAAAACAAGGCTTTTCAAAAGTAGAAAAATCCAATAAACTATCTACAGGAGTTTTCTATGAAGAAATCACGATACACAGACAGTCAGATCATGGCGATATTAAAACAGGCGGAAAATGGTATTCCAGTACCACAACTGTGCCGTGAGCATGGTATGAGCAGCGCGACGTTTTACAAATGGCGTTCGAAATATGGCGGTATGGATACATCAATGATGGCACGCCTAAAAGAGCTTGAAGAAGAGAATCGCCGTTTGAAAAAGATGTATGCCGAAGAGCGTATTAAAAATGAAATTGTCCAGGAGGCTCTGGAAAAAAAGTGGTGAGGCCGTCCGATCGGCGAAGGATGGCCAAAAAGGCTGCAGTTGAGAGAAACCTGTCAGTCCGTGTGGTATGCCAGGCATTTGGTAT
>JBNLDA010000136.1:0-4182 GCA_050304095.1 Arcobacteraceae bacterium | reverse complement strand
TTCAAACTGCAAACAATAATGGAAATGAAGTATTGTATTTCAAAAAAGAGGTAAAAGGTCAATCAAGTGCTACACTTCTAAATGATATGATCAATCAATTTATTTCTAAACTGAATTTTGGTAAATCTATGAGATGGGGTGCAAGAAGCGATAGTTTCATTAGACCTATTAGAAACCTTACAGTTGTATTGGGTGAAGATTTGATTGATGCCCAACTTTACGGAGTTAAATCAACAAAAAGTGCATTTGGACACAGAATGGTATCGTATCAACCATTTTCATTTGATTTTGCTGGGGATTACTTTTGTAAACTTGATAAACATGGAGTAATTCTTTATCCAAATGAACGAAGAAAGATCATTTTAGAACAAATGAAAAAAATCGAACAAGAAAATGATCTAGTAATTGAAATCGATCAAGAACTTTTAGATGAAGTTGTTGCCATCACAGAATATCCGACAGCTTTATTGGGAAGTTTTGACGAAGAATTCTTGACTTTACCTCAAGAAGTAATCGTAAACTCGATGAAGGAACACCAACGATATTTTGCAGTATTTAATAAAGATGGTCAAATTCAAAATAAATTTATTGTAGTAAGCAATGCAAAAACCGAAGATTTTGACTTAATTATTTCTGGAAATGAAAAAGTTCTCAGACCAAGATTGGCTGATGCAATGTTCTTCTATCAAAATGATTTAAAAAATGGTTTGCAAAATAGTGGATTGAAAAACATTGTATTTGTAAATGGTTTAGGTTCAATGTATGATAAAATTGAAAGAGAAGCTAAAATTGCATCATATTTGGCGCTAAAATTTAATCTAAATCAAACAGATTCACTTGAAAGAGCCGTAATGTTAAGCAAAGCTGATCTTATGAGTGAAATGGTTTATGAATTTACAGAACTTCAAGGTCTTATGGGATATTACTATGCAAAAGCTGCTGGTGAAGAGGAGTTGGTTTATACAGCACTTAAAGAGCAGTATTTACCAGATGGAGAAGAGAGTGATCTTCCAAGTAATCATTTTAGTTCAATTGTAGCTTTAGCACACAAATTAGACAATCTTTTAGGATTATTTAGTATTGGAAAAATTCCTACTGGAACAAAAGACCCATTTGCTCTTCGAAGGGCTGCAGCTGGTATTGTAAAGATTGTAACACATCATCAATTGCCATTCAATCTATCACAAACTATGATCGATCTTGGAGATTTATATAAAGATTTGGATCAAAATAAAGTTGAAGAGTTTTTCACCGAGAGATTGTATCAGATATTTAATATTAATCCATCAATCATCAAAGCTGTTCTAGGAAGTGGTGAAAAAGATATCAATCAACTCAAAATGAAATTAGATGCATTGGCACCAATCGTTGAAAGCTCTAACTATAAAGAATATAGTGCAACATTTAAAAGGGTTGCAAATATTATCAAAGATATTGACACAAACAATAGTTTGAATGTGAATGAGAGCCTCTTTGAACAAGATGAAGAAAAAGAACTCTTTGCTTTATACAATAATGTATGCAGTGCAAAATTCGAAACTTACGATGAACAATTAGAAGCTTTATTTGGTTTAAAACCTCAATTAGATAGCTATTTTGATAATGTATTTGTAAATCATGAAGATGAAAAGATTAAAATAAATAGAAAAAATCTAGTTGGATTAGTTTATCAAGAATTTAAACAAATTGCAGATATTAAAGAGATCACAATTTAATGTTTGATAAAGATGAGTGGACCCAAGAAGAGTATCTTCGATATTCCAAACAACTTGAAAAACAAGGGGTTCAAACTTATCTTATCGATACGATTTTACGACCAATCAAAGGGGTTGAGACAATTGTTTATAACCCTTTTGAACTACAACAGCTTCCGAAAGGTTCTGTTTTTGTTTTCTACTGCGATACAGGAAAAGCCACCAAAGAAAGACTTTCTTTTTATAGATCTAAATTACCCGATTATCATTGCGTATCACTCAAAGGTGGAAGAGGGTATTTTAGACCAAATCTTAGGTTAGATGATGGTATATGATTATATTATTGTTGGAGCTGGTATTGCAGGAAGCTCAACCGCGTATTTTCTAAATAAGTACAATCACAACATACTCGTTTTAGAAAAAAATAAAACCCTTAACGAATCTGCAAGCGCAGCAGCGGGAGCATTTCTTTCTCCACTTTTGGGCAAACCAAATGAATTTAAAGATCTTGTAAATGAGGCATTAGTTTTTTCTAGTGATTTCTATCAAACAAACTGCTCAGAATTTATAAATAATTGTGGAACACTTAGAATCCCTAAGGATGCTAAAGCTCAAGAACAATTTGATTCTTATAAACCCTATATTGATTTTGAATATTCTCAAAAAGAGGATGGTTTTTTCTTTCCGATTGGAAGTGTAGTGCAATCAAGTAATATTTGCCAATATATGCTAAGTAATATATCTACACAATTTGACTATGAAGTTGTAAAAATTGATTTTCAAGATGATATTTATACTATTAATGATGAACTTAAATCTAAAAATCTCATTTTAACTACTGGAGCCAATATTTCGTTGGCCAATGAGGAGTATTTTAATATTCGTCCTGTTTGGGGACAAAGAATTGATATTCAAACAAGTACAGAGGTAACATACAATTACCATAAAGCTTGTTCATTATCAGTAGCAAAAAAAACAGACAACAATACTTATCAATGTTCAATTGGTGCGACACATCACCGTTTTGTATTAGAAAAAGAAGTTGATAGTAAAGATACCGATATATTGCTTGATTTGGCCAATGATATTAAAAAACTAGAAAATGTGAAAGTTATTAATGAAATAGCTGGTGCTAGAGCATCTAGCGTGGATTATTTTCCAATAGTTGGTGAGCTTATAGATTCATCTACTACACTAGAAAAATATCCTTATATAAAACATGGATCAAAAGTTCCATCAAAAGATTATATTTCACATAAGAATCTTTATGTATTAAACGGAGTAGGTGGAAGAGGGTTTGTATTGAGTCCTTATTTGGCGTATCATCTAGTAGAAAATATTATAAATAACCAACCTTTGCCAGACTCAATCACTACGCATAGATTATTTCAAAGATGGTCAAGAAAATTAAAGGATTAAAATGAATAAAATTGGAACAATTATAAAAATTGCTTTATTTACAATAGTTTTACTCGTTGGAACAACCTATTTGGTTGCCCCTAAACAAACTACTAAACAGATTAAAAATGAAGAAACAATACAAAATATGAATCTAGCATCTTTACCAAAAGAAGTAGAAATTGTAGGGAAAGAGGGATTGATAAATATTCAACAGATCATTAAGCCAAAAACACTTACCATCATCGCTATTGCAAATCAAGATGCATTACCAATTATTTCTCAATATAAAAAGTATTGTAAAAATGATTTACAATATGTAACGGTTGCCAATATTGCAAATGCCCCTTGGTTTTTAAAGAAGCTTGGTATCTTGCCATTATTGGAAAAAATTAACCAAGATAGTCCAACACCAATGATTTATGATTCTAATGGTTGGTTTACAAAGGTTTTAAATATCAAAGATCAAAATCCAGTAAAATATTTTGTTTACAAAATTAATCAAGATGGAAATATAGAGTTTTTATTTGATCATAATGTCAAAAGTGGTTTAATACTAGAAGAAACTATTGAGCAAAGCCTCATTGAACAAGAGGTTAAGAAACTCAATGATAAGCTACAATCATTTCTTTAATTTGATTGTAGCTATCGTCATCTCTTCTTTTGACTCAATAGTCAGTTCCCCATTAAGTATATTTTCTACGATATTTTTTGCCATATAAAGACCAAGTCCCTTACCTGTTTCATTTTTTGTTGAAAAATAAGGATCAAATATTCTATCAATTATTTGAGGCTTAATGCCTCCGGCGTTGTCAATAATTTGGATAAATATATCTTCTTGTGTCTCATTCAAACTAATATCCAATAGAGCATCCTCTCTTTTTTCTCTTTTAAAAGCTTCTAATGAATTACTAATAAGACCAAAAATGATATCAGTCAATTTTCCAGGTATTGTTTCTATCCAATTATTTTCTTTTCCTTGTGGTGCTTGCGGTCCGAAATAGAGATCAATAGAACCATCAGCATTGGCAGCCATATTTCCAGTCATACTATTTTTACTTGGGAACGGGCTGGATGTCTGCAGCTCAGA
>JBNLDA010000135.1:0-4253 GCA_050304095.1 Arcobacteraceae bacterium | reverse complement strand
TTTAAGTGAAGATAGTAGCAATTTTGATCTAGAAAGTTTTACTCAAAGATATGTTAAAACTACCAAAGATGGATTCAAATCTGTCGATCTTATTATTGAAGGGATCCATTGTGCGGCTTGTGTATGGTTAAATGAAAAAGTTTTACACAGTACTCCTGGAATTGTTGAAGCAAATATCAATTTTACAAACAACAAAGCACAAATCATTTGGGATGATGATGAAATAAAATTATCTCAAATCATAGATAAAATCAGAAGCATTGGTTATAACGCCTATCCATATGATCAAACTCAAGGTGACAAACAAGCTACCAAACAAAATAGAGATTATATGCTACGAATGAGTATTGCAATTTTTTGTAGTATGAATATTATGATGATTGGCGTTGCAAAATATACTGGATTTTTTACGGGAATGGATGCAGAAGTCTTACGACTTGTTCATATGGCAGAATTTATCTTCTCTACTCCGGTTTTATTTTTTAGTGGTTGGATATTTTTCAAGGGGGCTTATTTTGGTCTAAAGAACAAAATAGTCAATATGGACTTTTTGGTTAGTTTTGGTGCAGTATTAACTTATATCTATTCATTGTATGTTTTATTTACAGGTTCGGGTCATAGTTATTTTGACTCCGTAGCCATGATCATTACTTTTGTCTTAGTTGGAAAATATTTAGAAGTGATTGGGAAAAAAGGTGCCATAGACACCATGGATAAAATCCGTTCACAAATACCATTAGAAGCTACCATCATTGAAGATCAAGGGAAAAAAGTTGTTCCTCTTGATCAAATTAATATTGGTGATATCATTGAAGTAAAATCTGGTGAAAAAGCAAGTGTTGATGGAGAACTATTAAGTACAGATGCAGTTTTTGATGAAAGTTCTATTAGTGGGGAATCATTACCAGTAAATAAAAAAACTGGCAATCTCATCTATAGTGGTACGATCAATACTGGTGATGTAATACGATATAAAGCAACAAAGAATTATGCAAACTCTACATTGAATACTATTGTTACTTTACTTGAAGATTCACTTGCTTCTAAACCAAAAATCCAAGAAACTACTAATGAACTTTCTAAACATTTTTCAATCACCATTTTAACTTTAGCATTGATCACTTTTATAGGATGGTTTTTATATGGAGCTGGATTTGAAGAATCACTGATCATCTCTATTTCAGTAGTGGTAATTGCTTGTCCATGTGCTTTAGCATTGGCTACTCCAATAGCTAGTTTAGTGGGAATTAGTTGGTTGGCTAAAAAAGGATTGCTCTTTAAAGAAGCAAAATTTATTGAAACGTTTGCCAAAGCAAATACAGTCGTATTAGACAAAACAGGAACACTTACTCAGGGGAAATTACAGGTTATTAATAGTTTGATCAATACTGAAGATAAAACAATGCTAAATTTATTATATTCATTACTTGATAGCTCTACGCATCCAGTAAGTATCTCTATTAAAAAGCATCTATTATCTTCATATGATGATTTGAAATATGTAGAGCTTGATGAGATTCAAACCCATCATGCCAAAGGTTTGAGTGCGAATTATAATGGCATGACCCTTTTAGGTGGAAATGCTGCTTTATTGGAAAGTTTTGAAATACCATTTGAAACAGATTTTTCTGGGACTCAATACCATTTTGTTTATGATGGGCAACTATTAGCCTCATTTGAACTTAAAGATACACTCAAAGAGGGTGCTATTGAATTAATCCAATACTTTAAAAACAACAATATCACTCCTATTATGCTGACTGGTGATAATGAAAGTGTTGCTGCTCAAATTGCACAAAGTGTAGGAATTGATCAATATCATAGCAATATAAATCCAATTCAAAAAGCTGACTTTATTAGTGAATTAAGAAACAAAGGAAATACAGTTGTAATGGCTGGAGATGGCGTAAATGATGCCTTAGCATTATCTAGAGCAGATGTTGCAATTGCTATGGGAAATGGAGCAGATATATCAATTGCTATTAGTGATATAGTGATACTAAATGATACACTTCAAGGGTTGCAAGAATCATTTTATATCTCAAAACGAACATTTAGCTTTATCAAACAAAACTTAGCAATTTCACTTGTATACAATATGTTAACAATCCCTATAGCAATGGCTGGATATATTATCCCATTAATTGCTGCACTATCGATGAGTTTAAGTTCATTATTGGTAGTTGGAAATTCGATGAGAATAAAGGAAAAATAAAAGATGAACAATATTTTATGGCTTGAATTGGTAATCGGGATTATTGTAAGTTTCTCGTTACTTGGAATTTTTATATGGGCATTACGTCAAGGACAATTTGATGATCAAAAGAAAATGATGGATGGAATGTTCTTTGATTCTGAAGATGATTTAAATGCTGCCATTGCACAAGAGCGAAAAGCAAAAGAACTCAAAGAGAAAAAAGCACAAAAAAATGAACAAAAAAAAGGTGAAGCCTAAGCTCCACCTTAAAGGAAATACCTTTAGAATTACTTCATTGCAGCAATTTGTTTTGCTAAATCTTCCATGTCAGCATCAGAAAGTCTTGCAACTTGACCTTTCATAACACCTTTCATAGCTCCACCATAAGAACCATCTTTGTACCCTTTAAGAGCTGCAACAGTTTTTGCTACATCCCATCCAGCGATAACTTGTGATTTTCCTAATGCTGGTTTTTCAGCTTTTGCTCCATGACATCCTGCACATGGTGCATAGTTAGCTGCCATTAATGACGCAGCTGCTAAAAGTGTTCCTAAAACGATTTTTTTCATTTATACTCCTTTAATTGTTGAACGGAGTATTATAGTCACTACAAACTTTAATAAAACTTATGATTCCTGTGACTTTTTTTATACTTTTTAGAAGTGTTAATTATGTATAATCTTCAAATGAATGCAGTGTTAGAGATAAATAATGTAACTTTTGGCTATAACCCACAAAAAATGATTTATGAAAATTTCTCATTAAAACTTGAAAAAGGGGAAGTGATTTCTATAGTTGGAGCTAGTGGAAGTGGAAAATCTACACTCTTTGAATTGATCACAAACAATCTCAAACCGCTTTATGGCTCAATAAAAACTTTAAATTTGAGTTCTATTTATCAAGACCCTTATAGCTCATTTCATCCATCCTATTCGATCATCAATCAAATTAATGATGTGGTGTTAAATACAGATGAACTGGAACTTTTATGTGAAAAAATATCATTAGAACAATCATTATTAGAAAAAAAACCTCATGAATTAAGTGGTGGTCAATTACAAAGATGCTCAATTTTAAGAGCACTTTTAATGAAGCCTCAACTGTTATTAGCAGATGAACCAACAAGTGCTTTAGATAATTTAATAGCAAGAGATGTAATGCAATTATTAATGCAATTTTTAGATAGATTTGGTATATTATTGATCACACATGATATGCACCTAGCAAAATGGTGCAGTGATAAAGTCATACAAATAGATAAGGATAATTAAGTGGATAAAGCTTTAGTTTTAATGAATATGGGTGGAGCGCGTAATAAAGCAGAACTAGAGATGTTTTTAAGAAATATGTTCAATGATGAAAATATTTTAACGATCCCTATCCCATTTTTTAGAAATATTATTGCTTCATTTATAGTACTAAGCCGATTAAATAGTGCTTGGAAAAACTATGAAGAGATTGGTGGGAAATCTCCTATAAACGAACTAACTGAATCGCTTGTAGAAAAACTGCAAAAAGCTTTACCTGATATTTATGTAACTCAAGCTATGCGTTATACGCCACCTTTGACACTTAAAGCAATCCGCCAAATCAAAGAACAAAAGATCAAAGAAGTAATTTTGTTACCTCTATATCCACAATACTCAACCACAACTACAAAATCTAGTTTGGATGAATTTATTAATCTATCAGATGATAAATTTAAATTAACAATCATTGAGCCATTTTATAAAAATACACAATTCAATCAATGCATCATCAATGAAATCAAACGAAATCATGAAGAGGGATTTAATCTGATCTTTTCTGCACATGGACTTCCACAAAAAGTAGTAGATAAAGGCGATCCTTATCAGACACAAATGGAAGAACATGTAGAAATTTTATCAACAATGCTTCGTGATCAAGGTATTAATTTTGATTCAATCAACCTAGCCTATCAATCAAAAGTTGGTCCAATGAAATGGTTAGAACCATCACTTGAAGATATGCTTGAAAATTTCAAAAGACAAAATGTACTTATCTATCCAATCAGTTTTATAGTTGATAATAGTGA
>JBNLDA010000134.1:0-4265 GCA_050304095.1 Arcobacteraceae bacterium | reverse complement strand
TTGCTTATAAAATCCACCACCAGTTGAGATGATCGTGTTATCAACACTCTTTTCAAGCCATAATGCACATTTTTTTTCTAATGCTCTAAAATATGGCTCTCCATCATTTTTAAATATTTTTTTTATTTTTCGATTTTCCATTGATTCGATAATATCATCAGTATCAATAGCCATCATATCTGTTGCTTTTACAAGTGCTCTAGCGATAGTGCCTTTTCCAACACCCATAAAACCGATTAAAATAATATTCATTTTCTTCATAACTTGTGATTATATCTAAAGGATTTAGATAATTTGCTGAAAGAATTTTTATTATAGTTAGGGTAAAGAAAAACCCTAACTAAAAATATGAATTAAATGAGATGATCTTCTTTTCTTGGTTGTGGTAAAATTGCATTTAATATAATCCCAGTAATTGCTCCCAGACCAATACCTGAAAATGGAACTCCACCAAAATTAAATACCATTCCCCCAATTGAAAATACTAAAATCATTGAAACAATGATCAAATTTCTTGGGCAGTTAAAATCAACTTGTTCCCTCACTAATGTTGAGATACCAACACTAGCAATTATACCAAATAAAATCAACATCACTCCACCCATCACTGGAACTGGAATAGTTGCTAATATTCCTCCAAGTTTTCCAACAAATGCTAGTACAATAGCTGCAATCGCTGCCCATGTCATAATCGCTGGATTATAGGCTTTTGTGACTGTAACTGCTCCAGTTACTTCAGAGTAAGTAGTATTTGGTGGTCCACCAAATAATGATGCTACAGAAGTTGCTAAACCATCGCCTAAAAGCGTGTTTTTTAATCCTGGTTTTTTTAAATAATCTCTTTTAGTAACATTTGAAATGGCAAGCATATCTCCAATATGTTCAATGGCTGGAGCAATAGCAATTGGCAAAATAAAAATGATCGCTTGCCAATTAAATTCTGGAGTGGTAAAGTTTGGCATTGCAAACCAAGCTGCATTGGCTATTGGTGAAAAATCAACAATTCCTAAAAACATTGAGATAATATACCCAATAACAATTGCCCCTAAAATTGGTATAAGTCTAAAAATTCCTTTCCCTAATAAAGATATAAACATCATCGTAAACAATGTAATCATAGAAACAGTAATCGCCATCTCAAATGGAACTAATTCTATAGCACCATCACCTGTTTTTCCCATCGCCATATTCACTGCAACTGGTGAAAGGATCAAACCAATAGAGATAATTACAGGACCAACGACGATCGCAGGTAAATATTTGTGAAGAAATCCATCTCCCTTTAAACGAATCAAAAAGCTCAATGCAACGTATACCAAACCAGCTGCTACAAGACCCGACATAGTTGCAGCGATTCCCCAAGTTTGAACACCATGGGCAATAGGAGCAATAAAAGCAAATGAAGATGCTAAAAATATAGGAGGTATTGCTTCTTTATTGACTAATTGAAATACTAAAGTTCCAATACCCGCAGTAAAAAGAGCCACATTTGGATCAAGACCTGTGAGAATGGGCACTAATACCAATGCTCCAAATGCAACAAAGAGAAATTGAATCCCAACAATTGAATCTTTTAGACGGAAATTATAGTCTGTAGGCTTCATGCAGTTTCCTTAGAGTAAAATAATTTTAAATAGTAACATTTATTAACTAAGTTTTGAAGTAAATAAGGTTATTATTTGTTTAACATTATTTAAAAGAGGTAATATGTATAAAGAAAGTACCAATGTAGTTGTAAAACATTTAATTAATAGACTACGAGATATCACTATCTCATCAAATGAATTTCGTTTAACCATCGAAGAGATATCACGAATTATTGCATCTGAAGCACTAAAAGATTTTAATACTGTAACCAAAACAATTCAAACATGGCAAGGTGATCTTAATGTACAAATTTTAGAAGTTGAAAAATTAGTCTTAGTACCAATTTTAAGAGCAGGTGAGCCTATGTTGAGTGGAATATTGAGAACTTTACCTGATGCAAGAAGTGGATTTTTAGCAATGAAAAGAGATGAAGAAACTGCTGAAGCAAAACTTTTTTATGAAAATATTCCAAATTTAGATGGTAAAACTGTACTATTACTTGATCCAATGGTAGCAACAGGTGGGTCATTGATTGATGGGATCGAATATCTCAAATCAATTGGTGCAGAAAAAATTATTTCATTAAATATCCTTGGAGCACCTGAGGGGATTAAAGCGGTTCAAGAGGCTTATCCAGAAGTACCAATTTATATTGCTCAAATTGATGAAAAGTTAGATGAGAGAAAATATATTATCCCAGGACTTGGGGATGCAGGAGATAGAGCATTTAATACTAACGACTAAAGTAAAAAGCTACCATTTATCTTAATGGTAGCTTGATCGTAAACATTGCTCCTTTATAAACTTTACCTTCATGTTTATAGATGTCATTTTGCACTTCTATTACTCCATCCATATGATGTTTAACCATCTCTTCAGCCATGTAGAGTCCGATTCCTGTTCCATCATCTTTTTCTTTAGTTGTAAAATAGGGATTAAATACTTTATGGATAATCTCATCTGGAATTCCACCTGCATTATCTTTTATAGACAAGACAACAAATTGGTCTTTCTTAATAATATCTACAAAGATTAATTTTTTTGTTTGATCATATGTTTGTAATTGATCTTTTGCATTATTTATAATATTGATAATAACCTGAATAAGCTCATTTTGTAAAGTAGTTACCTCAACATCTTCTAAATTTTCAATAAATTCTATCTCTAATGAATCTAATTTTGGTTTAATAAGATCATGTACTTTCAAATAGCAATCTTTAATATTAAATTGTTTTTTTGCTTTGTCTGGTTTAAAGAATTCTCTAAAGTCATTAATCGTATCAGACAAATATTGAACTGTATCGTGAATTTTTTCTAATTGTTCAATCTCTTCTTCTTTTGTTGTTTGAATATCTGCAGATTTTTTGAATGATAATGTTGAAGCAATTGTAGACATGATAGAAAGTGGTTGTCTCCATTGATGCGCAATATTTTCAAGCATCTCACCCATCTCTGCCATTTTTGATTTTTGAATCAATTGACTTTCTTTCTCTTTTAATTTTGCTTGAGTTTCTTTCAATACCGTAATATCAACAAATGATGTCACATAATATAATACATCTCCTGTATCATCAACGACTGACTGAATCGTTAAATGTTCATTTACATGCCTACCATTCTTATGTTTGTTGACAATCTCTCCACTCCAATATCTGTTTTTCTCTAACGATTTTTTCATATTTTGATAGAATGCATAATTATGGAATCCAGACTGCAATATTCTTGGCGTTTTTCCTATTGCTTCTTCTGGACTATATCCAGTAATAGTAGTAAATGCTTTATTTATTTGTAATATTTTTTGATTTTTATCTGTGATGGTCATACCATTTTGTGTTTCAAATGCTACTGCGGCAATTTGTATCGCTTCTTGTGTATCTTCAATACGATCGAGCATTTTATTTACTTCATTATAAAGTTTTCCATACTCATTATCTTCATTAGTAGAAATTCTTTGTTGCATGGTGTCTTTTCCACCAATACGCTCCAAGAAATCTACAAGATTAAGAATAGGATTGGTGAATTTTTTTGCAAAATATATTGCTAGAACAGAGGTTAAAATGAACATAAACCCTAAAATCATAATAAGAGCGATACTATTTTTTCTAATTAAAGTGATGATCGAATCAACTTGGAACTGAAACTGAACATATCCCAAAAGTTTATTTTGATATTTTGCATCTATATACATCGTTAATAAATTACCATTAACAGACATCTTTCGAAATTCTTCAACTGGCAAAGGGG
Organism: Arcobacteraceae bacterium; assembly: GCA_050304095.1. Lineage (GTDB taxonomy): Bacteria > Campylobacterota > Campylobacteria > Campylobacterales > Arcobacteraceae > JAYEFX01. Next base: position 434 of record JBNLDA010000134.1, on the reverse strand, counting down.
AAACAGAAAAACTTTTATTATCACTACTATATTGTAATATAGGCTTTGCATCCAAATTGTAAAGAACCATTTTATTTAGATCTGAAAATGATTGTAATGATGTTGAAATATCAGTCGCAACAGAAACATCATCAAGCAAAATCAATTTTGCGAAATCTTGTCCTAATACCAACCCTACAGTATGAGCAGAATTGATGGTTTTTTCATATTGGTGTTGCATATACCAGTAAACAAACGTACTGTATCCGATAATTGCAGTCAAAAAGGTAACAAAAAGAATTATCAGTACTAAGCGATTTTGGATGGAGATGTTTTTTTGCACATATATTCCTATTGAGAGATTTTTTCGTTTGAAGGATTCATTATAGGTAATCGAATATCATTACCCCATTCGAACCATGAACCATCATATACTGATGCTTTGAAGCCTAATT
>JBNLDA010000133.1:0-4268 GCA_050304095.1 Arcobacteraceae bacterium | reverse complement strand
ATTAATGCTTCCCACTCATCTTGTGTATGTTTTCCAGCCATTTTAGCTCCTGTCATATCACAACCTTTTTTTAACTTCTTAGAATAAAGTTTTTGTCCTTTTGCCACATCCGCACTTGCAGTTGTTGCACTTAAACTCACTAATAGTGCTGCTGCACTTAAAATTGTTAGTAATTTTTTCATCATTAACTCCTTATTTAGATGCAATAAACTCTGCTACTGCTTGAATATCTGCATCACTCATTGATGCTACTTGACCTTTCATAACACCTTTCATTGCTCCACCATAAGATCCATCTTTGTATCCATTAAGTGCTGCAACAGTTTTAGCTACATCCCAACCAGCAACTACTTGTGATTTACCAAGAGCTGGTTTTTCAGCATTTGCACCATGACATCCAGCACATTTTTTATAAACTGCTGCTCCATCTGCTGCCATCAAAGATGTTGCACCTAAAATCGCTAAACCTAAAAGAATTTTTGTAGTTTTCATTTTGAACTCCTTGTTTTTTATAACAAGAGCAGTATAAAAGATAATTGTGAAATGGTTGTGGAAAATTGTGGAATGGGCTAAATTTATTTGAGTTTACCAAAAACTTTATATTTTTCCCAATAAATATCAACCGCTTCTTCAAGTTGCTTATCATTGAGCTTTATTGGTTTCTTAATCCCAAGTAGTTGGATAAACTCATCACTCATAATGGTATTTTGCTCAGTTGGGATCTTTAGATAATTGACCAATGAAGCTTTGACATTGGTTTCACTGCTATATTTTAATAGATATTGATAAAAGAATTTATCAATTCCCACTGGAAGTTTGGCATGACAAGATACACAATTTTGCTCATAAATATTTTGTGCGTAGATATTGGATATCAATAAAAGTGTTAAAAATAGTTTTCTTACCATGAGACATTCACCTTTGTAAATTGATTCACTTCTGAATCTATATTGATTTTTAAATGATATTCATCGCAGATCATTTTAACAATATTCAATCCAATACCAAATCCACCTACACTTTTATCAAATCTTGCATACCGATCAAACATCATTTCGATGTTTTCTTTTTTTATCCCTTTTCCACTATCTTTTATACTAAAGCTATTTTCATTAAGTGAAATTTCAATTGTTCCATTTATCTTATTGTATTTAATTGCATTTGATATAAGATTATCGATCAATTTTGAAATCTTCTTTTGATCTATAAATAAAGTACCATTTTTATTAACCTGCAAATCAATCTTGATCTTTTTTACATTTGCTAAAATTTCAAAATACTCTATTCGTTCATTCATAATTTGTGCTAGATCGATAGTTACATTTTGTGAAATGATTTTATTATCAAGAATCAAATAAGTCAGATCATCATAAATATTTGAGATCGTTTTTGCTGCTATATCAATTCGATTGATCTTCTTTTTTAATTTCTCATCTTCAAGTTTTTCTACATCGATCATCTCAACATTAGCTACAATAGCACTTACTGGTGTATTGAGTTCATGAGTAGTATCTTTGATAAACATATCAAGTAGATGCAAGGCATCTCTCATTGGCTTTAGAAATAATCGTAAAAGAAAATATCCTATGACCAACATCAATATAAACGCAAGAGTTCCATAAATAGAAACATCATTGATCACCTTTTGCAACCATTTTTCATCATCAGAAATCTCTATTAAAATATAATAAGCCCCTAAATAATATGATTCTGGTTCTTTTATATAGTGGATTGTTTGATTGGATGAATAGATTATTTGATCTAGATTAATTTTAGGATTTTTTAGTGTTGAAAAGATCAATTTTCTATCACTATCATAAATAGCTGAATTAAATCTAGTATCTCTTGGATAGTTTCTATATTTATCAAAATTGATATGGATATATTTGAGCTTGACTATCAGTTCATTGGCATAATCATTGAGTTGGATTCTTTTTTGCTGGAGCATTGATTCTTTTTGCACACTATAATACAAAAATATCATAAAGCTCAATATCAATAAAATTAAAAATACATATAAACCTAAAAAGCTAAAAAGAGTTCTTTTTTCACTTTGAGGTAAATCGATATCCAAGCTTTTTAAGACTGACAATTCGTTCTTTCCCTAATAATTTTCTCAAGTTTTTAATATATGTTCTCAATGCACTTTCACTAATCTCTTCATCATAATCCCAAAGGGCAGCATAGATCATCTCATGAGTGAGTAGTTCATTTTGATGTTTTAAAAATAGTTGCAACAGCTTTGCATCTTTGTTATTCAATGTTACTGGCTTTTCATCAATAATTAATTGATGCGCTTGTGTATCGTAAAAGATATTTTCATCAATTTGTATACGACTATCTTTTTGATGAAAAAATTCTCTTTTTAAGATCGTTTCAATTCTGATTAATAACTCTTTTAATGCAAATGGTTTTCGGATATAATCATCACAACCACTTTCATACCCTTGCTCAAAATCTTCCATTGAATTTAATGAAGTAATATAAATTGCTGGAGTTTTAATTCCTCTCTCTCTGGCATCTTGAAGCACTTCAAAACCATTAATATCTGGGACATTTACATCCAATAAAAGCAGATCAAACGTATTTTCATAAATGGCATCTTGAGCACTATATCCATCGTATACTGATATAATCTCAAAATCCTGTTCTTCCAAATAGGCACTGATCGTTTCACTTAGATTCATATCATCTTCAAGCAGGAGTATTTTTTTCATAATGGTTACTTTTGTTTAAGTTGCTCAAGTTTTGCTTCGTAATCTTGTTTTTCTTTTGAAGACATTTGCGGAACTCTTTTTTTGAGCTCGTTTTCGAATTTTTTTTGATTGGCTGGTTTTACTACGCTCATTATAGCAATCAATTCTTGTGTACTCATTTCAGAATAATCAGCGCTTTGGAGTGTTGAGAGTAAAAAAAGTGAAAGTAAAAATATTTTTAAAATTTGTTTCATGAAGCACTCCTTATTTAAATTCAAATGTATCATAACATATTAAATGTGTAACAATTGTAAAATATGATTTATGTTTCTTAGATAATATTAAATATTTTGTTTAAGTTTATCCTTTTCTTAAATTTAGTATAATTTTAAAAGAAAAGGATACAGTATGGAAAAAATAAACTTTTTACTTAATACAAACAACCATACCTATAATTTTGATCAAAGTGAAATACAATCACTTAACGAAGCAAAAATATTACTTGAAAAATCCTATACCCTCTATGCTTTATATGAAGTATATAATATGATATTAGCCCATATTTTAAGACGAATCGAATATTATGATGCTCATGTTTTTTTAGAAAATTTTGAAGCAAGTGGTATCTTTAAAGAAGATGAAGAACAACTCTTAAAACGCTGGGAACAATTTAATTCAAAAGATATTTTCACTCATGCTCATAAACACAATATCATAGACAATATCACACTTGATTTATTATTTGCACTCTATCATAGTAAACAACATATCCAAGAGAATAGTTCCGTGAGTGTTGAATATATTAGTAGCTTTTTAACTCTTTTTGAGCATCGACTTTTCCAAAAAGAATTTATAAAATCAGCTATCAAACTCAATAGAAGAAAAAGTGATCAAACTAGACATAATAGAAGAAGAGAAGATCAACTTACCACTAATGTGAATAAAGATGAAGAGATACGGATCAAAGCAAGTATCAATCCCTTTAATATCCCTCTACAAGAACCAGCAAATACTATAGAAAAGTATGGTTAATATTATAAAACATTAACCCCTTTATCTTTTAATTGTAATAATAATTGCTCTACATTATTATTCACTTTAAACCCACTATCCATCTCAATGTCACCTAGTTTAGATTTGAAAATAAGCTTGAGTTCACGCTTACCTTGATTGTGCGCAATAATCTCAAAAAGCTCATACATCAATGCTTCATTATCACTATAATTGATTCCAATAGTCATTGGTGGTTCTTCCTTAACGGCTTGTTTCTTTTTAATCTTCTCTTTCTTGGCATCTTTGAGTGATTCAATTTTTTTGATACTAAGCTGCACTCCAAAATCATTGACTTTGGCTCGAACTTTAAAAGCAATAGGTTTAGACAGATCAAAATCCTCTTCAAGCTCTTGCAAATGACTCTCAAATAACATCAATTCTAAGTTTCCATGTAGATCAATTAATGTGGCAATACCAAATTTATTTCCTTTTTTAGAAATTCGTACATTGATATCTTCAATCTGCCCAACGATCAGTGCTTCACTACCATCAGCCAATTCATCCACTTCTGAACTTAGT
>JBNLDA010000132.1:0-4490 GCA_050304095.1 Arcobacteraceae bacterium | reverse complement strand
GTTTTGCATGGGTATCATAGATTTTTAACGCATCCTCTAAAATTTTTTGTGATGATGGAGTACCTTGCGAAGTAACATATCCTCTGTAATGGTAGGAGATAACGTCAAAATCCCCAAGTGTATTTAAATCGTTGACAACATTAAAAGCATTTTCACTATTACCACTATAATAGATAAGAAGGGTATCACTATTATTGGTTGCTTTTATTCCATCTAAGATCATATTATCATCTGTTCGTAATTGTAAAGCTGTAATGTTTTGTGTAAAAGGTGTATGATTTTTGATAGATTGTGCTTCACCAAAAGCACCTGGAAAAATCAAAGCTTGTTGATTAATGTATAAATAGATACAAGCACTGCTATATAATATAAGACTTGCACTAATAATTGTAAGGATTTTCTTCATAGCACAATTGTAACATACCAATTGATTAATTGTTTCTTTTATGCTAAAATCTCGCCATGAAATTTACCTTTGTAACTTTATTCCCAAATTTAATAGAACCATACTTTAAAGACTCTATTTTAAAAAGAGCGGTTGATGAACAATTTATTGAATATGATTTTTACAATCCAAGAGATTATACAACCAATAAGCACAATAAAGTAGATGATACGATGTGTGCAGGTGGGGCTGGAATGCTTATGACTCCACAGCCATTATTTGACACTTTGGATAAAATCAAGGAGCTTTCTCCTAAAGCACATATTGTTTTTCCATTGGCTGCTGCTAAGCCATTCAAACAAAATGATGCAAAAAGATTAGCTAAAAAAGATCATGTTGTATTTGTATCTGGTCGTTATGAAGGGATAGATGAAAGGGTAATTGAAAAATATGCTAATGAAGTATTTAGCATAGGAGATTACATCTTAACAGGTGGTGAACTTCCTTCATTGGTAATGTGCGATTCTATTAGTAGAAATGTAGAAGGGGTACTTGGAAATGATGAATCATTAGAAATGGAGAGTTATAACCAACACCATGATGATGGGAAGAGTATAGCATTGCTTGAAGCACCATCTTTTACAAAACCAAAAGAATTTAGAAATTTAAGTGTAGTTTCAGAATTCTTAAAGGGTAATCACGCTAAAATTCTCGACTTAAAAAGAAAAATGTCGATTTACAAAACAAAATATTATAGACCTAATAGAGGAAAAAATTATGAAGAATAAATATATTGCAAGTTTCGAAGCAGCTCAAGTTCAAGAGAAAAGCATTCCAGAATTCAGAGCTGGTGATACAGTAAGACTTGGTGTAGAGATTAAAGAAGGTAGCAAAACAAGAATTCAAAATTTTGAAGGTGTTGTTATTGCAAGACACGGTGAAGGTGTAAGTTCTACTTTTACAGTTAGAAAAATTGGAGCAAACAGTGTTGGTGTAGAGAGAATTTTCCCATTATATACTGACAGTATTAAATCTTTTGAAGTATTAAGAAGAGGTGATGTAAGACGTGCTAAACTTAACTACTTAAGAGGATTAACTGGTAAAGCTGCAAAAATTAAAGAGCTTAGAAAATAATTCTTCACTGACATTTTTAAAAGGAGGCGTATATCGCTTCCTTTTTTTTTGCCCGATTTTTTGGGAAAAACTGTTATAATAACTGTAACTTTTATAAAGGTTTACAATGTATATACAAAATGCAATTTCTAATTTTTTTAGCAAAGCAAGTGAGTTTAACTATGATATAGTTGCTTTGTTTGATTATAATGCAGTGGCTACCACTAATTTTGTTCTTTTTGTTTTAGTGGTGATATTATCTCCATTTTTAATCTATAAATTTGTAAAGACACTCCATGCCAATAGATTTATCAATAAAGTAAAAACTGCTCAAGATATTGATGAGTATGATAGGGCTTTTATTGCCATGATTGATGAATTAGCTTTGAATAACAATACTTTATTTATCAAGGAAATTTATAAAAATGCGCAAATATTAGAAGATAAATATAATCAATTTGTCAAATTGGTTCCCATTAAAGATAAAATTATTTATGTAGAAAGTTTGAGTCAAAAGTTTGATCAACTTACACAAACGGAACAAAAAATCCCTCACAATATAAAAGAATTTTTTAGATCACGAGCGTATGATATGATAGAAATTGATCTAAAATTGATTTTAAAAACCTATGTTACTCAATGTTTATTTTTTCAAGAAGATATTGAAGATACATATGCCGTGATCCAATATGCAAATAAATCATCTAAAAATCATGATATTTTAGAGGGACTCAAAAACAGATTTATCAACGCAGATTTGACCCATCATTATACTCTTGTAAAATTTATTACGTTACTTGATAAAAATAAAGCAGATGGAATTTATGATGTGGCGATCAAACAATTAGCCAAAACATTTTATTCTCAAAAATTGATTCATACAATAGTTTTAGAAACAGTTTATCATTCTATTCATAAAGCCTTTGTTTACGATTATATAGCTGAATTAAATAATGAACAATATGTTAAATATCTTTATAAACTTTATTTTGATAAAAATGGTGATATTATGCTTAATCTTGCATTGATTAATAATGATCATATAGATAATATATCTCATCGATCATACATTACAAGTATTATTACTACTTCATGGAGAAATAGAGAATTATTAGAACAAATCGCGAAAAATAAACATATTATTAATATTGCTGGGCATGAAGAGACTAGAAAAACTATGGCTAGAATCGATGAATTAAAATTACATGAAATGGAAAGTGAAAATAGAAAGCTTGCTCTTGAAGCCAAAGAGTTGGCTCAAAAAGCTTTAGATAGATTGAATATCAACGAAGATGTGGTGTTAAGCTCGTAAGAACTTAACAATCTCTTCTTCTAATTGCTCGATATCAATTACTGTATCATGGATAACAGGTGCAGTGAATAGAGCATCAATACTTTCTGGAACGTTTGCATTGAACTTTTTATTTATAGTTTCTAATGCTACTTTATCAGTGTATTTTGTATCATCTTCATTCAAGGCATTTAATACTGTTGCAGAGAATTTTGTCCATTCTGCTGTTGAATAAATTACCATTTTAAGGTCTTTTTCTTTTAATTCATCATAGGCTTTGATACACGTTGCAGTATGAGGATCCATTAAATATCCCTCATCTAAAAATGCCTTGATTGTTTTTGCTCCATAAGCATCATCACTATTAACGGCTGCAAAATATTGTTGTAATTGGGCTGTTTCTTCTGGCGTGAGTTTAAAACATTTTTTCTCATTCAGGTTGTCAAATAGCTCTTTAGTTCGCTTCGGTCCATAAAGATCATAGATCACTCTTTCAATATTCGAAGATTTTAAAATATCCATTGCAGGAGATTTTGTCAGAATCAATTCTTTGTCTGAAATATCATACACTCCAGTATTGATCCATTCTGTTAGAATATTGTTTTCATTAGAAGAAACTAAAAGTTTTTCTACTGGCAATCCCATTTTGAGAGCATAATATCCACCAAGAACATTCCCGAAGTTTCCAGATGGAACATTTAAATATATTTTCTCACCATACTCTATCTCATTTTGTTTAAGTAATGCAATATAGCTCCAAAAATGGTAAATTATCTGGAAGATGATTCGACCAAAGTTCACTGAATTAGCAGCGCTTAGTTTAATACCATCTTGAATCAATTCATCTTTAAATGTTTGACTTGCAAGTAATGTTTTTAAAGCATTTTGTGCATCATCAAAGTTTCCATTGATACCAATTACTTTTAGGTTTTTTCCATCTTCAGTAACCATCTGTAATCTTTGAACATCACTTGTACCACCACTCGGATATAAACATACTACTTTGATATTTTCTTTGTTTTTAAAAGTATTCAGTGCTGCTGGACCTGTATCACCTGAAGTGGCTGCTAGGATCAAATATTGGTCATCTTGCTTTTTAGCAATACTTGATAAAATCGAACCAAATGGTTGTAAAGCCATATCTTTAAATGCTCTTGTTGGACCATGGTATTGTTCATTAACAAAAAGATCATCTTTGATCTTTACCACTGGGGCTGGATTGCTACTATCATCAAAATGATCATAAAGATTTAATGCAGCATCAATAGCTTCATCATCAATATCGATTTTAAAAGCATGTAAAATATCTCTAGCTAATGTTTTATAATCTGCATTGATATGATTGTTGATAAAATCATCACCTAAATCAGGAAGCTCTTTTGGGACATATAACCCACCATATGAAGCACTAGGATTTAAAATTGCATACGAAAATTCTACTTCAACAGGTTTGATGCCATCGTTTCCTCTAGTTTCAATAAAACTCATTATTATCCTTCTACACTAACTATACAGTTGTTTAATATATTTGGTTTTGATATTTTGATCACCAAATTTTTCATTTTGAATTTTTTGGTGAGCTTTTTTTGTAAGAACTCAATCGCATTTTCAATCAGTTCAAATTTTTGTTTTTTCATGGTGTTTTCAACGATGGTTGCAACATGTGCATAATCAATAAAATCATTGTGTTTAAATTTGTAT
>JBNLDA010000131.1:0-4514 GCA_050304095.1 Arcobacteraceae bacterium | reverse complement strand
GATTTAATGCTTAAACGAAATTTTGGTTTGTTGAAGGGTTTATTTTAATAAATATAAGAAGAGTTTATAACCACTACCAGCAGCGATTATTGTACCAAAAAGATTTAGTGCCATATTGCTTATAGCTAGACCAATTGAGGTTCCAAGTAAGAAGTAAGATTCAATGGCAAAAGTAGAGTAGGTTGTGAGTGCTCCAAGAAATCCAGTGACTAGAAAACCTCTAGTTGTATCGCTCACACTATATTGCATAAATAAAGCTATTAATATCCCAATAAGAAAACTTCCCACTAGATTAACTCCAAGGGTAGCTAATGGAAGATCGTGAGGAAAAGTTTTACTTACATAAGAGTTGACATAAGCTCGGCTTACTGCTCCTAAAAATCCACCACTTCCTATTGCAATAATTGTTGATGTACTAAGTGTCATTTATTTTTTTCTTTTTCGAAGACTTTTCTCATTTGTTCTTCAATCTTTGTATACCAATCTGGATCATCATTTGGATCAATAGTATCAAAAAATATTACTTTCACAGTTCCTGGTTTACAATTAAGAGTTTTAGAGTCAACTACTTGTCTTGTATTAAACATCAGTACGGGTTGTACTTTAAGATTAAATTTCTGAGCTACAATCTTTGCACCAGTTTTAAACTTCAAAAGTTCAGTCCCATCACTTCTTGTACCTTCAGGAAAAATAGCAATTGGTCTATTGTGTTGAATCCTATTTTTTACATCTTTGAGTAATTTTATAAGACCTGCTTTATTCTGTCTATCAACTATAATCATTTCTGGCGCTTTTAATATATGTCCATAGAAAAAAAGATCAGCAATCTCTTTTTTTGCTACCCAGGCAGTGTCACGATCAAAATCAATATATTCCATAACTACAATATCAAGTAATGATTGATGATTCATCATAATCATTTGTGCATCTTCATCAAATGTACCTCGAATATCTAAAGTAATACCTAAAAGTGGTATTTGCATTTTTGCCCAAGATTTACGAACCCATACAGCATATTTTGTAGGAAGAATATACATAAGAACGATTACAATCGAAACAGTTATTGAAAATTGAATTACAGTTAAATATCCACGTATCTTAGACCACATTATTTTCCTTTTTGTAAGGCATCATTTTTAATCCAACCAATTGCTTCATTTTCAAATAATACTTTTGAAAAATCAACTTTTCTATCTAAAATTTCTACGGTGTGTTCTTCGCTGGTGATGTGAAAAATAGTAGAATTTTTTGTTGGAAGGATATAAACATGAGTATCGGATGGGATAGTTGTTTTTGGATTTGGCATCATTAAATTTGAAAGTACTATACCTAAAATCATTATTAGGATAATAATGATGATTGAACGTTTGAAATAGAATAGTACTAGTAGTAAGAATATTGAAACAGCTAAAGCTACTTTTTTAAAAAATAAAAATCCACTCGTATTTGGATTGAGATCAGTTTGTGTACTTACCAAGTCTTCTTTAAGAACAATTGGAACTTTTACATTGATCGTCTTTTTTAGTTGAGTATTGTAGTAATTGAATTGAATTTGTTTTACAAAAATTGGAGTGATTACATAATAAAAAATAGTTTGATTGATTGGATTGCTTTCAAAGGATTCCAAACCTTGTTTTTCATACCCTTCTAAATAGAACTCTTTTAAGTTCGATTCACTTGCTTGAATTTCCATAACGGTTAGAAGATTATTGTTATCGTATTGTTTTGTTTTTTGTCCAAGTATCTTTAGGTCTTTAGCTAAGATATTTGAGAAGTTTTTTGTTGCAACAATGATTTTTTTAAACTTTACCTCTTTTGGTTGTAACCTTGCACTTTCACGATAATTTTCATTTTGGTAAAGATCGATTTTAATAACTGGTAGTTGAAATTCATCATGTGTGATGATAAGTTCAAATTGATTTGTATAAATATGTTCATCTTCTTCAGATGGTTTCCATGGACTCATTGGGTTTAAAACTTTTACTCCAAAGGAATCTTTAAAAGCAGTATCTATTTTACTTAGATTATCTAAAGAGATGATTGCTTTGAGTGAAATAGTAAACTTTTGTTTATCATATACTGTTTTTGGATAATGAGTATATTGCATATGAACATTTTTTGTTCTAAGAATATTATCAATTTCTTGTTGTGTAAAGTCATTTGGCAAAGTATTTGGAAGTTTTTGATTTCCAAATACTGATTGCTCTGAAGTATTGTATGTATCAACTGCATATAAAGATGCAAATAAAACAAAACTTAGTAGTAGGAGTCTAAATATCATAGGAATTATGAAAAGAAACCTTGTAACATTTTTACACCATCATCACATCCTAGCAATTCTTCCATTGCTCTTTCTGGGTGAGGCATAAGACCAAATACATTTTTTTCTTTGTTACAAACTCCAGCGATTTGTTCTACACTTCCGTTAAGAACTTGGTTAGTACCATCTTTATCGCAGTATTGTAAAAGAATTTGTCCATTGGCTTTTAGCTCTTCTAGTCCATTTGCATCAATATAATAGTTTCCATCATGATGAGCTACTGGAATATTTAAAACTTCACCAACGCTACATTTTGATAAAAACTTATTATCATTGTTCACAACTTTTAAATGGTGATGTTTTGAGATAAAATGTAAGTTATCATTTCTTTTAAGGGCTCCTGGTAAAAGTCCAGTTTCAACTAAGATCTGGAATCCATTACAGATACCTAAAACTTTTCCACCTTTTTGTGCAAATTTTTTTACATCATTCATCACTGGAGCAAATTTCGCTAATGCTCCACTTCGTAAGTAATCTCCATATGAAAACCCACCTGGTAATACTACTAGATCAGTATCATTTGGAATTGCATGGTCTTCATGCCAGCAAATTGTTACTTTAGCCCCAAGCATCTCGAAAGCATACTTAGTATCGTATTCACAATTTGTTCCTGGGAATTGTAATACTACAACATTCATGTTATTTCTCTAAAGTGATTTCGTAATCTTCAATTACTGTATTTGCAAGTAATTGTTCACACATTTTTGTCACTTCTTCTTTTGCTTGAGCTTCATCTTCAGTGTTTAGTTGAAGAATGATTTGTTTCCCAACTCTTACATCTTTAACGATCTCTTTAAAACCAATTGTATCAAGTGTGTGGTGTGTTGCTTTCCCTTGTGAGTCAAGCACTCCTTGTTTAAGTGAAATATTTACGATAGCTTTCATTTATTACCTTTTACTAAATTTTTTATTATTTACTTAATCTATTTAAGATAGTCGTATAACCATCTAAGATCTTATTTTTGATTGAATCTGGAACATTCACTTCCAGTTTTTCACCTGCTTTTAATTCTTTTGATTGCTCTTTCCAGTTAGATTCTTTTCCAAAATCTCTTAAAATTTGTTTGTCCATAGAGATATAATTTTCATTTTGAAAATCTTCTAATGAGATAAATCGAGAACTTTCAGGCGTTAGAACTTCATCTCCTAATACCCATTCCCCCTTTGAATTTACAAAGATTTCAAATTTTGTATCTACTACTACAATGCCATTGTCATGCGCAAATGAAGTAAAATCTTGGAATAGATTTTCCAAACTTGAGATGATCTCAGAAAATTGCTCTCTTACCTTTTTAGAGTTCAATGGTTCATCTTTGATCCCTTTTGTAGTAGGGGTAAAGATAGGTGTATCAAATTTATGCCATTGTGCAAGATCGTTTGGAAGATTTAATCCATACGGATCATTTCCATTTTGACATGCTTCAAAAAGTGAACCAGTTAAATAATTTCTAAAAATAAATTCGAATTGTACTACATCCCCATCAATTTCAGCTTCTAGTGGTTTACATAATTCCATAAATTGACATCTTGGCGCTACGCTGATGCTCGGATCAATTGTTTCATCTAAAATCGCTGTTCTAATGCCGTGCTTTTTAGCAAATTTTGCTCCACTATTTGAAATAGCAGTTTGCGATACCCCTTTCCCATTTATTTCAAGATTCAATGGAATATCAAAAACAGAACATCTGTCACTTCTTACCAATAATACTTTTGGGTCATTACCTGGACAAGTATAAAGATCGGCATTTTTACCAATATAAAAAAGGTTGTATCCTAATTCTTCAAGTTCTAAAAGGCCTTTTTGAGTTGTTGTCTTTTTAGATTCAGGCCAAAGTCCTAGTGCAATAATTTCACTTATTTGCATTCATTCTCCTATTTATTCATAATCATCAATGATTTAAGCACGTTCACTGCAGTAGTGAGTTGATTATCTTCATTGAGGTTGTCTTTTGTTAAAATATCTTTTTTATCTTTATTGAGATCTTTATCTACTTTGATTGGTTTCTTTTGTGTTTTTTCTAGTTCACTTTCTAAGTGTTTTTTCAAATCTGCTTCTTTGATTTTAAAATCATCTTCAGGTTCTACTACAGCATTTCCTGGATAAGCAATAATATCTGGAGTGATCCCTGTTGCTTGGATCGTTCTACCACTTGGTAGGTAGTATTTAGCAATTGTAAGTTTGATTCCTTCTTTT
>JBNLDA010000130.1:0-4514 GCA_050304095.1 Arcobacteraceae bacterium | reverse complement strand
ATCTGTGAATCAAAAAGTGATTGCAACATATTGTTATACAATACCATGATATTTGTTAAGGCAAACTCTTCATATTTTGGATCAAGCATTGTTGAAACATCATGTTTGATCTTTTTTATTAAAGCGTCTCTTCGTAGGTCTTGTTGTGAATCTATTATTCTCATTGTGATTCGTAATTGGTTGGCTTCAATGTTCATATAAGGATCTAATAGTATTTTCTTGTATTCAGCTGGAAGTTTTTGGTACATTAACGCTAAAGTTAAACTATCAAGTTCTTCACCTTCATTGAGCATTTTTCCAAGTTCACCCATGGTTGCTAGGGAAAGAACTTTTCCAATTTGAGGTAATGTTTCTAGATAATCATGGACTTGTTTGATTTTTTGCATTTTAGCTTGAGTAAACCAATATTGCTCAGCATTGGCTTCTTGTTCTTGAGCGAATTCATTTTCAAATTCATTGAGCATATCATCTTCAAAAGAATTTACTTTTGGTTCATCGACACTTACAGATTTTATACTGTCATCTTCTTTAAAGGTGATCACTACATCTAATGGAGTTGTACCACCAAGTTCTGTATCAATTTGCTTCATCCCTTTATAGATTTGGGTATCTTTTTTAAAGTAATCAATAAAACTATTTTCCACAAAAAGTTTTTGCGCTCCTGAAACAGAGAAAACAATAGCAATCAACATCATAGTCATAATAAGTAATTTATAGTTTTGAGAAATATGCGCTAGCCCTTTGGTAAATGAGATTTTATTTTCTCTTTTGTGAGAATGTTCCTCTTTTGGTAAAAGCATTAACACAGTTGGAAATAAAATAAATGTATAGATTAATGATAGCGTAATTGCCATACTCATCATCCAACCAAAATTCATCACTGGTAAAATATTACTAAATACTAATGAACTAAATCCAGTAATAGTAGTGATTACAACAAAGAATGATGGTTTAAACATACTTGCAGTGGTATCATATACGAGCTGTTTTTGATTGTGTGAAGGAAACTTTTGATGTAATTCTTTATATTTGACTACCAAGTGGATCACTAAAGACATATTCATAATAAGCTGAAGTGAAATAAAGTTTGAAGATATAACAGTGATCTCCCAACCAAATAATCCTAACAATCCAGTGGTGCTGATTAATCCCAAAATACAAATGAATAAGGGCAAAAGAACCCATCGAATTGATCTAAATAAAATGATTAGAACTAGAATCAATAAAATAAAGATCAATGTACCAAATGTTTGTAGATCATTTTGTACATAAGTTGTGATATCATCAGCGATCATATTGACTCCACCTAAATTCATAAGTGCAAAATCTTGATATTTTGGGATAATATTTCTGATATCTATGATATTTTGATGATTTGCTTCTCTCATAATATCACGGTGGGATTTTAATTCATCTTCAACTAGTTTTAATTGAACTTCATCGTTTTTCTTTTTAAGGTCTTCTCTTTTTTTTGTTAATTCTCTAAATTTTGGATCATCTTTTAAATAAACTAAAATGGCAGTGGTCTTAAAATCTTTACTCACTAAGTTATTGACATATAATGGGTTTGTAACAAATTCTTTTTGCGCTAGAGTTTTATCAACATTACCTTCTTGTAAGGTTGGAATATTGTTAATAAGTTCACTAATAGGCATCGGTGGACTTTGAAGTAACGGAACATTTAATATGCTCGTGATACTATCAACTAAAGGAAGTTGTTTAACTTCATTGCTAAATTGAGCAATAGTATCAAGGGATTGTTTGTCTAAAAGATCATTGCTTTTTGGGGTAAAGGTGACTAATAAAAAATCTTGTGAAGCATATCTTGCAGCTACTTCTCTGGAAAGTTGAAGGTCTTTGTCATTTTCTAAAAGTAAGGTTTCAGCCGAAGCGTCAATTTTAAGATTGGTCGCAAAACTTCCAAGGAATAAAGTAAGTAGCAATAGTGCTACTAATACTTTTTTGGGATGATTGAGGATGATTGAGCTATAAGCGTTATGTTGCATTATCGCTTAGTATTCATTTGGTCCATAAGATATTCAATTGTGTTGCTTTTTAAAACTTCTGCAAATTGTGCACGATCAGTTTGAACAACACTAACTCCTGAAATATCTACATCATAAATAAGCCATTTATCCTTTTTCTCTTTTTGAGGAGTTGCTTCATACATTTTATAGTTGATTGGTATTTTTTCATCACCAGAAATCAGATCGGTGATGATCAAGGCTCTATTTGATTTTGGCATTTGAATTTCATTCACAATAATTGTTTCATTAGTATAGGCATCTAATTTTTCAGAATAAGATTTTTTCATTCTTGCTACATAAAGATCAACAAAAAGTTGTTTTTGATGCGCATCTAAAGAGTTCCAAGCTTTTCCACCAAGACTTAACTTAGCCATGAGTTCAAAATCGAACATCGGTGAAATCGCTTTAATGATTCTTTTGTTTCTCTCTTCAGCTTCTACTGATTTGTCAATAACAATTTTAATCACTGAATCAATTCTTGAATTGAATTGGTCTTTAATGTCTGTTGTAATATCTGCAAAAATTGGAGTTACACAAAAAATAAACGATAAAAAAGCCAGTACAATTTTTTTCATTTTTATTCCTCGATCATTTTTGATCTTCGTTGCTCATAAATATTTTTTAAATATGGATAAAGATCGATTGCATCTTTTCTTAACATATCATACGTTTCATAGTTCATTGATCCATAATTTAGTTGTTCAACAACCTCTAAACCAATACTTTTATCAAAGTTATTAACAACATTGAATCCTCTGCTTTCATTGTATACAGTTGGATCAAGATACGCATCTGGTACCATTGAAATTGTATCTCTTAGGTTTGATGGCCCAAAGAATGGTAAAACGATATGCGGTCCAGCTGCTACTCCATAGTGTCCTAAAGTTTGTCCAAAATCTTCTGGAGTTGTATAAAGACCAAATTGTGTTTGAGCTACATCAAAGAATCCTAAAATACCAAATACAGTATTAAGAACAAATCTTCCAATCTCAATGATTGCTTTGTCAAATTTCAATTGTAAAATATCATTGGTAAATCGAATTGGAAAGGTTACATTATAGTACATATTTGACACACCCTCTTGGATTTTGTCATGTACCACTGCATCAATTGCTTTTGAAAGTGGTCTGTAAACATTGACATAAAGTGCATCATTAAAATCTGTCATAACTCTGTTATAGCCATGCAATGGATCACTCTCTTGGGCCCCTTGCTGTTCTTGTTGTGCAAATTCATAATCGAAATCAGCGAATTTGTCATCATACATTTTCCCTGCGTACAGATTTGTACTAACGAATAATGATAGTAAAACTGTAACAATGTATTTAAGCATTGCGTATCTCCTCATACTCTTTTGGTATTAAATAATCATGTGTTTTTATTAGTTCATCAAATAATTGATGTTCAAATCCAAGCTTATATAATGTATCTAAAGCTTGCAGTTGAAGATCACTTAATTCTATTGAATCATCATTTGCGTACAAATTCAAATATGTTTGTAAAGTATCATGATCAACTCGGATCAAATCTCTTTCAAGTAACATTTTTGATAATTGTAATTTATTATCGTTGGCAACTTTTACCGCTTTTATAAGTACATTTTCGTACGTTATAGCATCATGTAATGGAATAGATCTTCGTATACACATCCCACCTAATGGTAATGGTAAATCATCTCCGGCTAAACTTTGCCAAATATCCCATATCTCTTTTTCAACTTCTAATGAATCATCATAAGTTAAAATTGATTCGTGGATCAATACTCCTGCATCAACTGTGCCATTTAATACTGCTTGCTCGATCTCTAGAAAATTCATATAAGTGATTCTAGCTTCTGGATAAGCAATTTTAAATAACAGTGCATTGGTAGTGTAACGACCACTCAAGGCAACTTTAAAATTCTTTTTTAGTTTAGTGTCTTTTTTCTTTACAAGTTTTGGTCCATAACCGTTTCCAAAGCTCACAGCGGTTCGTAAAAGTGCAAAATCATCTTTTACAAAAGGATAGAGTGCAAACGAAATAGCACAAATGTCATATTCTCCATTGATCGTTGCTTGATTGAGCGTTTCTATATCTAAAGCGATATTGTCAAATGAGGTGTCTGGCGTATTGACCCAACCAAATTTGATCGCATAGTACATAAAAATATCATCTGCATCAGGCGAATGTCCAACTGAAATATGTTTCAAAAAAATAGATCCTTAACTAAAATTTACTCATTATACTTAAATTTTAATAATAAAAAAGTTAAATATATTAGATTTTTTTATATAACCCCTGTTTTGGCTACCTCCCCGGATGGAGAGCCTCCAAAACAGATTATATAGCAAAAAAATTGTAACAATACATATAGTTTTGACGCAATAAAACATAAATCAACAAAAAATTATAGTCTTCACACAACAATGCATAGTCTTCACATAAAATTCCACATAGTCTTCACACAAGGACACAATAAGACATACAACTCAATCACAGTGTCGTGCC
>JBNLDA010000129.1:0-4600 GCA_050304095.1 Arcobacteraceae bacterium | reverse complement strand
CATATATCAAAGTAGATGTTACCTATAACGATAAAACTGTCAAAAACTATAGATCATCAGTTGATAGAAAATATCGAGATCTATTAAGTAGAGCATGGCTTAGAGATATAAAACAAAGAGTAGAAGCTGATCCAACATTGATGGGAAAAACAGTATCTCAATGGGCATTGGCTGATGATCAAGTAGATATGTATATGAAAGAATACTACTATAAGATTGATGATAAAGATATGGTATTACTTAAAGAGCTGATTGCACAAGGAAAAGTGGAATTGCAATTTAATAAGATATTCTTTACTCAAGGAGATAGTAAAGTTCCAGAATTCTCAGGGATCAAATCTGCAATGATCGGTACGATCTTAACTATGATCGTATGTATGGCATTTGCTTTTCCTATTGGGGTGGCAACGGCTGTGTATCTTGAAGAGTTTGCTCCTGATAATAAATGGACACAAACAATCGAAGTCAATATCAATAATCTTGCAGCAATTCCATCAATTTTATTTGGTCTTTTAGGTTTGGCTATATTTATTAACCTATTTGGTATGCCACGATCTTCTCCACTAGTTGGAGGTTTGACTTTGGCATTGATGACTTTACCTATTATTATTGTAAGCTCACGTGCTGCATTGAGATCGGTTCCAGCTAATATTCGACAAGCTGCATATGGATTGGGATTAACAAAAGTACAAGTAACAAGAGACCATGTATTACCATTGGCATTTCCTGGGATTATGACTGGTTCAATTATCTCTTTAGCTCAATCAATGGGAGAAACAGCACCATTGATTATTGTTGGAATGATTG
Source organism: Arcobacteraceae bacterium (assembly GCA_050304095.1). Taxonomy (GTDB): domain Bacteria; phylum Campylobacterota; class Campylobacteria; order Campylobacterales; family Arcobacteraceae; genus JAYEFX01. Next base: position 3,793 of record JBNLDA010000129.1, on the reverse strand, counting down.
CATTTATTCCTGATGCTCCAAGTACCATTTTAGATGCAGCCACTGTTATGCCTGCACAAATCTTTACTTGGGCTGGGATGCCAGAACGAGCTTATATAGAAAGAACTGCTGCAGGAATCATTGTACTTTTAACAGTACTTATTTCGTTAAATGCAGCAGCAGTTTATTTACGTAAAAAATTTGAAATTAAATGGTAGGGGAAAATAGTGAGTAATAAAACAAACTTAACAAATAATGGACAAGAAATAAAATTTCCAAAAAAAATAGATGTTCGTAAATTAAATCTATGGTATGGACAAAAACATGCTTTACATGATCTTGATATAGAGATTTATGAAAATCAGATCACAGCTTTGATTGGGCCATCAGGTTGTGGAAAATCAACATTTTTAAGATGTTTAAACAGAATGAACGATCTAGTAAGTTCTGCTAGAATTGAAGGGGAAGTAATTATTGATGGAACCAATATCTATGATAAAGAAGTTGATGAGGTAAGTGTTCGAAAAAGAATTGGAATGGTATTTCAACAACCAAATCCTTTTCCAAAATCAATCTATGAAAATGTGGCATATGCACCATTGAAACATGGGATTGTAAAAAAAGGAAAAGCTTGTGATGAGTTGGTAGAAAAATCTCTTATTGGTGCAGGTCTTTGGAATGAGGTAAAAGATATTTTACAACAACCAGGGACTGGACTTTCTGGTGGTCAACAACAAAGATTGTGTATTGCTAGAACCATTGCTGTTCGACCTGATGTTATTTTGATGGATGAACCAACAAGTGCACTTGATCCAATTAGTACAGAAAAGATTGAAGCATTGATGTTGGAACTAAAAAAAGATTATACGATCGTAACAGTGACACACAATATGCAACAAGCTGCAAGGGTCGCAGATATGACAGCATTTTTCCACTTGGGAGATTTGATTGAATATGATGAAACTGAAACAATTTTCATTAACCCTAAAGAGAAAAAAACTGAAGATTATATTACTGGTAGATTTGGATAATAGGAAAAGCATATGTTAAAAAATTATATAGATAAAATGAATGAAATAAGCAGTAGCTTAGAAACGTTAGGAAATGGATTGTTAGAGGCAAATAAGTTGCTTTTAAGTGCATTAAGTGATTGTGATGATGAGAAGCTTAAAGAAGCTAAAAAACATATCAATAATATTAGTATTAAAACTGATGATATAGATAATCAAGTAATCACTATCTTGGCTTTACACCAACCTGAAGCAAAAGATTTGAGAACAATGGTAGCGTATCTCAAGATCACAAATGAACTAATGAGAGCATGTATCAATACAAGAGCTTTTATTAAAGGTTTTCAAGATGTATGTAAAGATATTGATCTCGAAAAAATTAATGAATACACATTACCAATGCAAAAAGCAACCGTAATGGCTATTGAATCAGCAGTAAGTATGTTAAGCATCGAATGTAAAGATGATTTACAAGAGACATTCAATCAAGTATTAATTCATGAAAGTAAAACAGATGATCTTTATAATATGCTTGAGCAAAGTTTATTGAAGCAATCAGAAGAAATTGGTGATTTTACTTCATACCATGATATTTTAAGCAGTTTAAGAAAAAGTGAAAAAATTGCTGATAGAGCTTTAGGAATGGCTTCATTAATGATGTATGCTAAAGTTGGTGGAGAGTTTCATAAAAACTAAGTTATAATGATTGCCATGAATACAACAATATTGATCGTTGAAGATGAACAAGATATTTTAGAACTCATCGAATATACACTAAGTAAAGATAAATATGAAGTTATAGGATGTCTTGATACATCAAATGTTCAACAAATACTTGATGAAGAACAGATCGATCTCATACTTATGGATCGAAATCTTCCTGCAGTTGAAGGAAGTGTCTTTATAGATACAATTCGAAATAAAGGGTATAACCAACCTGTTATTTATATCACTGCAAAAGATAGTCATGATGACATCATGCAAGGTTTTGATAGAGGAGCAGATGATTATATCACCAAGCCTTTTAATCTAGATGAACTTCGAGCAAGAGTCAAAGCAGTGCTTAAAAGAACCCAAAAAACAATGGATGTGTTGCGTCATAGAGATATCACTTATAACGCTTCAAATAAAAAGTTTTTTATTAATGAATCAGAAATTCATTTAACCCATTTAGAGCATGATCTACTTTTAGAATTTATGAAAAATAAAGATATCTTGCTAAGTCGAGAAACACTTTTACAAGATGTATGGGAAGATAGTTTTGATACAAAGCTTAAAACTGTCAATGTCGCAGTTAAACGTCTTAAAGAAAAAATCGATCCAGATAACAATAAAGAGTATATCAAATCTGTACGTGGTGAAGGTTATATCTTTTGTTAAAACTTCACCAGATATTTTTAAGAAGATTTATTGCTCTTGTATTTGCAATACTTTTAGTAGTGGGTGGAATAACCTATTTTTGGCTAAAAAATGAATATATAGAACAAACAAAAGAGCATCTTCTTGATAATATCAAAGTGATGGCTTTACATCTCAAGTCTGCACAAAGCTTAGAAAATCTTGTACAAAATATTAAAGAAGTAAATCATATAAGAACTACTTTGATCAATGATCTGGGTGTGGTGATCGCTGAAAGTCATAAAGATAAAGAAAATATGGACAATCATGCTCATAGAGAAGAGATTATTCAATCAAAATATCAAGATTATGGTTGGTCAATTAGATATTCAAATACACTCAAAAAAGAGCTGTTATATGTGGTCAAAATGTACCGACTCAATGGAAAGCCATTATATATTCGTATGGCAAAAGATATTCAACAGATTAATGATGGATTTTTAGCATTATCAATTAAAGTTGGATTTATTTATTTGTTATTTGTATTGCTTTCTTTGATTGTTACATATAATATCAGTCAAAGTTTACAAGATCAAACGAATCAAATTTTGAAATTTTTATCAAAATTGACAAAACAAAAAAAAGAACTTAAGATCTCTTCAGATTTTTCACTTGAATTTCATGAGATGACAAAACTTTTAACAAAAGCATCTAAGATATTGGCTAAAAAAGAGAAAAACAAAGCAAAATATACAGAGAAATTACGCCAATCAAATAGACAAAAAGATGATATTATCTCTGCTATTTCGCATGAATTTAAAAATCCAATTTCTATTATTCAAGGGTATAGTCAAACGATCCTTGAAGATAAAGATATGACACAAAATATTCAAGAAAACTTTTTGAAAAAAATCTCTAGTAATGCAACTAGATTGACTCAAATGATTGATCGATTGAGATTGACAATCAAACTTGATGAAGGAAAACAACCACATAATTTTACTCATATTTCACTCAAAGATATTTGTGAAGATGCTATTGAAAATCTTCATGCAAAATATTCAAATAGAACTATTGAATTTGCAAATGCAGAAAATATTAAAGTTACTGGTGATGAGACACTCTTAAATATTGCTATAAGTAATTTGATTGAAAATGCCTTGAAATATTCAGAAGATGATGTTATGGTTCAATTGCATCAAAATAGATTGGATATATCTGATCATGGTATTGGTCTTAATGAAAGTGAGATAGAAAAAGTAACACAAAAATTCTATCGAGTCTCTCAAAATGGTTGGAACAACTCTTTGGGAATTGGACTCTCTATTGTTTCAAATATCTTAAAAATCCATAATTTTAAACTAGAGATCAAAAGCATCGAAGGTGAAGGCTCAACCTTTAGTATTCTATTCTAATATTAATAATATAATAATAAATTAATATATTTTTTATTTAATTCTTAGCAA
>JBNLDA010000128.1:0-4637 GCA_050304095.1 Arcobacteraceae bacterium | reverse complement strand
TAGCTTTATGCGTTTATCTTCTTTTTTCCCTTTTGAATAAGCAATCAAATCTTCGGTTGTTTTAATTTTCTTTTTATCAATATTTTGTAAACAAATATCTAAAACATGTGTACTACTTAATGCATCACTCAATGCTCTATGATGTTCTTCAATATCAATTTCAAGTTTTTCTTTGAGTGATTGTAAACCATATTTTTCAGTATCGAACACTCTTTGCGCTAAATCAATTGTACATAATGATCTATTTCTTAGTTTTCCTAGATTGTATTTTTCAAGAGAATGTGAAATATATTTATAATCAAATTTCACATCATGAGCTACAAAAATATCATCTTCTAAAAATATTTTGAATTCTTCTAATACTTTTCTCAAAAATGGAGCATCTTTTAACATTTCTGGTGTGATATTAGTCACATCCTGAATATATTCTGGAATTTCTTTAGCATAAACCAATGATTCATATTGATCTATGATCTCTCCATTATAAAATTTCACTGCCCCAATCTCAATAATTTGAGATTTATCTGGTTTGCCACCATTGGTTTCAATATCAACGATACAAAAAACTTGATCTTGAAGTAAGGTAGAAGCTGTTTTGAGGCTTACCATATCATCTTTGATCTCTAATGGTAAACCATTTGAGATCAAAAGTTCACATTCTAATTGAGGAGTTTCAAAAAATGGTTCATTTAACTTGATTAATTCTTCATAGAATTGATCTAGTGGCATTGGATGAATTGAAAGTTTTCTTATTAGTTTTTCAAGTGAGTGCATTGGCTTCTTGTACGAATTGAATCATTTTATTTTTGTCTTTTTTCCCTTTTGAGGCTTCCACTCCACTGCTCACATCAACTCCATAAAAACCATAACCATTAAGTTCAGATAAGTTTTGTGAAGTTAAACCACCAGCAATGATGATCTTAGAACAATCAACACCTTCAAACCAATCAAGAGCAATTCTTTTCCCCTGCCCTCCAAAGCCTTCGACAAAAGCATCCACCAAATAATATCTATTTGGATCAAGATTTTGTAGATCATCTTTTGATTGTGCACGGATCACTTCAATATATTTTGTTGACAAATTTCTAAAATAATTTTCATCATCAGTGATAATTTGAGCAACATCGATTTTTGCATACCGACAAATTGTATCAACTTTTGGTTGCGATTCATTTACAAATAAACCAACTGCTTGTACAAATGGAGGAAGTTGTTTGATGATCTCTAAAGCTGATTTTGGATCAATATATCTTGGACTTGGCTCATAAAATACAAATCCAAGAGCATCAGCACCTGCTTCAATAGCATTCATCGCATCACTAATATTAGTGATACCACATATTTTAATACGCATTATACTTGAAGACTTTTTATGGCTTGAGAATAATCATCTGCACCATACACATATGACCCTGCAACAACAATATCTACTCCAGCATCTTTTAGTTCTTGAATATTCTTATCATTCACTCCACCATCGACTTCAATCAAACAGTTTGGATTTCTTTTATTAATGATCTCTTTTAGTTTTTTTGCTTTTTCAATCACTGTTGGAATAAATTTTTGACCACCAAATCCTGGATTTACACTCATTAGAAGTACCATATCCAAATCTTGAATCAAATATTCTAAACTACTTGGATCACTATGAGGGTTTAATACCATGGCTGGTTTTATTCCCAATGATCGAATTTTTTGAATTACTCTATGTGGGTGTTTTTCTGATTCTAAATGAAAAGAGATATACTCTGGTTTCAATGGAGCAAATAGATCTATAAAGAAGTTATTGTCTTCAACCATTAAATGCACATCAAGTGGTTTGGTAGCAATTTTAGCTACAGAACTCACTACCACTGGGCCAATAGTCATATTAGGAACAAAATGTCCATCCATTACATCTACGTGAATTAAATCACACCCTCCATCACAAATGGCAGTTATCTCCTCATTGAGTTTTCCAAAATCTGCTGAAAGTATTGATGGTGCTACTAACATATTACCCCTATATCTATAAATATTAATTTTTTCTTAAAAAGTATGGTAGATTTTAACACACTTTAAGTTAATTTTGATATAATTCGCGAATATTTTTAAAAAAAAGAGGAAATTATTATGGCTAGAAAATGTGCAATTTCTGGAAAAGGTCCAATGAGCGGACACAATGTAAGTCACGCTAACAATAAAACGAAAAGAAGATTTTTACCAAACTTAAGAACTGTAAGAGTTTCTTTAGAAGATGGAACTACTAGAAAAATCAAGATCTCTGCAAAAGAGCTAAGAACATTAAAAAAGAATTCATAAAAGCATAGAAAAGTGCTTTTATGAGCCTTCTTTCAAGATTTCGGAAGTTCCTTGGTTGGAGCAAAAGCCGAAACAACAAACCTGAATACGATCTCAATCCCCTAATTTACGGGCAACTCAAGCCCTTTCGTTTACCACTTGTATTAGTTCAATTGTTAATGATGATTGGAACAATCGGTTATATTTTTATCGATGATTTTCCAATATTAGATGCCATTTATCAAACTGGAATCACCTTTACTACTGTTGGTTTTGGAGAAATTGCTCCAATATCTGATGCTGGTAGATTCTTTACTATTACACTAATCATATTTGGTTTTGCTGTTTTTACTCTTTCAACAGCTGTATTGATTGATACAATCGTCAAGGGAAAATTATTCGAACTTTATAAGGAACGTAGTATGTTATATAAGATAGCACGGCTTCAAAAACATTTTGTGATCTTTTATCACAATGAATATACGGTGCAATTAGCTAAACAGTTTCGAATCAGTCATATCCCATTTGTTGTGGTTGATCCAAGTCCTGATATTGAAAAAATTGCAAAAGAGTTCAATTACCCTTACTTTATCAAAGAAGAACCATTCACTGAAAAAGCATTTTTAAAGTCACACCTTTCTAGTGCAAAAGGGATCATCTCATTATCAAAAAACATCTCTGATAATATTACAAATATCGCTTCAGTAAGATTATATGAAAAAGAGCTTGGAAGAAAACCTTTCTTGATTATCTGTAATGCTGAAACACAACATGATGTTGATAGATTGAAAAAACTTGGAGCAGATAAAGTGGTTGCACCACCTGCACTTATGGCTAAAAGAGTAAGTGCTATGGCAATGAGACCAGATATGGAAAATGTACTTGAGGAGTTCTTATATAAAAAAGATACTCCAATTGATATGGAGGAAGTAATTATCCCTGAACACAGTTGGGTAGTTGATAAGCAATTAAAAGATATGCATTTAAGAGACAAAAAGAAAGTAAGTGTTATTGGGATCACCGAAGCAAATGGACGATTTATCCAAATGCCAAAAGGAAGCACTATAGTTCATGCCAATGCAAAACTACTTTTAGTTGGAAATCAATCTGGAATTGGTAAATCACGAAGAATGATCAATATGGCTGAAATGCCAGCAAATTTAGAAAATGCAAACGAAGAGGATTAAAATATGTTTACAATTATGCCAATTAAAGGAACAATAGATCAAATCGATGGAATCTATTGTGATGGTATTAGTGCAAATTTAAAAGCGAATAATGCTTTAGATATGGGATTTATCTATAGTGATACTTTATGTGATGTAGAAGCAGTATTCACTAAAAATAAATTTCAAGCAGCCCCTCTTAAACATTATCAAATGTATCCAAAAGGTTTTCAAACGAATTTTGTATTCATCAATGCTAAAAACGCCAATGCTATGACTGGAGAAGAAGGAATTGATAATATCAATATAATCATTGAAAGCCTCAAAGCTGATCATGATTTGACTAATCCAATTATGAGCTCAACTGGAGTCATTGGAAATCAACTTCCTGTAGAAAAATTGATTGCTGGAACAAAAAAATTTGATCTAAGTGCTAAAAATGGTGAAAATCTTTCACGGGCAATAATGACTACTGATGCTTATAGCAAAACAACTATGTATGAAGTAATCTGTTCGGATGGAAGTAAATTTAAAATTGGAGCCGTTGCAAAAGGGGCTGGAATGATCAATCCAAACCTTGCAACGATGTTATGTTTTATTGTTACTGATGCAGATGTTCCTAAAAATGATATGAGTGAACATTTAAACAAACATATCCATACAACATTCAATGCAATTAGTGTTGATGGAGATACTTCAACAAACGATACAGTATTACTTCTAGCAAACAAAAAATCAAATGCTTATGAGAAAGAGACTTTTAGTGAAGCTTTAAGACTTGTGATGCATGATCTAGCAATGTTAATGGTTGCAGATGGTGAAGGTGCTAAAAAAGCAGTTGCCTTTGAAGTAATCGGTGCAGTGAATGATAGCGAAGCTGAGATTGCAGCAAAAGCACTTTCAAATTCATTGTTGGTAAAAACTGCCCTATTTGGAGAAGATCCAAACTTTGGAAGAATTGCTTCAACCATAGGAGCTAGTCAAATCACTTGTGATGATCAGACTTTAACTTTAGCATACAATGATGTAATTGTATATGAAAAAGGGAAAGTGCTATTTAATAAAGAGATTGAAGAAAAAGCAGGAAAGGTACTCCAAAATGATTCCTTTGTGATCAAATGCGATATTGGTCTAGGGGATGGAAAATTCACTGCATATGGATGTGATTTAGGTTACAAATATGTTGAAATT
>JBNLDA010000127.1:0-4658 GCA_050304095.1 Arcobacteraceae bacterium | reverse complement strand
TCTTCTTGAGTCGAAATCATCTGCAGTCAATAAAACTTGTGCGCAGATAATATCATATTGATTGAATCGTTCTTTATATTCTTTCATAAGTAAGGGCTGACCAATAGAAGCTAAAGCTTGTTTATTACCGATCTCTTTTTTATCCAATGGTAATAACGTATATCCAGCTGCAACTGCACCTGAACTTACTAAGATCACTTCATATCTTTCTTTTAATTTTGCAATTAAATCAACCAAATTACTCATTCGAGTCGTAGCTAATGCACTATCTTGTGTTAAAACAGCACTTCCTACTTTAAGAACAATTCTTTTCATCCCTCTTTTTCCTGTTGCAATAGATCATATAAAGCAAATTTAATTGCTTCAGTATTTGTATGTGTTGCAGATGAAATCGGCAATACAAAATAAGGCAATGCTTTATTATATCGTGCAAATGTTAAATCTTGAACATAATATGATCTCTCTTTATTAAATCCAAAAGAATTTTCTTTTGAAGTTTCTAAAGAAATAGCTTTGATGAACTCTTCACATTTACTGTTCAACTCATCAGGATCAACTGCATCGATTTTTGTCAGTGCGATAGCGTATTTTCTTTTTGAAAGTGGTTCTGAAAATTTTGCCACCTCTTCTTGCAATACTCTAAATTGATCCAGTGGATCTCTATAATTTGCCATATCGATCATGTATAGCAATGTTTGTGTTCTTTCTATATGTCGTAAGAACTCTAAACCTAACCCTCTTCCTTCACTTGCTCCGTCAATGATTCCAGGAATATCGGCCATAACGAATGAATTATATTCACCCACTTCTACAACACCCAATTTTGGAGTAAGTGTTGTAAATTCATAATTTGCAATCTGTGGATTTGCATTTGATAAAGTTGAAATCAATGTTGATTTTCCAACATTTGGATATCCAACTAATCCTACATCTGCAATTAATTTTAATTCTAATCTTATATCTTTAGTAACTCCAGGCATACCTGGTTGACAATAAGTCGGAACTTGATTTCGTGAATTTTTGAAGTGAGTATTTCCCAATCCTCCAATTCCACCTTCAATGAATACAACTTCTTGCCCTTCTTCTAAAAGATCTAATAATACCTCATCAGTTTCTTGATCGATCACTTGTGTACCAGGAGGTACAACCAATACTAATGGATCAGCAGATTTACCAGTACATTTTCTTGTACCACCTGGTTTTCCATTGTCAGCTTTCAGTGATCTTCGCCCTTTGTACCAAGATAGAGTGTCAGTGTTGTTGTCAACTTTGAAGATTACATCTCCACCTTTTCCACCATCACCACCATCTGGTCCACCTTTTACGACAAACTTCTCTCGCCTAAAAGAAGAACAACCTGCTCCCCCTTTACCAGAACTTACCGCAAAACTAACACTATCGATAAACATTCAATCTATCCTTTTTTATCCATAAAAAAAAGGGTACCAAGGAAAACCTCAGTACCCTTTATACATTTTCTAATATTTTATTGATTAAGAAGCGTAAACTGAAACTTTTTTTCGTTGTTTATCTTTAGTTTCAAATTTAACTTCACCATCAATCAATGCATAAATAGTATGATCTTTTCCCATACCTACATTGTTTCCTGGGTGAACTTTAGTTCCTCTTTGTCTAATAATGATGTTACCAGCTCTTACTGCTTCACCACCATATTTTTTAACACCTAATCTTCTACCAGCTGAATCTCTGTTATTCTGTGTACTACCTTGACCTTTCTTGTGTGCCATTCTTTACCCCTTACGCTGCGATATTAGTAATTCTAATTTTAGTGAAGCTTCTTCTGAAACCTCTTTTTAATTTACTATCTTTTCTTCTTCTTTTTTTGTAGATAGTCACTTTTTTATCTCGACCTTCTACAATCACCTCTGCAGTAACTTTAGCGTTTACTACATCGTTACCTACTTTTAACTCACCGTCATTAACAGCGATTACATCAGTGATTTCAATAGTCTCTTTTGGGTCTTTGCTTAGCTTATCTACATTTAAGATATCACCTTCAGAAACTTTATATTGCTTACCACCACATTTAATAATTGCGTACATTGCCATATCCTCTAATCTTGTTCTGTTTTTATCTATATAACTATATCTAGAATTTTTTAGATGCGAATTTTACCGAACTTTATATTAAATTAAGTTTAAATTAATGATAATCGTTAGCAATTGCAATTAAATCAATTTCTATCAATACATTTTTTGGTAGTGTTTGCACTGCAACCGTACTTCTTGCTGGTTTATGATCTCCAAAGAATTCTGCAAATATTACATTTACTACTCCAAAATCATCCATGCTGTCTAAAAAAATATTCACTTTTACTACATTATCTGGTGTTGTGTTGGCTTCGTCAAGGATTGCTTTTAGATTTGCAAACACTTGTCTTGTTTGAGCTTTGATCTCATTTTCTACTAAAGTTCCATCCGGTGTCAATGCAATTTGACCAGAAGTATACAACATACCATTTGTAATAACAGCTTGTGAATAAGGCCCTATTGCTTGAGGTGCGTTATTCGTTTGAATAAATTCCATTCAGTTTTTCCTTTTTTATAAATTATATGATACTAACTTACCAGCTTTGAGATCACGAATATTCTCTTTGATCTTACGGATCATTATACTTGCTTTTCGTAAACCTAAACTTTTATCCATAGTAACCATATGTAGTTTTTGATTATAGAAGTTTATCAAAAATCTCAATAATTGTTGCTTTAACTCTTCTTTACTATATGAAATCAATTCATCTCTCAAAAGAATCGCTCGTAATTTTGGATTTTCTTTATCGTTTAAAAGTATTCGAAACTCTTCTTGATGATTCAAAAACATACTTTCATCTACAATATTTAGTACCATATCTAACATTTGTGGATGTTCTAAAACTGTTTTAATAATAGAGAGTTCAGCAATATCCACATGAGTGAGTACATTTTGAATATTATTAGCTCTATTTGGTTGTTGTCTTTTTTGTTGAATATGTTTTACATTTATATTCAGTGCACTGGCTATATATTTTGCATATTCTTCTTGAAGTATTGGAGTAAGTGTTTTAATATACTCATTGAGTTCTTTAAGTGCATTTTGTTTTTGTTCAGGTATGCTTGTATCATATTTAGCAATGATCAAATCAAGCACAAAAGGGATAAATGGTTTGGGATGGTCAAACATCTCATTGAGTTGATTGAGATGATTGTTTTTTACCATATCTGCTGGATCCATACCATTTTGAAAAATTACTACTCCCCCTTCAAAATTACTATGACTCAACATCAATGAAGCTTTAAAAGCTGCATTCAACCCAGCTTTGTCTCCATCATATGCTACAATTACTTTTGGCTCACCTCGCTTTAGTAATGGTAAATGCTCTTGTGTTAAAGCTGTTCCAAGAGTAGCCACAGCAGTATCAAATCCTGCTTGATGCAACATAATTACATCTAAATAGCCTTCAGTAACAATAATTCTATTTTTTTTGTAAATAGCATCTTTAGCAATATTATATCCATATAAAAGGCGCGATTTATTGAATATTTTTGTTTGAGGAGAATTGACATATTTAGCATTATGCCCAGTGATTGTTCGTCCACCAAATCCTACAATCTTGCCATTAAGTGCATAAATAGGGAACGTGATTCGCTCAATAAATCGTGCATACAAACCATTTTGTCCACTATCGATCACTCCCAATTCTTTTGCTTCACCCAAATTTAAAAAATTGTTCTTTAAAAAATTAATCGTATCATGTGATTTTGGTGCATATCCAATCTCAAATTTTTCAATTGATGTTGAAGAGATCCCTCTACTTTTAATATATTCTTGAACTGTTGGATTAGCTACAAAAAGCTTTTGATAATACTCATTAACTCGTTCTAATACTTTAATATCAATTTGTTTTTGTTGGTTATTATCATATTGTAAGGTAAAGTTGACCATGGAAGCTAGTTTTTCTATTGTTTCTGGATATGAAAGCTTTTCAAACTCCATCACAAACTTGATACTATCTCCCCCTATTCCACAACCAAAACAGTGAAAAATTTGCTTGGCAGGACTTACTACCATTGAAGGAGTTTCTTCATTGTGAAATGGGCAACACGCCTTGAAATTTGCCCCAGATTTTTTCAATTCTACGAAATTTGAAACAATATCGACAATATCAAGTTGTGTTTTAAGATTTTCTATGGACTCTTTTGTTATCATAAATGCCATTATATATAAAAGATAGTTAATATTGACATTAGTTAGAAGTATTTGTATACACATATAAAAAGTTGCATAGAAATATTTTCACTCAACTCATTGAACAACCTCTGCAATGTTAGGGTCAAAATCTTTGATTTTGGGGATACCCAACATGAAGCCGTTTGAAATGAGTTAGAGTAAAATGTTTATAAATATTTTAATCTAGATAATTTGAAGGTTTAATTTTTGGATGGATTGTTTCTAGAATATAAAGATCCCCTTTTTGGAATCATTGTATTTTTTCTTATTATCTTCTTCGTTTCATTTGTAACATACACGTATGGTTCATACAAAGAAAAAAATGCTCGTGCAGAATATCGTAAGCTTATGGAACGTTTTGAACTAGGAACGCTCAAAGAGGAAGACTATATTCATCTTTATACCACTTATAACCTCCCATTTGATTCTA
>JBNLDA010000126.1:0-4705 GCA_050304095.1 Arcobacteraceae bacterium | reverse complement strand
CAACATGCCGCATCTTTGACTTATGGAAGTGAAGGGGTGATGCATGGATTTAATTCGATTATGCTCAAAGATGAAAATGGGGAACCAGCTCCAGTTTATTCAATTGGATCGGGAATAGATTATCCATCAGTGGGACCAGAACATGCTTATTTAAGAGAGATTGGTCGAACGAATGTTGGACTGTGTAATGATGATGAGGCAGTTGAAGCATTTTATAAATTGTCTCAATTAGAAGGAATTATTCCTGCACTTGAATCAGCACATGCCGTTGCCTTTGCAATGAAATTAGCAAAAGAGAATCCAAAAGAATCGATTTTAGTAAACTTAAGTGGTCGAGGCGATAAAGATATCGACTTTGTTGTGGAAAAATTTCCTATTGCTTAGATAAACAGTGGTTGATGGCTACACCTTCTCGTAGTCCATCATCTACTACAACACTTTGTTGTTTTTCAAATATTTTATAGATCTTTTTAAAGATATCAATTCCAGCTTCCATATAATCATGTCGACCAGTTCCCACTAAAACATTCGCTTCTTGACTATCAAGACTTAAAAGCAAGTTTTTATAATAGTCCAAATCTTCAATATCTACAATTGTACCATTAATGATTTTGCTATCATAGGTTGCATAATTTAGACCATGTTTAAGCGCAGCTATTGTCGTTGGAGTACCTGCAGTTGCAATGAGTTGATGTTCATTAAAATTGATATGAAGAGTTTGTAAGTATTTCTTTACAGATTCAGTAAAATTTTCAAATGTTTGCAGTTTGTTCTCACTTTGAGTAAGGGTTACAATTCCTAATGGAAAACTTTTTAAAAATGATTGCCCATCATTGACTATGATAATTTCAGTAGAACCTCCACCAATATCTACTAAGATAAATTTTTGATCATTAATCTTTTCTCTTTTAAGGGCATATTTTATTGCTAATAGGGTCAATCTTGCTTCTTCATCACCATCAATGATAGAAAATTCAATACCAGTTTGTTCTTTGATAGTTTGTAGTATTTCATTAGAGTTTAATGCTCTTCTCATTGCTGCAGTAGTCACAGCAATTACTTGTTTTGGATCAAAGTTAAATTGCTCTTTTGCTTTTTTGATTGCAGTGATAATTCGACTCACTGCTGCATCACTTATTTTTCCAGTTTTAGCTAAACCATCAGCAGTACCAACAACGGTTTCAAATTGATCTATGATTGTATTGGATGAACAATCATACTTTAAGACTCGAAAAGAATTCGAGCCTAGATCGATAGTATATATCATTTTATGGGTGAGGGATTTTTACTTTTGAATTTAGTAGGTATGCTACAATCAGCATCAAACCTAACACAATGTTTTCATTAGGAATAAGTTCAAAAGTCCAACCTAGCCATACAATCCACAATAAAATCGCTCCTAGTGGCGTTGGTACTCCAGTGAAGTGTTTACTTACACTTCCTGCATCAGTTTGAAGATTGAATTGAATCAATCTTCTAAGACCACTAATGACGTAAAAAATAAATACAAAGGCGATTAAAAATGGATTGAAAAATTCTAATTTTCCATCAAATATCGCAAAAAATATAAACATAGTAGGAACTATGACAAATGAAAGGAAATCAGCATAAGAATCTAGTTGTACACCAAATTCAGTAGAAAGACTGTATTTTCTAGCAATCTTACCATCAATAATATCAAATGCTCCAGCGACCCAAGCAAATAGGGCTGCTCCAATGAATTCACCATGAGTGATATAATAAATTGCCATAATACCAGCAGTAATGTTCATAAATGTTGCTAAGTTAGCAAGATTAAAATGATTGTTTCTATCAAATAAAAAAGTCATATTGTATATCTATCCCTTCCTTGTTCTTTAGAATTGTACAATTTTTTATCTGTAGATATATATAATTCACGAGGTGAGAGATTATAGTTATTTTGATCTATATATGTAACCCCCATAGAAACGGTTATTTTCTTTATATCTAGACTTGAAGTTTTGTGCTCAATATTGAGTGCATGAATCTCTTGAATGAATGTATCTAAACAGCTTTTTAATACTTTTTCATTGGTATCGAATAAAATGATCCCAAATTCCTCTCCACCAATTCTAAATACATATTCAAACTCTTTATCAAAAAATTGTCGAAGTTTGAGTGCAACCATTTTTAAGACTTTATCACCCATATCATGTCCATAGGTATCATTGTATTGTTTAAAGTGATCAACATCAAGCATTATAAAAGCACTATTCCAACCGTTTTGTTCACTAATCGAATTCATCTTATCAAATATCATATCAAAGTATTTACGATTGTATAGTTGGGTTAGTTTATCTGTTCTAGATTGCAGTTTATAATCTTCTTTGAGTTGTTCAAGTTCTTTGTAGTGTTTAATATTGGAGATTACTAATGTAATTGCAAAACCAACAGAACCAAGTATTATAGCAATAACATTGATGATTAAATAGGTTTGCATTTGATCATATTTTTTCAAAAATGCTTCTCGTGAAATAGCGGCACTACTTATTTCATGATTAATGGCTAGATTGATTTTTTTGACCATATTTTGTGAAAGTTCTTTGTCATATTTTGTCAATGAATCTTTAAGCATTCTATCAATTGCATTGACTATAACTCTTTCATCATTACTTTTATAGGCATTAAAGTAATAGTTCCAGTCATCTAATATTTGTTGTTTATATAGTTCAAAATATCGATCTGTTTTAATGAGTTCTTTATAATTATCTACAATTCTATGAAGCTTATGTATAGGGATAAAGTTGCCAAAATAGATTGTATCAATCTGTTTTCGTAGTTTGTCAATTTGTGTATAAAAAATGATACTAGATAATAATAATGAGATTAAAATAATCAGTGGAAAAATTAAAAATTTAAAATAGGCAGGTATTTGTAATCTCTTGAAATTCATAGAAGAATTATACAAGAAATTATTTATAAATTGAGTTAAAAATTCTTATATTTATTTTAATAATTTTGTATAAGAATCATAAAAGAGAGTTAGGAATATAATTAAGTATGAAAATATGTGAGGTTAATCATGTGGGTTAATAGGCATCAGACTTCATCTGAACTCTATGCAAAACTAGCAACAAAATATGCTGAACTTGAAGCAATAGATCGAAAAGATACAATAAATAATGTACAAAAAATGGATCATTTTGATGTAAGTAATACGCAAAATTTAGATGAAAATGATTACCAAAGGGTTTTACAAAAGTTTAAAAGTCGTGATTCAGAAGTAAAATCACATGAACAAGCTCATGCAGCAAGTGGAATTACAAAGGGTGCTATTCAATATAATTATCAAATGGGACCAGATGGTAAAATGTATGCTGTTGGAGGTTCTGTAAGACTTGATACATCAATTCCAGATGATCCAAAAGCAGCACAAGTGAAACTAGATAAAATTAAAGATGCTGCAAGTGCATCATCAGATATGAGTGGGGCTGACTCACAGATTACAATTTCTGCAAATCTGATGAAAATGAAATTAGCTATGCAAGGAGAAGAAAATGCAAATATCTAATGATATAGCTATGATGAATATACAAAATCAATTAAACCAAAATGCAATGCAAGTTACAAAAGCTGCCGTGCCAACTGAAGCAATGGTTGATGTATCGAACGCTCAAGAGATTATGCCAGATTTAACACAACTAATGGTCGAACAAGTGCAAATACCAATTGCATATCAGGCTAATGGTAATGCAATAACTGTACAAAATGAGGTACAAGATACACTCTTAGATATCAAAGCTTGATTAGCAATGACTCTACTTAACTGCTAAAAAATATTTTAAATTGATTGACACTCACTCAAGTTTTTGCTATAATAATACTCAATAAATATTAATCATTATTATTAGGAATGAAAAATGGCAAAAAGTTTATACGAAACACTTGAAGTTAACGAACACGCAA
Source organism: Arcobacteraceae bacterium (assembly GCA_050304095.1). GTDB lineage: Bacteria > Campylobacterota > Campylobacteria > Campylobacterales > Arcobacteraceae > JAYEFX01. Next base: position 778 of record JBNLDA010000126.1, on the reverse strand, counting down.
GTGCTGATGAAATAAAAAAAGCATATAGAAAATTAGCAAGAAAATATCACCCAGATGTAAATAAAGATCCAAGTGCAGAGGAAAAGTTCAAAGAGATCAATGCAGCTTATGAAGTATTGAGTGATCCACAGAAAAAACAACAATATGATCAATTTGGAGATCAAATGTTTGGTGGGCAAAGTTTCCATGATTTTGCACGAGGACAGGGTGGAGCTGGTGGAATTGATCTTGATGAAATTTTACGACAAATGTTTGGCGGTGGCGGAGGATTTGGTCACTCTTCAGGATTTGGAGGTGCAGGAGGATTCTCTGGATTTTCTCAAGGTTTTGCAGGCCAAGGTGGATACACTCAACCGGACTTAGATGTACAAGCACAGATCACTATTCCCTTTGATGTCTCAATTTTAGGTGGAACACATCATGTTACAGCCAATGGAGAAAGTTTTGACGTTAAGATCCCAAAAGGGGTAAAAGATGGTCAAAAAATACGAGCAAAAAATAAAGGTCGATCTCACGGTAGTCAAAAAGGAGATATGATCATCAAGATCAATGTATCTGAATCACCAACATATACTAGAGATGGTGATGACTTGACGAAAAGTTTTGATGTATCATTGAAACAAGCATTATTTGGTGGAAAAGTTGAGATCAAAACTTTATATAAAGATATCACATTGAAAATACCAGTTGGTACAAAACAGAATCAAAAGTTTAGAGTAAAAGAACTTGGTGTTTATAATAGAACTACTGATAGTAATGGAAATCTCTATTTAAAAGC
>JBNLDA010000125.1:0-4751 GCA_050304095.1 Arcobacteraceae bacterium | reverse complement strand
TTTGCACAATACGCAGCACTAATACCACCACCAACGATCACTATTTTTTTCATGATTTCCCTTTTTTCTTTTTTGCATCTTTATATGCGATTCTACTTTCTTTTGCATCTTTTTGTAATTGTGTCCAATATATATTTATATTATCATCTTTTACAGCAATACTAGGTTTAATGTTACTTTGCCATAATGCTTCATCTTGTTTTGGACATTCTCTTACACATTCCCCACAATAGATACATAAATGTTCATTATAGTGATACTCTTTGTCACCATTGAGTTCTTGAGTGAATATAATTGCATCTGCTGGACAAACCTTTTCACATTTATCACAAAAGATACAATGCTCTGCACTGTATTGAATCAATCCTCTATAATCTTCTCTTTTGATAATCTCTTCATAAGGATATTGAATAGTGATTGGTTTTGAAAAGATATTTTTCAATGATTCAAGGATTAAACTAAACATATTACTTCGCCGTACATGACATACATGGATCTAATGAAGCTAATATTGCATGAGCATCAGCATAATTTGCTCCCTTAAACATCTCTATAAATGCTGGTATTTGAGAAAAAGTAGGAGTTTTAATTCTCACTCGATTTAAAAACTTCTTCCCATCTCCTTGAATATAATAAAATATCTCACCTCTTGGAGCTTCAAGTCTTACCATTGATTCTCCTTTTGGTTTACCAGATACCTTTACACTAATCTCCCCCTCAGGCAATCCTGCAACAATATTGCGTACCATCTGTATAGAATTTTTGATCTCTAATAATCGAACATTGTTTCTAGCATTTATATCACCATTATTTTCTACTACGGTTTTGTACCCTACTTCACTATAATATGGCATCACATTTGATTCAAGCCTACTATCTATATAAGCCCCTGTAGCTCTAGCTAATGGTCCCGTAGCATTATAGATATAAGCTTGTTCTTTTGTTAAAGCTCCAATACCATTAAACTTCATTGATGCAGACCAATTGGAATTAAAGTTTTCTAATATCTGATCAATCTTATTATCAAGTAATGCAATATTTTTTAATAATATCTGCTCACTTTGTTTATCAAAATCTCTATTGATCCCACCTATATGGACATAATCAAATTGAATACGATTGCCACTAATAGCTTCTTGAATATCCATCACAAGTTCTCGCTCACCCATGATCTTCATAAACATTCCCTCAAATCCAGCATTTTCACTAACATGAGCCAAACACAACATATGAGAATGTATTCGATCAAGTTCCAACATCAACATTCGCAAATACTGAATTTTTTTATTCAGTTCCACTTCTAATAATTGTTCAGCTGCATAGGTATAAGCTAAAGAGTGAGATATAGCACACAATCCACAAACTCTAGCCACTGCATATGGTACTTGTTTGTATTCAAATTTATCTGTACAGGCTTTTTCTATCCCTCTATGCACAAACCCGACATCCCAATCAACATCTACGATAGTTTCATTTTGAGTCATAAAATTAAAATGGATTGGTTCCAATAAAGAGATATGTTGTGACCCTAAAGGAATATTAATTGTTTTCTTAGGCATCATTACCCCTTAATGGGTGTTTCACTGATGTTTCATCCAAATACAATCCTTCGGGGATACTTTCTATATTAAGCCCAAATAAATCCACCACTTCCATCTCACTCATAATTGCGCTAGGAATTATATCTTTGATCGTTGGTATAATTGCATCATAACTAACGATAGTTTCAAATACTTCATACTCATCAGCACTATTGTATTTTGAAAATATCCATTGCAATTGGCAACCACTTTGTGTATGGGTACCATTTAATGTGACAAAATGCCAAATATAAGGATCATAAAAGGCTAAAATCTTTTCTCTTAAATTCTCTAGGGTTATCTCATGTTTCATATTGATTCTTTCTTCGCATACTCTTTTTCTTTACTTTTTTCTTCCCAAATTTCGACTGCTTTTTGCAATCCATCAATGATCAATTCTGGACTAGCTGCACATCCAGGGATATAAACATCAACTGGAATATAGGTGTCAATTCCATTTTCGACATTATACATATCTCTGAATACTCCACCTGCACAAGTGCAACTTCCCAAAGCAATCACCACTTTAGGTTCTGGAATTTGATTATACAGTTGTAAAAGCCTATTTCTAGATCGATAGGTTAAAGGTCCTGTGACTAAAAAGATGTCAGATTGTTTTGGATTACCATTATTCAATACTCCAAATCGTTCTAGATCATATTTTGGTCCAAGAGCAGCTAATATCTCTATATCACATCCATTACAGCTTCCACAATTATAATGCAATATCCAAGGGGATTTTTTTCTCATAATACCACCACCAATAACCCCAATACACTTAATGGAAGTGCAATCATATAGGTTACTTTGACTAAATCATTTATTTTGATTCTTGTTGTACTATTATCAATTAAATTCACAAGTAAAAAAGTCAATACAATTGCACATAAACCAATAAGACTATAGCTACCAAACAAAATAAAGATCAATGCATAGATAAATATCATCTCCATGAATTTTGTCATATAGATGATCTCATAAAACACTCCACCATACTCTATTTCAATTCCACCCACAATCTCTTGATGTGCTTTTGCTGCATCAAAAGGGGAAAGCTTTGTGATCATTGGAACAATAAAGACCAATGAAACAAAACTAATTAATAAAGCCCAAAATGAATTTGATGAATTCACAATTGTATCAATTGAGAATGACTCATAATGTAAAGCAATACTAATCACTGCAATGATCAACACTGGCTCATAAGCTACTAAAGTTAATAACTTTCTATTAGACCCAAGATTTGAAAAGATCGATCTTACACTAAATCCAGCCAATATATAAAATATTGAAGCTAATAAATGTATATAGACTACATACAATATATCTCCACCAGTAAATAGAACAATAATCGCTAACCATAAGGTAAAAAAATAGAGTATTCCTAACCAGATGTGTTTTTCATTGACTATAAAGGTAGCCTTTTCAAATAATTTAATCATATCATAATATGGTTGCAGTATTGGTGGACCAATTCTTCGTTGCATTCTTGCTTTGAGTTTTCGTTGAATTCCATCAAGTAAAGCTCCCCATAGTGGAGCTAGAAGTGCTATCATTAAACCTTCCATAAGCTCCCCAATAGCATGATGAATAATAAAATATAACTACAATATTGAATCACTTTATCATATTTACTTAAATCATAAGAAAACAATCCCAAGTGCACTTCATCCATTTCTGCACAATTATAGGGATCAATCCTTTTTATCTTTGAAAATCTTTTTCTACTAATGATATAAATAACAATAATGAGTGTAAATAAGAGATTAAAGTAAAGTAACCAATCATTTTGATTCAATACTATTATTGCACTGCTAACAATTAAAACAATGAATAAAACTGTATTAGGTATCATAAAAGAATCAAACCAAGAAGTTTGAGTGCTACTTTCGTTTGATTGCAACATGATACTTGCAATTTTAAAATACAACAATACCAATAGTGCTGATCCGATCACAAGTAACAACATAATCACAATAGTAAAAAGATTCGTCTGTATTTGTTGAGCCAAATAAACAAAACCCATAAGCTTGGAGACAAACAATCCAAAAGGAGGTAAACACATCGCTCCAAATGCAATCAAAATCATCATAGCCACATTTTTATCTTTATCAAATATATTGTCAAAATCTTCTATTGAATAGATATGATGTTTTTTCTCTAAAATCCCTGCCAACATAAATAAAATCGCTTTAGTCACAGCATGAAAGAAGATCAGATACAGCACAATTTCAACTGTATCTTTTCCATAAACAGCCAATGAGATCATAAAAGCAAGCATTGCTATTGTTGAATAGGCAAGTATCTCTTTGAATTTTGTTTTATTGAGTGCTTGGAATACCATCACTACAAATACAAAAGCTCCAAATAATGCTATAAGATTAGCTTGAAACAGACTCAATCCAACTGCAATATTCAATACAATATAAGGAGCGATTTTTACCATGGTTGCAGAGTGCAATATGGCACTTACAGGTGTTGGAGCGACCATTGCTCCAAGTAACCAGCTTTCAAATGGTTTACTAGCTCCTTTGACAAATGCTGCCATTGCAAAAAAAATCAGTCCAAGTGTTCCAAATGTTAGATGTTCAAAACTCAATGGATAATTATTGAGTTGATTATACAAAATTGCTAGAAGTATAAACACTCCCCCTATTTGATTGATTGCAAGTGCATTTAAAGCATTATTGACTGATATCTCATCTTTTCTAAATCGGATAAGTAAAAAAGAAAACAAAGTAGTGAGTTCAAAAAAGAGAAAAAAGAGCAACCAATTATCACACAGCACTAAAAGATTCATCACCACAACAAATAAAGGTAAGGCCATTAAAAAGAAGCGTTTATCCTTGAAAGTACATTGTTCATATTGCATATAAAAATGTGCATAATAGATGATCATCCCACCCACTAAATTAATTACAAGTAACATCATAGAGCTAACTGGATCAATAGTTAATTGTAAAGGTTGTGAAGATAAAGTAAAAAATTCTATATACCCATATAATAGCAATTGTAAAAATGCCAAAAGATACACCCTTTTATCAAAATGTTTTAATCCAATAAAAAGAAAATAGCATAATAACCAACTTAAGTGATATCAATGACTTTGAGGAAATTTCAGATGGCTTAAGAAATAAAATAAAAGCCAGTCTCTCCCAAGGAGAATCAATT
>JBNLDA010000124.1:0-4787 GCA_050304095.1 Arcobacteraceae bacterium | reverse complement strand
TGTAGAACCATTTATAGGGTCTGCTTTTAGAATAGCAGTATGTGATCTTCAAACGAAAAATGTACGACTTATTAGTACCCATTATAAAAGTATTCCTAGCATTGAAAATGCTTTTGCAAATTTTGAAGAGTTGTAAACTATAACTATGAAACAACCATTTAATCTTTTAGAAAATATTCCAGATAGTTCACACGAAGAGATTTTTCAAACACTCCTTGAAAATGATAAGGTAAAGATTGAAAGAATCATATCCTATGGTCAAACCACACCTCAAGATTATTGGTATGATCAAGATCAAGATGAATTTGTAATGGTGGTTGAGGGTGAAGCACATATAGTTTACGATGATGGATCAATTTATAATCTTTTTAAAGGTGATTCACTTTATATAAAATCTCATCAAAAACATCAAGTAACCTATACTTCAAATCCAACTATTTGGCTAGCTATTTTTTTGTAAGTTGAGAATATACTTTGGTTGGCTATACTAAGCAACATGAATAACTTAAAACAACTATTACACAAAATGCTTATTATTGGTTTTGATGGGCAAGATATAAATCAAAATGAAAAACTCAAAAATCAGATAAAAAATGGTTTAGGTGGAGTGATACTATTTGACCATTATATCGATGATAAAACAAAAGCAAAAAATATATCCTCTCCAATTCAACTCAAAAAGTTAACTTCTTCACTACAAAATATTAGTGATAATCCATTGCTTATTTGCATTGATCAAGAGGGTGGAAAGGTTGCAAGATTAAAACCACAAAATGGTTTTCATCAAAGCATTTCAGCCAAAACCATTGCAACGCTGAATAATCATAAAGCCAAAGAAGCTTATGACGATTTAGCGAGTCAATTGCAAGAGTTAGGCGTTAACTGTAATTTTGCTCCATTGGTTGATTTAGGGATCAATAAAGACTCAAAGATCATTTATGGCCTTGATAGAGCCTATGGTGAAGATAGTGATATTGTGGTTCAGTATGCAGAAATTTTTATGGATGCATTAAGTGATCATAAAATTATTAGTGTACTTAAACATTTTCCAGGACATGGAAGTGCCAAAGATGATAGTCATGAAGGGTTTGTAGATATTACTAATAGTTGGGATGAGGTTGAATTAACTCCATATAAAAGCTTACTTGATAAAACCAATATGATCATGAGTGCACATGTTTTTAATGCTAAATTAGATGAAAAATATCCAGCAACCTTGTCACATAATATCAATTCTAAACTTTTACGAGAGCAATTGGGATATGATGGAGTGTTAGTAACTGATGACTTGCAAATGGGTGCCATACAAGAACATTTTACCAAAGAAAAAGCGATTGAACTCTCAATTAATTCAGGGGCTGATATGCTAATGTATTGTAATCAATTAGGCAATGACGATACATATGAAACCATTGAGATGATGGTATCTTTAGTTCAAAAAGGTAAGATATCAATAGATAGAATCAAAGAAGCAAATAGACGAATAGACAGACTATTCAAAGGGATATAATGCAAGCTGGATTTGCATTTATTGATTGGGTGATTTTCATAGGGTATTTGATCATACTTTTAATCACTGCACGTTATCTTTCAAATAAAAATATTAGTACCTCAAGAGAATTTTTCACTGCACAAAATTCAATCGCTGCTTTTCCAGTCGCGCTTTCACTTCTAGCTACAGCTCAATCTGCGGCTACTTTTTTGGGTGCTCCAGAGTTTTCATATCGATATGATTTGACTTTACTTGGATATAGTATTACTTCACTATTAGCTATTTATATTGTGGTAAAAGTATTGATCCCAAAACTTTATGCCATGCAGGCAATGAGTGTTTATGAATTGCTTCAACATCGTTATGGTGGCAATGCAAGACGTGATGTTGGAGTGATGTTTCTCATAGGTCGCTTGTTTGCTAGTGGTGCACGACTTTATATGGCTGCACTTGCACTTAGTATGATACTTTTTTATGATATTAGTTTAGCGCATGTGAGTTTTTCAGTATTTTTGTTAGTGATTGGGGCATTGATCTTTACCTATTTTGGTGGGATCAAATCGGTGATTTTTAGTGATATTTTGCAGATCATTGTTTATCTGGGTGCGGGAATTGCAGTGGCAGTGTATTTGTATATTTCACTTTCACTAGATTTTTCGACACTCTATCAAAGTTTGAGTGAAGCTCAAAAGCTTAAATATATCGATTTTGAATTGAGTTTTACCAATGAAGGAAAATTCAATATATTCTCGCTTTTAACGGGATATATGCTTTTAAATATTGCAGCTTTTGGACTTGATCAAGATTTAGCCCAAAGAGTTTTATCGTGCAAAAATAAAAAAGAAGCTGGATGGTCATTGTATGGAGCCACGCTTCTTAGTATACCAGTTTCAATGCTTTTTTTAACCATTGGATTATTACTCTTTTTGTATTACCAACAACACACCATTGATCAAAAGTTTGCAGGTGAGAGCATTACTATTTTTATGTATTATATATTAAATGAGATGCCAAATGGTCTTAAAGGATTTGTAACTATTGGAGCAATTGCTGCAGCATTAAGTAGTACCAATTCCGTCCTTGGAGCTATGAGTAGTGTGGCTATTGAAGATATTTATCGTCCATATAAAAATCAAAGTAGTGCAAGTATTGATGAGATTCATTTTGTTAAAGTAGCCAAGATAATGGTACTAGTCTTTGCAGTTGCACTCGCACTCATGGCAATAGTGAGTTTTATAGTGCATACCAATAGTTCTATTCCTCTTATTAGTTTTGCGCTTGGGGTGATGGCCTATGCGTATAGTGGATTGCTTGGAGTATTTGGAAGTGCACTCTTTACCAAAAGAGGTAATGCAAAAATGATTCCTTATGCCTTACTTATAGGATTTGTAAGTGTATTATGTATGCAAGGATATACCTTTGGAGCCAATATAGGTTTTGCATGGCAATTAGTGATTGGTACAGCTTTATCATTTGGAGTGATGCAACTTGGAAAAGAATAATCTATTTATTGGTGTGATGAGTGGAACGAGTCTTGATGGTATTGATATCGCTTTATGTGCTATTGATATTCATGGTGTTCAAACTCTTGAAGCAAAAGAATATACTTATGATAAACAGGTCAAACAAGATGTTCTGCACGCTATTTCAAATCCTGTAACGTTGGAGTTTATAGGAGCTTTAAATCATAGATTAGGGTTAATGTATAGTGAAGCAATACAACAATTTTTAGATGAATTCAAAGTCGATGCGAAGAGTATCACTGCCATTGGATTGCATGGTCAAACACTTTGGCACTCTCCAAATTCACCAACTCCATTTTCAATGCAATTAGGCAATGGCGCATTGGTAGCCAAAAAAGTTGGTATTGATGTTGTCAATGACTTTAGAAGTGCTGATATGGCTAATGGTGGTCAAGGAGCCCCACTCACTCCAGCTTTTCATCAAGCTATATTTGATAAACAAAGTGCCGTACTCAATTTGGGAGGCATTGCTAATATCACCATAATGACAGATCAATTTATAGGATATGATGTGGGAGTTGCTAATATCTTAAGTGATTATTGGATCAACAAAAACCAAGGAAAGTCTTATGACAAAGACGGTCACTGGGCATCTTTAGGAAAAATTAATCATGAGCTTTTAAACTCTCTACTAAGTGATCCTTATTTTGAATTATCTCCACCAAAAAGTACGGGTCGAGAATATTTTAATGCCTCTTGGCTAGAAAACAAGTTACATTCATTTAATGATGTAACGCCAGTTGATGTACAAGCAACATTGATAGAATTTGTAATTGATCCGATTGTTCAAGCTTTAAAAGATAAAGCAATAAAAAGGCTGATTGTCTGTGGTGGTGGAGCGAAGAATAGTTTTTTGATACAAAGACTTTCACAAAAACTTGATGGAGTAGAGGTACTTAAAAGCGATTCTTGTGGTGTGAACAGTGATTTTTTAGAAGCAATTGCTTTTGCATGGTTGGCCTATAAAAGAATCAATCATCAAAGTATCGATCTGAGAACAATCACAGGGGCAATCAAGCCATCTATTTTAGGAGCAATTCATGCAAAAGATTAAAGAGTTTTTACAAAATACCCCTTATGAAGATTGGCAAATTGAAGTGGCCTCAAGTGATGCAAGTTTTAGACGTTATTTTCGATTGCTTCAAGGAAATCAAACGTTGATCCTTATGGATTCATCTTTAGAAAAGTCTTCACTAGAACCCTTTATTCATGTTTCTAATCTTTTGCACACTCAAAATCTACATGCCCCTAAAATTATCTATGAAAATAGAGAAAAAGGTTTTTTGATTTTAGAAGACTTAGGTTCAACAAATCTGCTAGATATTTTAAATGAAAATAATTTCAAATCAATCTATAAAGAGTGCATTCATGAGATAATCAAGATGCAACAAATTGATGCTTCAAGTTTACCTTTATATGATGAGTCATTTTTAAAAAAAGAGATGAATCTCATGCAAGAGTGGTTTTTGGAAAAGTATCTTAATCAAACTCTTAATGATAGAGAGATAAAGATCATAGAAGATAGTTTAGACCTCATAGCAAATAAAGTGCTTTCACATCCACAAGGCTATTTTGTGCATCGTGATTATCACTCACGAAATATTATGCACTGTTCCCCACTTGGGATTATTGATTTTCAAGATGCAATGAATGGCTCGATAGTTTATGATCTGGTTTCCTTACTCAAAGACCTTTACATCAAATTTGATATGAACGATATGAATGCATTGGCATTGTATTTTAAAGAACAAAAAAATTTACAAGTAAGTAAT
>JBNLDA010000123.1:0-4896 GCA_050304095.1 Arcobacteraceae bacterium | reverse complement strand
CATCGTATTCTGGATGATTAAATTTTGTGAATGATCCGTCATTGAAATAATTATCAACAACTTTCTTAAAACTGTTAACTAAGTTTATATCTGCAGTAAAAACAAAATTTATTTTTTGAAAATTATCTACTATATCATTTTTACTTATTACTTTTATATTAGTTACCTCTTTAAGGCCATTAAATAATGCTATTTTATTAATTTGCAAATCATAAGAATGAGCTATTTTTAATTCTTTGGCACAATCATACAGCCATATAGCTCTATCATTTATAGGTTTGACTATTGCACTGTTTTTATATTTGTAAAGTACCGCGAGATTTTTTATTACTATTGGTTTTTCAAGCGTATCGATTGTATATAAATATGCCAAGGTATTTTCTTTTTTAGTTTCTTTTTCAATGTATTTATTGGTATCAAATAATGCTATTAATGGTAAATGGTCACTATATTGTTTACGATTGATCTTGCCATTATCAAATAGATATGTAGGTTTATATACTTTAAAGCTATCGTTTACATAAGATATCCCTTGGTTGTCAAAAAGATTTTTACTGATGAGTATATTGTCTGGTGTAGTTTTGTTTCCTTTATAAATATAAGAAAATCGATCAAATATATTGAGTTCACTCCATAGATTCACCATTGATTCATCACTGTTTAATATATCATTTATCCCGGTAATTCCATAAGTATCATTGAGTTCATCATCGTTTTGGAAAGTCATTTTTTCATCATAATTACTATTAAGATCACCCATAATGATATAATCAAGTTTTGAATCAATCTTCTTTAATTGCTGTTTTAAAGAATAAGCATAATCAATTCGTGTGGATTCCGGTGTTCTTTTTGATTTCCAATGGTTTATATAGACATTGAATAGTTTATCTTCTATTTTATATGTTAGTTGCAAAATAGGGCGTGTATAGGGTTGTTTTGACTCTATTTTAATATAATTGGTTTGTGTTGGCTTGATTTTACTTATCACAGCTACACCAATTGCAGAATTGGATTCTTTATGAAAATAAGAATATTGATATTGTGGCAAATGACTAAGCAATAGATTCAGGCTATTTTGATTTTCAATCTCTTGCAGTCCAAGTATATCTGCATCAAGATCATTGATCACTTTTACCGTATTTTGTATTTTTTGATTTAGTTTTGTTTTATTCCAAGATTTTACATCTCTTAGATCAAACTCTTTATATTCAGTGCCATCATATTTTAGGTCAAAAAGGTTTTGAACATTATACGTTGCAATAGAAAATTGTTTTGAAAAGAGAAAAGAGGTAAATAAAAATATTAAAAGAAGTATTCTCAAAACAAGCCTTAAAGGCTGTTTTGAATTACTAAAGCTAGAACAATCATTAAAGCGATTCCAGCAGATTTGTTATAAAGTTTATTTGCAGTAATAAACACCAACATTAACGTTGTGATAAATGCCGCAGCAATATCAAAGAAGTTTGCATTAAGATCAACATTCAGTGGATTTACAATTGAAGCGAAACCAAGTACCATCGTGAAGTTTGCTACATTACTACCGATGATGGCTCCAATAGCCATATCTGCATTGTTTTTAAGTGCTGCTTTTACACTCACCACTAGTTCTGGTAAACTTGTACCAAATGCAACCAAAAATAGACCAATCACCCATTCGCTAATACCAAAATCTCTTGCTATATTTCCAGCACTATCAATGGCAAAATCAGCCCCACCAATTACAAGTACAAATCCAATCAATAGAAATAAACTAGTTTTTCCCCAAGTGAAAGGTTCGTTGAGCACTTCATCATCTATTTCTTCTACTTGATTACTATTGACCAAGAACATCAAATACGCACCCATAAGGATCACAAACAATATCCCATCAACCATATTTAATGATCCATCAAGTCCCATTAAAATAAAGATCAAAATTGGGAAAAGTGCCCAAGAAGAATCTTTTGCAAACAAATCTCTTGTAGGAGAGATATTTTTTGCTACTAAAAATACAACACCAAGCACCAATGAGATATTGAATATCGTACTTCCAATGACATTCGCCACTGCTATATCAGCTGATCCTTGTAGCGAAGCACTTATACTCACTGCCATTTCAGGTAAGCTCGTTCCCAATGCAACCAATGTAGCACCAATTACAAATGGTGATATATCAAAGTGCAGGGCGATCTTTTCACTTTGTTCAATAATAAAATCAGCGCCATATATCAATGCAGCCATTGAAACTGTAAAAATTATAATATCCATCTATCCCTCTGTTCTTACTATTAAACTTTCTGGTAGATCAAACTCTTTGATCAACTCAGATTCTTTATTTCTATGTTCGCCATTATCAACTTCATGATCATAACCCAAACAATGCAATAATCCATGTATAAATAGCAATGAAATCTCATCTTGCAAACTATGAGCAAATTCATTAGCTTTTGCTTGAGCATATTCACTGCTTATCATAATAGTTCCAACATGCGGTTGATCTTCCAATGGAAAACTCAATACATCGGTTGGCTTATCTATATTTCTATATTGTTTATTGATTTGTTGAATCTCATCATTGTCAGTTATGATGAGTTCAATCTCTTTTGAAGTGAGTTTTTGAGCAATACTCTCTAAGAAGTCAGCATCAACTAGGCAATCAGTTTGATTGTCTAAATCTATTCGCAACGATCTATTCCTAAAGTTTTCATCACTTTTTCAAAAAAAGCTCCAGCTTCTCTTGTAGAATCTTGCTCTGAATCAAATTCTATGCTAAAGTTACCTGCATGATCGTTAATAGCTCGTCTAATTACCATTGGATAGATTTTCATCTCATTTTCAATCGATTTAATTGTTTCAGCAATTTGAACTCTTGTATCAGCACAACTATATTCAACAGTTAAACTTGCATATCCTTCTTCCATTCTAACAACAGCACATCTATTTCTCTCTGGCATATTAAGACCTTTTATCAAATTTTATAATATTATATCCAAAAGATTTTAAAATAATTCAATCATTTTAGCCACTTCATCCACTTCAAAACATTTCATAGGTATTTTAGAAACAACTTTTTTAGCTACAATTGCTTTTTTAATCCCTTGAGCAGCTGCTTCATTGAGTCTAGTAGCATTTGAATAGACATCTTTTACTTCACCTGTTAAACTAACTTCTCCAATAAAAACTGTCTCTTTACTAATGGGTCGCTCTCTAAAACTACTAATGATCGCCGCAATCACCGCTAGATCAGCCGAACTCTCTTTGATCTTGATCCCACCAGAGATATTGACAAATACATCATATTGATTGAATGGCAAGTCAAGTTTCTTTTCCAATAAGGCTAAAAGCATATTAAGCCTATTGACCTCAAATCCTGTGGCACTTCGCTTTGGATTTGGATAGATACTGTCAGTCACCAATGCTTGTACCTCAAGGATCAAAGCTCGACTTCCTTCCATCACAACAGTGAGTGCTGATCCGCTTTGGGCTTTATTGTTATTGAAAAACTTTGAAGCGATATTTTTAGCACTTACCAATCCTTCGTGTGTCATCTCAAAGATACCAATCTCACTAGTGCTACCAAAACGATTTTTAAATCCTCGTAGCATCCTGATCTCTTTGCTCTCATCACCTTCAAAATACAATACTGTATCTACCATGTGTTCTAGTACTCTAGGTCCTGCAATAGAACCTTCTTTGGTAATATGACCAATGATAAAGATAGCTATATTGTTTTCTTTTGCTTTTCTCATTAGCTCAAAGGTGATCTCTCGCACTTGTGAAACACTCCCTGGAGCACTTGTGATAGAATCTGAATAAATTGTTTGAATAGAATCAATTATCACATACTGATAAGACTTTTTGAGCAATTCATCAAAAATAGACTCCAAAGAAATCTCCGAAAGCAAATACAGTGTCTCTTCATTGGCATTGAGTCTATTGGCTCGAAGTTTGATTTGACCAGCTGATTCTTCCCCAGATACATATAGTACATTAGAGTTTTTAGCTAGATTGCTAGCGATCTTTAAAAGTAGAGTTGATTTTCCAACTCCAGGACTTCCACCAATAAGTGTTAAACTCCCTGGAACAATCCCACCTCCAAGCACTAGATCAAACTCACTATCGCCACTACTATGTCGTATCACATCATCTTGTTCTATTTCAGTAATTGACTTGGCTTTTGATTCAGCACTACTACTTTTGGCAAACTTCTTCAAATCTTCTTGTTGATGTGTTGTGAGTTCTACAAACGAATCCCATGCTCCACAGTTTGGACATTTTCCTAGCCATTTTTGGCTTTGTTGTCCGCAATGTTGACACTCAAATAGGGTAGTTTTCTTTTTTGCCATTTTATTATCCTTCAAAATCAAGAGGTGATTTTATATCACTTTTGTTTAATTCTTTCACAACATGTGTATAAATCATAGTGGTTTCTATTGATTTATGACCTAGTAGCTCTTGAATGCTTCTTATATCTGTGCCATTCTGTAAAAGATGGGTGGCATACGAATGTCTAAATATATGAGATGTCACTCTTTTATCAATATTACACTTTTTGACTGCATTTTTTATATTTCTACTTAAAGTTACGTCTATAATATGATGCCGTCTTTGTTCACCACTTCGAGGGTCTGTTGATATTTTATTCATAGGGAAAACATACTGCCACTTTGTTTCATATTTGGCATTTTTAAATTTTCGTGTCAGTGCATAAGGAATATAAACACTTCCAAACCCATCGTCTAAATCTTTTTTATGTAGCTCTTTTACTTTTTCAACCTGTATTTTAAGTTCTTCCTTTAGGTTTTCAACGGCTTTATTGATCTCATTCTGAGTGTAATACGAATCTATAGCTGCAAAGCCATGCTCGTGGCTTTTTGAAACTGCGATTTTTTCTTTAAGGATATCCCTTGTCTTTGA
>JBNLDA010000122.1:0-5023 GCA_050304095.1 Arcobacteraceae bacterium | reverse complement strand
TGCACAATGAATAAATGGACTATGTCTATCAATTAAATCTTTTTTTGCTTCTCTATCGATTTCACTGATATCTTGGTACTTATTAATTTTTGGCATTTTTCAATCCTTTTTTTGATTTTTAAAATTTTAGTATATCATAATTTAATTAATAAGACAAAAATTGTCCTAATTGATTAAATTAAGCAAAAAAAAAGATAAGCCCGAAGACTTATCTTTCTTATTTTAGTCCAGTTTGGACCACATTATGCTCAAGTCCTAGTTTAGAACTTTCAATTCCAAGGGCAATCCCTACCATTTGAGGTAAGTGTAACACTGGAATATGTACATCCCTTCCGATCTCTTTTGAGATACCATGTTGTTGTACATCCATTCTTAAGTGACACAATGGACATGGTGTTACCATAACATCTGCATCTTGATCGATTGCATCCGTCATAGCTATACCAGAAAGTCTGTTTGCTGTTTGTGGATTTTGTAACTCTACATGGAATCCACAACATTTATTTTTTGATTCATAGTCAACCGCATTTCCACCTAAAGCTAATACTAGATTATCCAATGAAGTTGGTTTATAAGCATTTTCTTTGTTTCCATTCATATGGTTATGTAAATGACTTGGTCGAATATTGTGACATCCATAAAATGATGCTACATTGATATTTGTTAATGGCTTTTCAACTTGCGCTGCAATTTTCTCATATCCATAATCATCTTGAAGTGCATATAAGAAGTGTCTAACACTACTTGTACCTTTATATTCTAATCCAACTTCTGCAAGCTTTTCATTGACTCTTGCTTTCATCTCTGGATCAGTATCAAGTCTTTCTTTTGTAAGAGCAGTGTTTAACTGACAAGTATTACAAATAGTCACTAGATCAAGTCCTAGTTTTTCAGCATAACAAATATTTCTAGCGTTTAACACTAATGATAAAAACTCATCAAAATCTTGAAGGTGAGAAGCACCACAACATGAAGCTTCATCTAATAGCACAAGTTCAATTCCTAATTTTTCAGCAATTGCCATTGTAGATTTTAATAATTCTGGTGTACTCTCTCGTGCAGTACATCCTGTATATAATGCATATTTTAAATTACTCATGCTTTACCCCTTAAAATTTAGCCGTTGAACACGACTCTACCAATGTTTTAATCTCTTCAAGATTTTTAGATTTTGGCATATTCCATGGCATTACGATCTTACCTCGTTTGAACATCGCAATAGCTTCAGGGATATGTTTCATTACTCCAATATTTCCTTCAGAGTATCGAACTAATTCACCTTCATCTAAGATACCATGTTTTTTGATAGACCATTTGAACCCAACTGCATGTCGTACGGCAACATTGTTATCAGCCATCTCTTCAGCAAATGTTTGTTGATGTAGTTTTGTGATCTTACCAATAGGATTTACCTCTTTTGGACAAGCTTCAGCACACTCGTTACATTTTACACAATCCCAAATACCAGGTCCAAGTTCATTGACTGTTGCAATTCGCTCACGTGCAGCACTATCTCTAACATCTGCATTGAATCTCCATGTAATTGCAAGAGCTGCAGGCCCTAGATAATCTTCATTTACTGCAACAGCTGGACATGAATAGTAGCAGTTACCACATTGGATACAATAATCTGCTTCATCTAATCTGTCTGCTTGCTCTTGAGTTACAATATTTTCAGATTCTGGATGTTCAATGATATCAGCCACTAAATATGGTTGTACCGTATCATATTTTTGCCAGAAGTCTGTTTTATCAACAACCATATCTTTGATTGCTCTTTTTTGACTTTGTGGTTCAATTATTAACTCACTACCAAAGATTTTTGCTAATTCAAATACATTGTCCTTACAAGCTAGTGTTGCTTTTCCATTTACTTTTACTGCACATGAACCACAAATACCATGTCGACATGATCTTCTATATGTAAAACTTCCATCATGTTCCCATTTGATTCTGTTCATTACATCTAAGATTACATCATCTTTTGTTACATCAATTTCAAATGTATCATAGTGAGGTAAATAATCAGTGTCTTTGTTGAATCTCCAAACTTTGAAGCTTAATTTTCTATGTTCCATCTTCTTTACCTCTTCTTAATATGTTCTTTCTTGAGGTTCATATTTCCCAAGAACGACATCCATATGTTCAATTTTGATATTATGATTTTCATCCATGTAAGCCATAGTATGCACTAAGCAATTTTCATCATCTCTTTGAGGATAATCTTCTCTATAGTGTGCACCTCGACTTTCTTTTCTATCAATTGCACCTTCAACAATGAAATCTGCATAATCTAGCATATGACCTAGCTCAATACACTCTTGAAGCTCACTGTTGTAAACATCTGAGAAGTCATCAAGTCTGATATTTTTAAATCGTTCTCTAAGACCTTTAATGATCTCTCTTTGTTTTACTAATGATTCTTCAGTTCTAAATACTCCAGCATTAGCTGTCATTGAGTCTTGTAAATCGTTTCTAATATCTGGAACTCTTTCACTACCATTTGCAGTGTGTAGTCTTTGCATCTCTTCGACAGCTTTGTTAGCATCTGCAACAGTTGCATCTCTAAATGCAATACCATGTTTTACATCTTCAACAATTTGTTGACCTACATGTCGTCCAAAGAATAATGCTTCAAGTACTGAGTTTGCTCCAAGTCTATTTGCTCCATGCACTGATACACATGAACACTCACCAGCAGCATAAAAACCTTCAACAAATTCTTTTGTATTTTTTCTTACATGACCATCTTTATCTACTGGAATACCACCCATAGAGTAGTGAGCTGTTGCAGCAATAGAGATTGGTTCTTTGATCATATCTTGACCAAGGAATGTAATTGCAAGGTCTCTAAGTTCTGGAAGTCTTTCCATAATGATCTTTTCACCAAGATGTGTTAGGTCGATCATAACGTGGTCTTTGTTTTCACCACATCCTCTTCCTTCTAATATCTCTTGAGTGATTGCTCTAGATACAACATCTCTTGAAGCTAGTTCAAGTTTATTTGGAGCATATTTTTCCATAAATCGTTCACCAAGAGAGTTGAATAGTTTTCCACCTTCACCACGTGCAGCTTCAGAGATCAAAATACCACTTCCAGCCAATCCAGTTGGGTGAAACTGTACGAATTCCATATCTTCAAGTGGAAGACCATGTCTTGCTACAATTGATAAAGCATCTCCAGTGTTCGCATGTGCATTTGAGTTGATCTTGAATGCTCTACCATAACCACCAGTTGCAAACATTACTACTCTGGCATTGAAAATTGCCATTTTAGTAGTTTTGATATCGTATGCGATAACTCCACTTACTTTACCATCTTTATAAATAATATCTTGTACATAGTACTCATCATAGAATTCAACACCATCTCTATTTGATTGCTCATATACTGTTTGAAGTAAAGTTAAACCAGTTCTATCTTTTGCATAACAAGCTCGAGGCTTACTTTGTCCACCAAATGGTCTTTGACCAATTTTACCTTCTTCATTTCGACTGAAACATGCACCCATTCTTTCGGCCCATCTAATTGTTTCAGGTGCACTTGAACACATTAGTTCAATCGCATCTTGATCACCAAGGTAATCTGAACCCTTTACTGTATCAAAGATGTGTAGGTCAACACTATCTTCATCACTCAATGCAGCGTTGATACCACCTTGAGCAGCACCTGAGTGTGATCTTAAAGGATGTAGTTTTGTTAATACGCAGATGTTAAGTCCAGCTTCTCTAGCTTCACGTGCAGCAGCACATCCAGCTAGACCAGCTCCAACGATTACAACATCCTACTTATGAATTGGAATACTCATTTGTTACCTTTTTGTAAAGTTAATTGTCTAGATTTTAACTAAAGGTAGTAAAAATGAAAGTTAAAGAGAAGATAAAATGCTCCAATATGCAACTTTAATGTTACCTATTGAAGCAAAAAGAATTATAACTATTTATTATAAAAAGCTAACAGGGGTTTTGTGTTCAGTAAAATTTAAAACTTTAGGGTCTTTTTGACCTTGTAATAATTGAACGAATTGTTGTGAACTAATCACTGGTAGATTGATTTCTCTACCAATTGCACATTCAATTTTCTTTTGTTGTTGATCCAATAAAGTCAAGAGTGATTGATCTTCAACGATCAAAAAATCTGCATTCTTGTCTTTTGCTTCAAGAAGCATTGTTCCAGCAATTTTATAAGTGAACTCTTTGTGTGAATCAAATGATTTAAGATTTAGATCATCGTTTTTTGCTTCAAGTTCAATATAATTAGCATTTGCTTGAGCAATCAGATTTTTTGTTGTAGTAGAAGATTGTATTCCTTCGTATACTGCGATATTAAAATCGTTAAATGTTTGAGTTATTGATTCAACTGATGTTGCAAAATTTTGAGTTTCAGGATTTTGTAACAATACCATATCAAGAAGTTTTGCGGTTTTTTCTTCCATTTCATTATTAAGATCAAATACTCTATTTAATAATGATGTATGGTAATTAATACCAGTGGTATCATCTGTGATGATATTTAATATCTCTTGTCGTAAATGTGGATGTTGAACAATGAGATCATAAGCAGCCATTAAACAATGCTCACCAATATACTCTTTGTTAAAGTTCAAAGTGTTACTTGCATAATATTCTAATCGATAATCATTGATATATGATTGTTTTTGTTCACTTGATAAATAGTCATTAAAAATATTGATTTTGTTTTCGTAAATTGTTTCATTTAATTCAAAATCATGCGTGACGGTATAAGTGCTGACCGGGTTAATCTGAATATTTGTTCCAGTTTTTTCAATCACTTCACTTAAAAGTTGATCTGCATTGACAAAATATTGATTGATCTTACAAATGAGTCGGTTATCATTTGCATAGTTGAAGTTTTCGATTTCGTTGATTTGATTAAATAGATCAAGTATTGTAGTAGTCGCATCAAGATTTTTCAATGTGTATTTTTTATAATATGGCAGATAATCTGTTTTATGATTGAATCTAAAAAGTTCAATATCTAATTTCTTCATTCGTTTGTCCT
>JBNLDA010000121.1:0-5025 GCA_050304095.1 Arcobacteraceae bacterium | reverse complement strand
AATATTATCTATATTGTTAAATGACTGACTTACAAGTTTATTTATTGATAACAACAAGTTATACTTACCCAAAAGTATATAAAGGACGTCTGCCATGAATTATAATGAGATGAGTAAAGCAGATTTAATTGTTGGGATACAATGGGGTGATGAAGGAAAAGGTAAGATCGTTGATCGATTAGCATTAGATTATGATATTGTTTGCAGAAGTCAAGGTGGACATAATGCTGGTCATACGATCTGGGTTGATGGAGTAAAATATGCTTTACACTTAATACCATCAGGGGTATTAAATCCAAAAGCAATCAATATCATTGGTAATGGAGTAGTTTTAAGTCCAGAATCAATCATCAATGAGATGAAACAATTCGATAACTTAGAGGGAAGACTATTTATTAGTGACAAAGCACATTTAAATCTTCCATATCATTCATTGATTGATCAAGCCAAAGAAAAACTAAAAGGTGATAAAGCTATTGGTACAACTGGAAAAGGAATTGGACCAGCATACGCAGACAAGATCAATAGAATCGGTCACAGAGTTGGTGAATTATTAAACCCATCAAAACTAACTGATCAAATTATTGACTACTTTACACAAAATAAAGTGATCTTTGATGCATTGGAAATTGATATTCCAAATAAAGATGAATTACTAGAATTACTTGTTTCATACAATGAAAAACTAGCTCCATTTATTACAAATACAACTAATATGGTTTGGAAAGCACTTGATGAAGATAAGAGGATTCTTCTAGAAGGAGCTCAAGGAACAATGCTAGATATTGATCATGGAACTTACCCATATGTAACAAGTTCAAACACTGTCAGTGCTGGAGCTTGCACTGGACTTGGAGTAAATCCTAAACAAATTGGAATTGTAACTGGAATTGTCAAAGCATACTGTACTAGAGTAGGAAATGGACCATTCCCTACTGAAGATTTTGGACCACATGGTGATACTATGGCTGATGTTGGAAAAGAATTTGGAACAACAACAGGTAGAAAAAGAAGATGTGGTTGGTTTGATGCCGTTGCAGTAAAATATGCTTCAAAATTAAATGGTTGTGATCAATTGTCATTAATGAAACTTGATGTATTAGATGGATTTGATACAATCAAGATTTGTACAGGATATGAACTTGATGGAGAGATCATTGATTACGTACCAAGTGACCTTGATAAAGTAAAACCAGTTTATGAAGAAGTAAAAGGTTGGCATAGTGTTGTTGGATGTCGAGATTTTGATACCCTTCCAGATACAGCAAAAGAATATATAGAAAAGATTGAACAATTAACGCAAACAAAAGTAGGTATCATCTCTACGAGCCCAGATAGACATGATACAATTATAAGGGATTAAAATGAGATTAAAATTACAACATACAGATTATTTATCACGAAAAATTACGAAAGATTTAATCCACTGTGATTTTGTTGAAGTAAGAAAAGAAAAACATTCAATTGAAGCACAAATTAAACATATGCTTGAAGAAGACATTGAAAAAGAGATGGCTTTAGATGAAAAAGTAAATGAGATATTAGAACAAGAAGAAGCAAATATTGAATTTTATAATGCCGATTATAGACAATTATTTAGAATGACAAAAAAGAGATTAGCAAATGAATATCAAGTAATTTTAAATAATGAAGATAGATTTAAAAATATTGCACACCAAATATCTGGTTACTTATGGGATGAAGATTTTATTCATTTCACAGTATCTGAAAACTTAGTTAATAATGTAATATTCAATTCCATTGAAGCATTTATCAAAGGATTTGAAGAGGCTGATGATATTGTATATGAGAAGATCAAGCACTACAAAAGAAAACTTATTCCTGGTACAGAAGAATATGATTTGATCTATCAAAGACTTTATGAAGAAGAATTAGTAAGAAAAGGACTGATATAATGCAAAAAGTTTGGATTTATATTGAAAATGGAACCTATTTAGAAGCCAATGCATTTGGATCAACTGGAACAAGTGTAGGAGAAATAGTATTTAATACCTCTTTAACAGGATACCAAGAAATTGTAACTGATCCTAGTTATGCTGGACAATTTGTAACATTTACAATGCCTGAAATTGGAAATGTTGGAGTGAATGATGATGATATGGAATCATCACAAGCTCATTGTAAAGGGATTCTAGTTCGAGCTTATAACGACCAATATTCTAACTTCAGAGGTGAACGAACATTAGATGCCTTGTTAAAAGAACACAACGTAATGGGAATTTGTGATATCGATACGCGATATTTAACGAAAATGCTTCGAAATGAAGGAGCGATGATGATGATCGCTTCAACAGAAATTTCAGATAAAGAAGAATTGGCAAAAAAATTAAGTGAATCTCCAAGAATTGAAGATATCAATTATATCAAACAAGTTTCTACAAAAGAGAGTTATGTTCATAAGAATGGTGCTTGGAATCATGAAAAACTAGCATATAATCCTGCAGTTATGAGCGATAAAAGAATTGTTGCTATTGATTTTGGTATTAAAAGAAATATCTTAAATGAACTAGTTGAAGCTGGACTAGAAGTAGAAGTAGTTCCTAGCACATTTAAAGCTCAAGATTTAATTGAAAGATATGAAAATAAAGAGATTGGTGGAGTATTTTTATCAAATGGTCCAGGAGATCCTTTAACGCTAACAGAAGAAAAAGAACAGATCCAACAATTGATTGATAAAAATATCCCTATGTTTGGAATTTGTTTAGGACATCAAATGCTTTCGATTGCTCATGGACATGATACATATAAATTAAAATTTGGTCAGCATGGAGGAAATCATCCTGTTGCAAATAATGATAAAGTTGTAGAAATCACTGCACAAAATCACAATTATAATGTTCCAGACTCTATCAAAGAGATTGCCACTGTAACACATATCAACCTATTTGATAACACTATTGAAGGGGTACGATACAACAATAAACCAGTATTTTCTGTACAACATCACCCTGAAGCTAGTCCAGGTCCACATGAAAGTAAATATATCTTTAAAGAATTTGCAAATTCAGTAACAAAACACTAGGGTTTTCCCTAGTGCTTTAGATCACATTTCATTGCTTTACTGACAAGTAATTTTGCAACACTCTCATTTTCATTTATATAATCTTTAATATCCAAATCATCTAATTCATCTAATTGTTCTTGATGTGAAATTTTAACAATAATAGAAATATTCTCATTAATTGACTTGATATTCTCACAAATCAATCGTACCTTTTCATCATTATCAATTGCAACTATAACTGCCATACAATCTTTAACCGCAAGTGATTCTAATACATGTTTAGATGCTGCATTTCCAAACATTACTGAATCATGCTGATCAAGTCCCGTTTGAACATGAGCTCTATCATGCTCAATAGCTACATAAGTGATCCCTTTTTTCTTTAGTTGTTTAACAATTTTTTGTCCCAATAATGAATAACCACATACAATAACATGATGATGTAACCCAGCAGACTGAATTGGTGTTTGCATGATTTCACTAGAGTGTTTAAAGAATAGATCTGTAAAAGCTCTTACATGCTTAATAGCTAATGATGTAAAGATCAATGAAGTTACAACCACAGAAATCAATATCTGAATAATAAACTCATCTAAAAGATTTGAACTTGCAGCTAAGGCCAATACTGCAAATGAAAATTCTCCAACTTGAGCTAGAGCCAATGCTGTTTTCATTGCCCTTTTTGCAAATGAAAAAACAGAGATCATTAAAAATAGTATTACTGCTTTTGCAAAAAGAATTGCTGCTGTTAGACCTACTATTAAGAAGAAATTATCATATACCACTTGAATATTAATCTGTAGACCTACAGAGATAAAGAACAGTCCTAAAAGCAAATCTCTAAACGGAACAAGGTCTGCTTCAATTTGATATTTATATTTTGTTTCAGCAATCATCATACCAGCAAAAAATGCCCCCAATGAATATGAAAACCCAAATGAATGTGCAAATTGTGCTGAAGCTAATACAATAAGTAATACGGCACTAATAAAGAGTTCATCTGTCTTACTGTCAACAACATATCTAAAGAAATGACCTAAAAGATATTTACCAACAATGAACATGACTACTAATACAATCGCTCCAGAGGTGATAGTATGAAATAACATAGTTGAAAGAGATGCGTCAGGATTAGCAAAAAATGAGATCATTAATAGTATTGGAATAACTGCTAAATCTTGGAACAATAATATTCCTAGCGAATAACGTCCATAAGGTCTATGAATGTCTCCATTCTCATTTAATACTTTTAGTACAATTGCCGTAGAAGAAAGTGCAAGCGCAGCACCTATTACTATAGAAGATTTAGTATCAATACCAAAGAAATAATTAGCTAGAAAACCAAAGAATGCAGCACTAAGTACCACTTGTAAGGTACCATAGACAAATACCTCTTTTTTCATCGATTTTAAATGATGTAGTGAAAACTCTAAACCAATAGTGAACATCAAAAATACAATACCAAATTCAGCTAATTCATTAATGATATGCTGATCAATGTTGATTGATTGAAGTCCAATTGTGATAATAGCACCAGTTAGTATATAACCAACAATAGGAGAGATATCGATTTTTTTTAAAAAAAGATTGATAAACAACGATAAAGCAATAGTAATAATAATAATAGTTAATAGACTCATATAAATATACCTAAATTTCTGATTTAGCGCATTATAGCAAAAAGTAGCCAATAAAAAAGCCTCTACCAGTTGCAACTTTGATAAGTTGGAATTGGTAAAGGCTTGATAAGATTGTAGTTAAATAAAAATAATCTCAAGAGCGGGCAGTGACTTACGTTTCCACCAGGGGACCCGGTAGTATTATCAGCGATGAAGTGCTTGACTTCCAGGTTCGGAATGGGACTGGGTATGACCACTTCTCTATAACCACCCGCAAAATTGAGAATAAAATATACTCATACAAATATATGAATAATATACTTTATTCTCAATTCAAGGATTGAGAAATATATGTTAAAATCTTTTCACAATATAGTTATT
>JBNLDA010000120.1:0-5102 GCA_050304095.1 Arcobacteraceae bacterium | reverse complement strand
ATAAAGTTGAATTGGAAAAAGAGAATATGGTTGTCAATCAAGGTGAAATAAAAGTTTTAAATCCTTATGATCTACACAAAGCAGATGGAAATATCTCTTGGGAATATATTAATTTTATGCCAGATGAAGCTATGATCAAAAACATCGCTCAAGATATCTGTGATAACACACTAGAATGTCATATACGATTTGAAAATTGTATTAAGGACTCAACAGCAACACAATATTTTATCAATTTATATCATTCATTATATGATTCAAATGAATATGAAGAAAACTTTATTTTATTTGTATCATATTTACTGAAAAGGTTTGCATTCAAAAAACTCAAAGTTGCTAATATACCAGCCAATATAAAGCATTCATTAGACTATATACATACTTATTTTTTAGAGGATATTTCCTTAGATACCATAGCTCAATTAAGTTATGTAAGCAAGTATCATTTTATTAAAATATTTAAAGAAAAAACAGGGCTCACTCCACATCAATATATTGTTGCATTAAGGATTGAATATGGTATGAAAATGATACAAAAGAATATCCCACTTTCAATAATCGCGCAAGATTGTCATTTTAGTGATCAATCCCATTTTATCCGCACCTTTAAAAAACATTATGGTTTTACCCCTACACAAGTATTTTAATTAATCGCAATTTTATTCTATACCTCGATTTTTTAATTTGTTAATATTCTTCAAAAAGGATGAATATGAATTATAAGTTATATATTTTGATGTTTTTTGCAATGATAGGGTGGGGTGAAACATGGATTAGTGCAAAAATACTTGGAAGATATTTAGATGCCCAAGAATTGATTTTTTGGAGATTCTTTTTTACATCTTTGGGGTTATTACCCATTTTGATCTATTTGAAGATATCTTTTAAAATTACAAAATGGAATCTATTTTTAGCTATTATCTCTGCGATTTTACTTGCTTTGTACAATAATTTTTTCTTTTTAGGTACTAAATACGGATTGGCATCTTTTGGTGGAGTGGTTGTTACAACAATGATCCCTATTGTTACATTTGTTTTAGTTTCAATATTATCAAAAAAAGTTTTTCAAATGAAAGAATGGATTGGATTGTTTTTGGGTGCTACAGGGGTGCTTGTAATACTAAAAATCTGGCAATTTGATTTAAATGCAATTTTTACAAATGCAAACCTTTATTTTTTAATTGCAACCATATTATGGCCATTATTAACATTAACTAGTGCGAAACAAAAAGATATTTCGCCACTTAGCTTTAGTTTTTATATGTTTTTCTTTACCACATTAATCGATTTGTTTTTTATTAATTTTAAGCTTACAAATATCATGCAATTTGATCTGATCTTTTGGAATAATTTATTGCTACTTTCATTATATGGAACAACATTCGCAACGACTGTTTATTTTATTGCAGTTACGCAAATAGGATCTAAACAAGCGAGTTCATTTTTCTTTTTAGTTCCTTCTAGTGCTATCATATTTTCATTTTTCTTTTTAAATGAAACAATTGAAATGAGCTTATTGATTGGCGGTATTTTAACTTTGATCGCTGTTAATATTTTAAATAAGAGAAAAATATAATAAATTAATTATTTATTAGATATCACATTAAATTCAATCAGTATGATATATAATAACTATTAGAAAACAAATTGTAACTTTATCGATTCAATATTAAGGAATTATATGGATATCACTTCGATACCTTTTGTACAAACAGCAGGTATTAAAAAAACAGCAGATGGGAAGTTGATGCTAGCTTATGAAGAACCAGCATACAATCATATCAAAACAATTCATGCAGCCGCTCAATTCACTTTAGCAGAATCTGCAAGCGGAGATACATTGATTAAACTTTTCCCCGATCTAATAGAGTATGTAGTACCATTATTAAGAGAGTCAAAGATCAAATATAAAAAACCAGCCAATGGTGATCTTTTTGCCACTTCAACAGTTGATCAAGAAGATGTAAATCGATTTCGAGAACTATTTGAAAAGAAAGGTCGAGCGATGATCGATATAAAAGTTTCGTTAGAAAATGCAGATGGTGTAGTAGCCTCTGTAAGTGAATTTAATTGGTTTATCCAAAAAGTTTGAAAAGAGATTAATGCAACCAGAAGAATTCAAAAAAGCAATTAAAACACTGGGTCTGATTAAAAGAATGACCAAAGAAGATGTCAAGCAACGTTATAAAGAATTATCTAAAGAATTCCATCCAGATAAACCAAATGGAAGTGAAGAAAAATTTCAAGAGATTAATGAAGCATATCAAATTATTATCTATTATATGGATAATTATAGATTTATGTTAGATGATGAAGAATTTAAAGTTCAATATCCATATTCGGGCAAGTCGATCAAAGATTGGCTCAATGGATTATAAGTATAAGCTATATTTTACAAAAATCTGATACACTTTTATTATAACTTTTTTTTATAAAGGTGTAAAATGAAAATACTTACTCTATTAACTACTACTGCATTACTGTCTACTGTGGTATTAGCAAATGAACCAAGAGATCCAGAAGTTATATTTGCAAAAAAATGTGCTATGTGTCATATTGTTGGAAAACCACAAACAAATGCTCAAATGCAAAGTATGGTTGCTCCTCCTATTGATGTAGCTATGTCTGGAGTAGTGATTACTATTGATGCGGTGGAAGGTCCATTAAGTGATGAGGAATTAGAAGCTGAGTCAATTGCATTTCTGAAAGATTATTTATTTAATCCAACTAGAGATAAAACAAATTGCGAAGATATGGTGGTTAAAAAGTTTGGAATGATGCCATCATTAAAAGGGTTTTTATCTGAAGCAGAACGTGATGTTGTTGTACCTTGGGTTTATGAAAATTTCAAACCTGTTAAGATCAACGGAAAATATAAAGATCACCATTGATCTACCACTCAATAGGTTTTTTACCTATTTGAGTGAGTATTTCATTGGTTTTACTAAAATGTTTGGATCCAAAAAATCCACGATAAGATGAAAGTGGACTTGGATGAGGTGCACTGAGTATGTGATGTTTTGATTGGTCAATGATCTTTGATTTGGCTATTGCTGGAGCTCCCCAAAGTATAAAAACTATATTCTCAAAATTCTCTGAAATATGTTTGATAATATTGTCTGTAAATATTTCCCAACCCAATTTATGATGTGATTTTGGTTTGCCATCTTCTACAGTTAAAATAGTATTGAGTAACAATACCCCTTGTTCTGCCCAAGGTGTTAAATCTCCATCAAGACAAATTGAATCTTTTCCAGTATTTTCTTTTATTTCTTTTAAAATATTTACCATAGAAGGTGGGCTTTTGATCTCTTTTGGAGTTGAGAAAGCCAAGCCTTGTGCTTGATTAACTCCATGATATGGATCTTGTCCTAAAATAACCACTTTAAGATTATCATATTGTGTATGTTCAAAAGCATTGAATATTTTTTCTTTTGGTGGATAAACTGTAGTAGTTTGATATTTTTCTTCTATAATTTTTTTAAGATTTTGATAATAAGGTTGTTGCTGCTCATTTTGTATTATTGTTTTCCATTCCATGGGAGTATTATATACAAATCTTTCTAAAAGCAAGAGTTCGATAAAATATCAAAAATTATTTTTAAAGGTATTGCGCATATGTGTGGAATTGTAGGGTATATCGGTCAACAAAATACTGCTGAAATATTATTAGATGGATTAAAAGAATTAGAATACCGAGGATATGATTCTGCTGGTGTGGCAATGCTGAAAAAAGAGGGCATTGATGTTTATAAAGCAGTTGGAAAGATATCAAACCTGGTTGACAAAATTGCACATAACTCAAAAAATGGGTATGACCTTGGTATTGGACACACAAGATGGGCAACTCATGGAAAACCTACAGAACTCAATGCACACCCACATCTCGGACAATACTCATATGTTGTGCACAATGGAATCATTGAAAACTATAAAGAGCTAAAAGAAGAATTGATTGAAGCTGGCCATAAATTTTTATCTCAAACTGATACAGAAGTGATCGTACACCTTTTTGAGCACTATTGCAATCAAACAAATGATGCTAAAATAGCTTTTGAAAAAACTGTTCAAAGACTTGATGGGGCTTACTCAATTCTTTTGATCACTAAAGCACAGCCTGATACGATATTTTTTATGAAACATGGTTCACCTATGGCTATTGCAAAAGGGAACAATGAAAATGAATTTTTAATTGCAAGTAGTGATGCTCCATTAATTGGACTTGCAACTGAAGTGGTGTATTTAGAAGATGGTGTTTATGGTCATTTGACTTCAAATACTATAGAGTTTTCAGAAGATGTATCATGGAGCAATTTACCTGATTCAAAACAATTTGCTCAAAAAGATGGCTATAGATTTTTTATGGAAAAAGAGATATATGAGCAAAGTGATGTAGTAACAGATGCAATGATGGGAAGACTCAAGGATGCAGGAATCTCTTTTGATGAAATAGATGCTTCATTTATAGATGGAATTGAAGAGATTAAAATCTGTGCTTGTGGGACTAGTTTTCACGCAGGGCTTACGGCAAGTTATCTATTTGAGCGATTAACTAAAGTAAGATGTAGTGTTGAAATTGCCAGTGAATTTAGATATAAAGAACCTCTACTTTTACCATCGACATTATTTATTGTAATCTCTCAAAGTGGAGAAACTGCTGATACTCTAGAAGCTCTTAAAATGGCTAAAAAAGCAGGATTAAAATCAATTGTCGTATGTAATGTGGATAATTCATCAATGACTAGAGTTGCAGATCATACAATTTTGACTCGAGCTGGAATTGAAAAAGGGGTCGCTAGTACTAAAGCTTTTTCAACTCAAACAGTTGTATTGTGGATGATGGCATTGTATTTTGCTGAATATAAAAAGACTGTAGATAGTTCAAAAATGTCTCAAGAATTATTGGCATTAAGAGAAGTTCCAAGATATCTACAAGTACATGATATTATTCATGAAAGATGTAAAAGATTAAGTAAAAGATATCTACATGGGCATGGATTTTTCTTTATTGGTCGAGATGTATTTTTCCCATTGGCATTGGAAGGAGCTTTGAAACTCAAAGAGATCAGTTACTTACATGCTGAAGGGTATCCAGCTGGGGA
>JBNLDA010000119.1:0-5182 GCA_050304095.1 Arcobacteraceae bacterium | reverse complement strand
ATCTTAGATGGTGCAAAACTAGTTGAAGAAGGGAACAAAATGTTCTCAGAAAAAGAAGTAATTGCAAAACATTTACCAGCAGGAAAAGACCATATGGTTAATACTGCTGTAAATCAAGCAGATAGAATTGATCTTGATGCAAAAAGCATTGCAGTTAGAATCAACTCAAAAGCATATATTGATGCAGCTAATGCGTATTCAGATATGTTAAATGCATGTTCAAGATGTCATGCATTAGTTAGAAACTGGTAAGAGGTTTTTAATTACTTTAAAGGTGGTGCGAAAGCATCACCTTTTTTTATAATAAAATTTTAGAGGCAACGGCTAAAACTGCTGTTTCACTTTTCAATATTGTAGGGGTATTGAAACCAACGATTTTTTCTTTACAAAAGAGTTCTCGCTCTTGTGAGCTAAAACCACCTTCATTTCCAATGACAATTGTTTCGATCTCTTTCATCGTTTCACATTGTTTTAATTCAGTAGTAAAATCTACATAATAGCTTTGAGGATTAGCTTCAAAAAATGTTTTCAAATCTTTACATGTATCTAATTGCATTAAAATACTTCTTCCACATTGTTGAGAAGAGTTGATTAGTATTTTTTCTAATCTTTCAATATGTGGTGTAAAATTCTTTTGTGAAAATTGACATAAGATAAATGTGATCTTATCAATACCTATTTCATTCAATGAAGGAAGCATTTTCTCAACAGTTTTGGGATCAACAATACACCAACCAATATGTAATTTTTGAGAATGGGCAATTACTTTTTCTTCAAAACTTTCTAATTGTAAAATTGCTTTCTTTTTATCGATTGAAATTAAACTATATTGATAAAGATTATGATCAATTAAATTTCTTAAATAGAGTTTTTCATTGACCCCTATTCGTCTCACTTTAAACAAATATTTATGCAGATCACCTTCAATAATTAGTTGCTCTTGTGAGGCATTTTCATGATAAACAAATTGCATTAGAATATCTTTGAAATGATATATACAAATATAATTGCACCAAACTCTATCATATAAATTTTTCGTGCAAAGAGTTTAAATTCAAATTGTGCTTCAATATTATCACTAGTTATCACTCGCATTTTTTTATAACGTTTAATTTCCAAAATCATCACAAAAATTGAACAAGCTATCATTAAGATCACTGTTGGGCTCATATCATGTACATATGCTGAAACGATTGCCCCAGTATAAGCAATACATGCATTAAAAAAGTGAAACAAAGGAGTCATAAATCGTAACTTTTTTGCTAATCCCATAAATGAACTAGAAAATAAAATCATAGTAAAATTAAATACTATAATAGCCAATAAGCAATAGATCATATATACATGTGTACTTATAGCATCAGCCATCAATTCCATATAAATTCCCTTGTTAGTAAAATTTGGGTATTATACCCAAAGAATTATAATAGTAATCAAAGGATTTATCATAACTATGTTAGCAGTATGTATTTTAAGTGGAGGGATGGATTCTACATTAGCATCCTATATAGCAAAGAATGAAGGGCATGAAATTATTGCCGTACATTTCAATTATGGACAACGAACAGAAAAAAAAGAACTAGAAGCTTTTAGAAATATATGTGAAGCCTTAGAAGTAAAAAATAAATATGAGATCGATATTCCATTTTTTACTCAAATTGGAGCTTCAGCCTTAACGGATGCTACCATCGATGTACCTACTGAAGGGGTAAAACCGGGAGTTCCAATTACTTATGTACCATTTAGAAATGGAATATTTTTAAGTATTGCCACCGCAATTGCAGAAAAAGAGGGAGCGAATGCTTTGTATATTGGAGTAGTAGAAGAGGATAGTAGTGGATATCCAGATTGTACTGATACCTTTATAGATAAAATGACTAATGCAATCAATCAAGGTACAAAAGAGGAAACAAAACTTGAAATCCTTACACCACTAGTTCATATGACCAAAGCTCAAATCGTGCAAAAAGCAGTTGAACTTGATGTTCCATTAGGTTTAACATGGAGTTGTTATAAAAATTCTGATAAAGCGTGTGGAGTGTGTGATAGTTGTCGGTTGCGATTAGCTGGATTTAGTCAAGCGAACCAAACTGATCCGCTTGATTATGAATAATTACTTATGGTGTAATGTCATCTCTTCAGGTAGTCTTACTTTAGAGTCAACATTCACTGTATGTTTTGAATGTGCTTCAATATAGTTCCAAAATTGTTGTTTTGCTTCATCTGAAACATCTAATTTTTCTAAAACCTCTCTAAAACATCCAAGCCATTCAGTTCTAGCCTTTTCTGGGATTGAAAATGGTTTATGCATTTCCACCATATCCATATGACCTACTTGTTGTGTATATTCATCTGGACCACCTGCAATTTCAATAAAGTATTTTGTATTATGCTCGATCACTTTTCTTAATGCTGCTTCTTCTTGCGGGAAAAAGTTTGATACATCACTCTCAATTAATACATGATAAAAATCATCCATCATTTGTCTAAAACCATCTTCTGTTAATTCTTGTAAAAACATAGTTGGTCGAACAAAATCGGGTCTTTCACCAAATTTTGTAGGGGTAATTGTATAATCTACCATAAATTGCTTTCCTTAATAATTTTCACTGATTATAGCCAAAATCGCTTTATAAGCAAAATTACAATACACTACGCGAATCAATAAAAGGAGCTTTGTGTAAAAATGAAATGGGAAATTTCAAAACAATTTGACTTCTGCTATGGACATCGTGTTTGGTCTCAAACACTTGATAAAACATTTGCTTTAGATGAATGTTTAATGTGCAGACATCTTCATGGACATCAGGGAAAAATCATCGTTCATTTACAAAGTGACACCTTACAAAGTGGTATGGTTACCGATTTCAAACATCTTAATTGGTTTAAACAATTTTTAGATGACACACTCGATCATAAATTTATTATTGATATTCATGATCCCCTCTTTTCAACCCTACTACCACATTATAAAGAGAAAAAGAATTTTCATAATTTTGAACAAGGATATATGATCCCTGATCTAACTATCATAAAAGATGAAGAATCTCATATCAAAGAGCTTTATGAAGGATATGTTATCGTTGATTTTGTACCAACTAGCGAAAATCTCTCAGCATGGCTTTTAAAAATTGTACAACAAAAAATGGATCCATTAAATATTGAGGTCTCTAAAGTAGAATTCTACGAAACCCCAAAAAGTAAAAGTACTGTATATGCTTGAGGTCAATGAGATATTTGGACCAACGATTCAAGGGGAAGGAAAACGAACAGGAAATCCATCTGTTTTCATCCGATTTGGTAAATGCAATCTTCGTTGTCCTGGATTTGGAGTTGAATATGAAACTCCAAGTGGACTAAAAAAATGTAGTTGCGATAGTTTCCATGCAGTAGATACCGCTTTTAAAAAAGAATGGTTTAGTTTTCAAAATGCCAATGAACTTATCGAAGAAATATCAAAAATCATCCCAGCAAACTACAAACCAGACATAGTTCTTACTGGTGGTGAACCTTTAATCTATTGGAATAACCAAGAATTTCAAAATTTATTAAAATATTTTTTTGAACAAAATTTTCATGTAACCATTGAAACGAATGCAACATTAGACTTGAAAATAGAACATGAGCACCAAAAAAATATCCTTTTTTCTATGAGTGTGAAACTCAGTAATAGTGGTGAGCCCCTTGAAAAAAGAATCAATTACAAAGCTTTAAAAGAGATCATTTCAAATAGTACTGATTCCTATTTAAAATTTGTAATTGATAATGAATTTATAAAAAAAGCACAAAGTGAAATTGAGGCAATTTTAGATAAAATACCCCCTGTTGAAGTCTATTTGATGCCAATGGGTGATACAAGTGAAACTATTAGCCAAAATGCTCAAAATGTAATTGAAATGGCTATAAAAAATGGATTTAAATATAGTGATAGACTTCATATTCGAGTGTGGAATAATCAACGAGGCGTATAATAAAAGAAAGGAAATATAATGACATTTAGTGGAAACAATGTATTAGTAACTGGGGCTAGTAAAGGAATTGGAGCTGAAGTTGCTAAAGAACTTGCAAAATATGGTCTAAAAGTTTGGATCAATTATAGAAGTAAACCAGAACTTGCTGATGCAGTAAAAGAGGTTATTGAAAACAATGGTGGCACTGCTGCAGTTATCAAGGGAGATGTTTCAATTGAATCTGATTGGGCTGATATGATTAAAACTATTGTTGATAGCGATGGGGCTTTATCTTATTTAGTAAATAATGCAGGTATCACAAAAGATAAATTAGCAATTCGAATGAGTATAGAAGATTTTGATGATGTTATCAATGCTAATTTAAAATCTACATTTATTGGTTGTAGAGATGCCCTAAAAGCTATGAGTAAGAAAAAATTTGGAGCAGTGGTAAATATCTCTTCTATTGTGGGAGAGATGGGAAATCCTGGTCAAACTAATTATAGTGCAAGTAAAGGTGGAGTCAATACCATGACAAAATCTTTTGCAAAAGAAGGTGCAGCCAGAGCTATTAGATTCAATGCAATTACTCCTGGATTCATTAGAACAGATATGACTGATGAACTAAAAGAGGAAGTAAAAGCTCAATATGAGGCAAATATTCCACTAAAAAGATTTGGTGAAGCAAAAGAAGTAGCTGATGCTGTAGCGTTTTTACTCAGTGACCAATCAAGCTATATAACTGGGGAAATCCTCAAAGTTAACGGTGGACTTTACGTCTAAATAATCTGAATTTTATTAAACAATTCAAAACACAAAAAGTTAATATTCAAAGAATATTTGTTATAATTTGGTAATTTCTTAAAAAGGATAAAAGTATGGCATTATTAGATGATGTAAAAGAAGTAGTAGTTGAGCAATTAGATTGTGATGCTGCAGAGATTAAAGAGGATTCAAAATTCATTGAGGATTTAGGTGCTGACTCTTTAGATGTTGTAGAATTAGTTATGGCTCTAGAGGAAAAATTCGATATCGAAATTCCAGATGAAGATGCTGAAAAAATCTTAACAGTTGCTGACGCAATTGCATACATCGAAAACAACGCTTAATTTTTATTATATAAATTAACAAGAGAGGTGTCTTCATGGCACCTTTTGTTTATAGTCTAAAGCTATTTATATAGAAGATGGTTTTATACTATAAATTTAATTGGAGTATTTTTTTATGCAAAG
>JBNLDA010000118.1:0-5337 GCA_050304095.1 Arcobacteraceae bacterium | reverse complement strand
GCAATACTTTTGAATCAAAATTGTTAAAACTTAAAACACTTAATAGTGGTATTGGTTCTATTCTATGAACCATTTTTAGATACGTACTATGATCACAATTATCAAGATTTTTAATCACTAGATCGATAGGTTCTGGAGCTTCTAACTCTCTGCAATCTAATACAATCTCTTTATATTTCATTTTAGATATCTTGCATTTTTGTGATGATTTGTTCTGAATCTAAAGCTTCATCAGCCATATTGTACATGATCTGTTCTTCTTTCATATTATGCTGCTGCATTACAAATAAAAGATTTTCACTCAAACCCAAAAATTGTTCTTTATGTTTTATTTCAATAGCTTGTTTCATTTGTGACATCAAATCTCTCATTTGGTCATGTTCCATGATCATCACACCTGTTGGGTTACACCCTCCGCTACCACAATTATTAAACTCTTCGAACATCACTTCTTCTTCCATTTTAAAATGCTTTAACATATGTGATTGAAATTCTTCAAACATTTGTTTAGCTCCTTCAAAATTTCCACTATCAACAATATTCTCTAGTTCAGCGAATTGTGTATCACATGATCTGTGGTCTTGTGTCATAAATTGATTGATTGTCATTATATACTCCTACTTTATTTAGATAGAATTATATAGAAGAAAGAAAAGGAAGTCATTGACCTAAGTCAATTTCATATATACGAATGGCTAAAAATTAATAAACATTTGTAATTTTTGTTTATCTAATAAATTAAGATCATTATCAATGATATGAATATCTTTTAATTTTTTTAGTACTCTCGATAATGTTTCAGCTGTCATATTTAGTTCACTTGCGATTAATTTATTTTTTTTATTTTTAAAGATTAATGGGTCTTTGTCAATATACAATGCCACTTTGGTTGTTGCATCAAATATTAAACTTCTATTCAATACACCTTCCATAGCTTTTAATTTTCTGTTTAAAGATTTTATTATCTCAAAAGAGATTTGTGAATTCGTTTGTAAAATATCAATAAATTTCTTTTTTTGAATAAGTATAAATTCGCTATCTTGCATACATGAACAAGTCGCTGGAAATTTAAAATCTTCCAAACTTGCCATTTCAGCAACCAATGATGGTGCAATAAATGTATGTAGTTGTATTTCATTGCCTTTACTATCTACTTTATATACTTTGGAACTGCCTTTAGTTAAAACATAGAAATACTCTGGTTCATCACCTTCATAAAATACGATTGCATCTTTATCATAGCTTTTTTTGATAGAAATAGACTCTATAAGAGAAAGTTGTTCATCATTCAATGATTCGAAAATATGAATATCTTTAAAATTAATCATTCGCAAAGTTTAACAAATTTTGAATAAAAGTTTAAGATTTGACCTAAGTCATACAAGAAGTTAGAAAAATCATCTATACTTCATTTAATTAAAAACCGAAATTCATTAATAACTCCTCCTTCTTATATTATTAATAACCTCAAACGCTTTCGGTTTTTAATTTTCTTTTTGTGCTATAATTTCGTATGAAAAAAATAAAGCAACTCAGTGATTCTTTAAATCTACTATATTATGAATATGATTTCAATCAAAATAGATTTATTGTTGATAAAAACAGTGACTATGAATCACGCCATAAAGAATTTATAAAACTAACATACTATCTTTCTAAACATGGAATAACTTTTTTTATAGATGATGAATCAAATATTATTCTTGAGAAAAAAAGCACCTTATCAAGTTACCTTTTTCAATATATTAAAAATAAAATCTCTCACTTTAAAAATAGTACAAAAAATATTTATATATTAAGTGATACATACGTGGAACATGCAAAGAATTTACCGGTAATCCAGACTGTACCATTGAAAAAAGATATTGACCTAAAAAAATATGATGCAATAATTTTTACTTCAAAAAATGGTGTCAAGGCAATTGATACGATGAATTCTGATTGGAAGCAAATAGATAGCTATACTATTTCAAATAAAACAGCTAAACAAGTTAAAGAGCTTGGTGGAAAAGTTGCATTCATCAGCAATGAAGGGCATGGTGATGAATTTGCTAATGAACTCATTAAATTACTACAAGGTAAAAATGTTGTTTTCTTGGGAGCAAAAAAAGTTGTAACCAATTTGGTAAAAATACTCAATGATAATAATATAAAATGTGAACATGAAATTGTTTATGAAACTCAATGTATAAATTATGAAGACAAAATTGATATTCCTGAAAAATCTATTATTATATTTTCTTCGCCATCAACCATCAAATGCTTTTTAAACAACGTCAATTGGAAAGATAGTTTTACAGCTATTAGTATTGGAAAAACCACTGCAAAATATTTTCCAAATAATATTCAGCCACTTATTTCAGAAACTCCATCATTACAGGGCTGTGTTCAAAAAGCTTTAAATCTTTAATAATTATTTTTAGCTTTAAAAATCCAAACAAAAAGTAATGGAATAAAAAGTAGTGTTAAAAATGTACCTACAATCAATCCACCAATCACAACTGCTCCCAAAGGAGCCAATCTTTCCATTCCAATAGCCCATCCAAAAGCAACTGGAATCATTCCTACACTTACACTAATTGCTGTCATTAATACTGGCCTTGTTCTCACCTTTATACTTTCTATCATTGCTTCTTTTGAATTAATTCCAATTTTAAGTTTTTGAGATGCAAAGTGTATTAATAAAATTGCATTATTGACAATAACTCCAGCAAGGAGTATAAAACCTACCATGGCACTCATTGAACTGTGATAATTCAAAAGTAATAAAATCCAAGAAGCTCCTGCAATAGTTAAAGGGATTGAAAAAATTATTATTAATGGAATTTTTAACGATTCAAACATTGGAATCATCACTAAAAAAATTAATATTAAACCTACTACAACACTTTTTATAATCCGTTTTGATGAATCTTGAAATTGTTCTATATCTCCTGAATGCTTCATTTTTATATCATGCGGCAAAGATATATTTTCTGAGACTTTATCAAAATTAGCCATCACTGTTGAGATACTTTGTGTTTGTCTAAAGCCAAAAATATCTATTGTATAGTTAAGGTTTTCTCTAGTAATGATATTGGGTTGTTTCACTCTTTGGATTTTTGCAATCGCACTTATAGGAATAGTTCCTTTAGGAGTCTTTATCAACATATTTTCAATCTTTTGTACTGTATTTATTTGTGAATTCTGTACCAAAATACGAATTGGTAGTGAAGTTTCATTTTCTCTTTTATAAGAAGACACAACTTCTCCTTTTATAATTGCTTGTAAAGAATTTACTAAATAATCATTTGATATATGATATTTCAATGCTTTTTGAGTATCAATATTGAGCTCATAAACAATTGAGTCCATATGCCAACTTTTTGTTGCAGTAACAATTCCTTTGGTATTTTTCATAGCTTCTTCATATTCTAAAGCTTTGGCATAAAGTTTTTCAAAATCATTTGCGTATAATGTAACATCTATATTTGCTTTAATACTTGCCATTGCAGTTGCTCCAGCATCACTTATTTCTAATATTTTTATTCCCTTGATATTAGAAATTTCTTTTTTCAATTTTTGTTGAATCTCCCAAATAGTTTCATCTCGTTGAAACCTATTGACATAATTTACTATTACTAAAATATCATTGATACCACCACCACTTCCAAGTGTTAAGACTCCAGCTTCAGAACCAATAGAAGCAGAGATAGTATCTACTTTTTGTAC
Organism: Arcobacteraceae bacterium; assembly: GCA_050304095.1. Classification (GTDB taxonomy): domain Bacteria; phylum Campylobacterota; class Campylobacteria; order Campylobacterales; family Arcobacteraceae; genus JAYEFX01. The sequence continues at coordinate 1,626 of JBNLDA010000118.1, read as the reverse complement.
TTTATAAACAATATTTTCTATTTGTGTTAAAATATTTTTTGTTTCTTGAATCGAGATATTTGGTGTTGTAGATATTTTAATTTTCACTGATCCTGTGTCCATTGCAGGCATTAATTCTTGTCCTACTAATGGCATAACAACTTTGACACTTACTATAAATAAAAATATTAGTGCGAATATATAACTAAAAAGTATCCATCTGCTTTGAAGAGCTTTTTTAAACGCTTCTATAAAAAAAGTTACAAAAAATCTATTAATAAAATCACTTATTTTTTTAAACTGTTTTTCTATATACAGTATCCAACTAAAATCTAAAGATAAAACATTTTTGGAAATAAGGGGTACAAAAGTAATTGATACAACATATGAAGCAGTTAATGCTAATAAAAGTGTAGTAATTAATGGACCAAAAATAGTTTGTGGATAATCTCCCACAAATAAAATTGGGAAAAGTGCAATCATTGTTGTTAAAGTACCAGAAAAATCTGCAAACATAATCTCACTTGTTCCATTTTGTACAGCATGTTCCATATCCTCGTGGAATTGTTCATAATGTCTTTGAATATTCTCAACAACGACAACAGTATCATCCAATAATAACCCAAGAGCTAAGATAACACCTGTTAAAGTAATAATGTTAAATTCTAAACCAAAAATCCACATAAGAGCAATAGTAGTAAGATACACTATTGGTATTGTCAAAAGAACAATAAATATCTGTCGCAAGGAAGCTAAAAATAAAAAAACTACAAATATTGACATAACAATTGCATCTCTTAAAGACTCTATCATATTTTCATTACTTTGCACAATAGTTGTTTTTTGAGTATCTGTTATCTCAAAATTTAAATATGGATACTCTTGTTTTAGATTCTGTAACCTGTTTTCAACAGTTTCAATAGTTTTAACAACATCTGCATTTAAATTTCTTTGCACAGCTAATGCAATGCTATCTTTACCATTTCCTCTATATAATGCTGTATTTGAAAAATGATCAAATTCAATTTTTGCTACATCTTTCAATCTTATATTGGTGGCAATGAGTAAATTACCAAGTTCACTTATGAGTAACTTTTGATTTGTACTTTTTAAGAGAATCTTTGAAGATTCACTTTCAATATTTCCTATAGAAAAATCTTTATTGTTTGAATCAATTATATTTTTAATATCATTAAGATTGAGAGATAAAGAATTCAGTTTATTAATATCAAAAACAATTTGAACTTCTTTTTTAAAACCTCCAAATATATCAACATTAGCTATACCATCAAGCTTTAAAATTTCTTCTTGTATATTTGTTTCTAAAAGTTCTCTCAAATCAACAAGATCAAGTTCTTTTGAATTCACTCCAATTGTTATGATTGGAGCAGTAGCAGCAGTGATCTTATTTATTTGAGGTTCTTGAATACCTTGGGGAAGTTTTGAACGAATCTTATTCAGTACATTGGAAACATCATTTGCTGCATCATTAATATCTTTTTCATAATGAAACTCAACTCTTATAACACTTACTTCATCAATCGTAGAAGAATAAACTCTTCTCACATAATCTATGGTATATAACTCTTTTTCAACAACTGTTGCAACATCTGTTGCCATATCTTTAGCACTTGCACTTGGTTGGAC
>JBNLDA010000117.1:0-5387 GCA_050304095.1 Arcobacteraceae bacterium | reverse complement strand
TACTTGATTTTCATATTATGGGTAGTAGTTTAGCTACTATGTGTGTAAGAGAATATGATTTTAAAGTTCCTTATGGTGTGATTGAGGTTGATGAAGAGAGTCAGATTAAGTCAATTATAGAAAAGCCAACCCATAAATTTTTTGTAAATGCTGGTATTTATGTTCTCTCACCAGAAGTATTAAATCATCTGCCACAAAATACCTATTATGATATGCCAACGTTATTTGATGATCTGATTCAAAAAAAAGAAAAAACTCTGTCTTTCCCGATTCATGAATATTGGCTTGATATTGGTCGTATAGAAGAGTTTGAAAAAGCAAATCAAGAATATGATGATATTTGGAGTTAAATTTGTTCAATAATAAAAAAATTTTAGCCATAATCCCTGCCCGAGCTGGTAGTAAACGACTGCCAAATAAAAACCTCAAAACACTCAATGATAAGCCATTGATCCAATGGACTATTGAAGCAGCCAAAAATTCAAAATATTTAGACAAAATAATCCTTTCAACTGAATCTCAGCAGATCGCACAAGTGGCAAAAAACTTAGGGGTAGAAGTTCCTTTTCTTCGACCAAGCCAATTGGCAGAAGATACAAGTCATCCCATTGATGTAGTAAAACATGCATTAAACTTTTTCAATGAAGCAAACGAAAAATATGACTATATTGTATTATTGCAACCAACTTCCCCATTTAGAGAAGCCATTGATATAGATAATGCAATTGAGCTGTTAGATACAAAAAATGCTGATGCGATCATTGGTGTTTGTGAAGCTCATCATACTCCCCTTTGGAGTAACACTCTTGAAGATGATCTAAGTATGAAAGATTTTATACCCAAACAATATTTAAATTTAAGAGCACAAGATCTTCCGAATTTTTACCAAATCAATGGAGCGATGTATATTTGTGATACAAAAAAAATCTTTGAAGAGAATACCTTTTATCTCAAAGAAAATATCTATGCGTATATCATGCCACAAGAACGATCAGTTGATATTGATACCCAACTTGATTTTTTATTAGCACAAAGTATACTTGACCATAAGGCCGATCAATGAACACTCCACATGTAGACAAAAAAAATGAAGAAGTAAATTACACTACTAATGAAGTAGTCTATTCCAACCATTGGGAAACCTATAGAGATAAAGATTATTTTGAATATCGTCGAATCTGGTCACAATATCCAAAAGAAAAGTTTGTAAGTGAGTTTCCAATTCATTTAGATATTGAGACCACAGAACTATGTAATTTAAAATGCCCAATGTGCCCTCGAACCTCATTGGTTCAGAATAATAGTGAGATCAAAAACAAACAAATCTCAAAAGATGAATACAAACAGATTATTGATCAAGCTGTTGAAAATGGAGTCAAAAGTATCAAGCTGCAATACCTTGGTGAACCATTACTGCATCCAGATATAGTTTGGCAAGTACAATATGCAAAAGAAAAAGGGATTATTGATGTGATGTTTGGTACCAATGGGACACAACTGACAAAAGAGGTTAGTCGAGCTCTTTTGGAAGCGGGATTGGATAAACTCACTATCTCATTTGATGCAGCCTCACCTAAACTCTATGAGCAACAACGTGTTGGAACAACCATAGGAAAAGTAATTGACAATGTCTATAATTTTGTAAAACTCAGAGATGAAATCTCACCAAAAACTTGTATTCGAATTGCTATGGTGATGTATGATGATCCAATTTGGAAAGCACAATATGAAGCGATCAAGATCATGTGGAAAGATATTGTTGATGCAGTTGGTTATGGAATTTTTGTTGAAAGAGATGAGCATCAACAAGAAGCGTATGAAAAAGTTGAGGGATTTTGTTGTGAGCAATTGTTTCAAAGAATGTTCTTAAAATCAAATGGAAATGTCTGCGTTTGTTGTGTCGATGATAAAGATGAATATGTAGTTGGGAATTGGAAAGAAGAATCACTCAAAGATATTTGGCACAATCAAAAATATAAACAAATCAGAGATGCCCATATCAATAATCAATATGATAAAATAGATATTTGTACCAAATGCTATGTCCCAGAAATTTATAAACGAACATTTAAATCATAAGGGAATCAATGTCTAATGAATTAAATGATATTCAAAATACTATTCTTGAAATTTATACGAAAAATATAAACTTCTTTCGACACTATGATCCTATTTTATATGATAGAATCAATCAATGTGAAGAAAAAGAATACTTCATAGATTATATTGATAACCATTTTGAATTGGTTGATTCAAACAATACTCCAATCTATAATTGTGATCCATTTTATGATGCACAGTATCGAGCAGACAGTATTCAAAATAATGAAAGTATGCTACAAACTATTGATATTAGTGAATACCATACAATCAAATCAAATGAAAAGTTTGATATTGATAAATTCCTCAATGAATATATTGAACTTATAAAAAATCACCAGATCGATCAAACTCATATTGAAAAATTTATGTTTATTGGAACATTACTTGGAGCCCATTTAACTGATATCTCAAGAGTGATCAATGCTTCAAGCTATTTTATCTATGAAAAAAATCTAGAAATCTTTCGATTATCTTTATTCTTAACTGACTATGAAGAGATCGCTCAAAATGCAACTTTGTATTTTAGTATCGCTTTAGAGGAACAAGCGCATACAAAAGTGCTTGATCAATTTTTAGAAGATCATTGGGAAAACAATTATGCCATCAAATTTGAATTAGCAAATGTTGATTATGTACAGCCTTTAGAAAATATTTTAAACCATATATCTCATGAAACCCATTTACTATACACCTATGAGGATTATTTGAAAAGTTTTAAATATGGCATCAGAAACTTTTTACATAATAAAGAAAATGGGATCATTAAAACAAAACAACCCTCTACAATTTTAAGTAATAAACCGATCTTATTTTTAGGTTCAGGACCCTCTTTAGAACAAGAAAAAGATTTTTTAATTCAAAATCAAGATTCATTTATCATTGTTACAGCGGTTTCAACACTGAAATTTCTAGATAAAAACAATATTATCCCTGATATTATAATCACTCTTGATAATAGTGCCCATGTGACTGAAAATCTCAATGTTTCCTCTGAAATTTATCAAGATTCACTAATTTTTGCTTCAATCAATACCGATTCAAAGGTTTTTGATAAATTGCAAAATCAAAAACTTTTTTTAGTACCAGATTCTTTAGAATTATTTCATGAGGTGGGATATCTAACTGGTTCCACAGTAGGTGATGTTGGATTAAAACTTCTTTTGAATCTAGGAGCCAATGATCTTTATTTACTTGGGATTGATGCAGCATTAAATCAAAAAAGTGGAGCTACACACAATGCAACTCATATTAGTCATGATCAACAAAATTTGGAATTGACTCCTTTTTATGAAAGTGAAAATATAGATTTTTATAAAACAAAAGTAAAGGTCAAAGGAAATTTTACCAATGAAGTAGTAAGTACATTGTATTTTAAAGATATTATTGAACAGATCAATAGCCTTACAACCAATGTAAATAAAAATGTCTCTATTTATAATCTATCACATGGTGCATATTTTGAAAATACAATCGCACTCAAATCTGATCAATGTAACGTTGGCTCTAAAATAGAAAAATCTCTATTTAAAAAGAGTTTTGTCAATGAAATTAGGCAATGTTGTATAAAATCCACACTCAATAATTTAGACATAGAAAGTTTAAACATAGAAAAACAAATATGTTTAGATTTATTACAAAGCAATGATCTTAAAAGCTATCAAACAAAACTAAAAAAAATAAATCAGAAAAATCAAACCATTACGCAAATTTTAGAAGTTTTTTATAAAAACATCTCATCCTATATTGGTTATATTCAATATCACACAACCATCTCAACGAATGAGATAATATTCAATCAAATTAAGATCATATTGGAAGAATATCTACATGTGATTGATTCAATTTGATTGGATCACTTGGTGTGATTTAAAACACTGTAAACTTTTTCAGCCAGTTCAAATTCTTCAGGCCAATCAATATCAAGACTTTCAAATTTATTCATCTCAAAATAAAATGGCTTTTTACCTACTCGGTCATTGTATTTTTTCATCACCTCTTTTGAAGCTAAAAACATCGCTGAATTAACCAAATAAAGAGGATTGATATCTTGAGTTCTTGGCCAATTACCCTCTTTTTGTCGATCGTAATTAACAGCCTCACCATTATCACTCCATAAAAACTCTTGTATTTTTTCAACCGATATCAAAGAATCATATTTAGCTCTATCCATACTAAAAAACATTTTTACTGCTTCATCATAAATTTTTTCATCCACAAAAGGAGAAGTAACATGTGTCCACAATAAATTATCAAACTCAATATTTTCTATAAAATAAGTGATCAATTCATCGGTAGTGCATTTACTAGACCCAAAATAAGCATCTCTTTTATGTAATTGTATTTTAGGATTGTTGTATTTATTGACCAAATCAAAGATCACTTCATCATCCGTTGAAATTACTATATTATCAATTCTATTGACTTTAAGCAATTGATTGATCTTAATATCGATCAATGAACTATTGGCAAAAGGCTTAATATTTTTATTCACAATTCTTTGTGAACCTTTTCTACACGGAATTATCGCTGTTACACTCATTGGTTATCCATTTTCTTCATTTATTATTTTTATGTTAATATACTGTATTCTTTATAAAAGGCTAATTTTATGAATCCTGATGAACAATTACAGCAAGCCGTCATAAATGCATATCAAAATAATCTTCTCTATCTAAACCAATTTCAACCAACACTTTATGAAAAAATAATAACACTCTCTGATGCCATTGCTCAAGGTATTTATACCCCAAGATATGAACTAGAATTCAAAGAACATTCTTATTTTGATATTCTTGATACCCATACAAACAGTTATGTATATGGGAAGAACTCTTTTGAAATTGGAGAAAAAATTGCTAATTCTATTAAAAATGACCGCGCAGGATTCAATACTTTACACCAACAATTTTATGCTTTCACCGATGTAAATAAAGCTAAAGAGGTTCTTGCAGAAAACAGCGATTTTCTAATCATTCCTGATATTGTAGAATATAATAAGATTTTAAAAAAATATGACACTGAAGATATAAATTTTGATGAAATACATAAATTTATTTTTATTGGTACCCATTTATCAACACATATTTTAGCGATTCATAAAAAAATAAAAGCAAAAGACTATCTCATTTTTGAACCAAATCTCGAGATTTTTAGACTTTCACTATTTACATTGGATTATTTTGAATTAGCAAAAGATAGTTTTGTAGAATTTGCAGTTATGGAAGATAGCCAACAATTACACGATACTATCACAACATTTTTTTCTCATAATGTCGATCTGAACT
>JBNLDA010000116.1:0-5414 GCA_050304095.1 Arcobacteraceae bacterium | reverse complement strand
TGAAATGGAAATTTCTTTTATTTGGAAACTCTTTACCACTTTTAATGATGTCAAATATTAATTTCATGAAATTAAATATTCCCTAATGTTTCAATTTTTGGTTTAGCTTGGTATAAAGGTTTATAATCACTTTTCATCCCCATACATCCCGAAAAAGCTACTACTAGTGAGAGTAGTACTAAAAAATTTAAAAATTTCATTTTTATCCTTTATTCATAATTTGTAATTAAAAGTTCTTTGTTATCGTCAATAGTTACATGTATATTTGACAATGACAGGTTTTCGACGGTTGCATTTAAAATATACTTTGATAGTTTTGGCATAATATTTGAATTGATAATCAAATCAATATTTCTTGCCCCTGTGTCAACCGTATCAGTTTGCCCAACAATTAAATCTAATAATTCTTCGGCAATATTAAGATCAATTTCTTTTTTATTGAGTTGTTTTTTAATCGTATTTAATTTTAATCGTACGATCTCTTTAAGTGCATCTTGGCGGAGATTTTTATATGGTACAACATTAAGCCTCCCTAGTAAAGCAGGTTTTAGATATTGAGTTAATGTTGGAGTGATGTAATTAATAATATCTTCATAACTAGCATTTTCATTTGATGTACAAATTTGAGTAATAAGATCGGTTGCTAGATTGGAAGTCATAATGATCACTGTATTTTTAAAGTCAATGGCTCTCCCCTCACCGTCATTGATTACCCCTTTGTCAAATATCTGATAAAAAAGATTCAAGATATCAGGATGTGCTTTTTCGATTTCATCAAGAAGTACCACTGAATATGGTTTGACTCTTACTGGATCAGTGAGTTGCCCTCCTTCACCATACCCAACATATCCTGGAGGTGAACCAATCAGTCTTGAAACAGTATGTTTTTCTTGGAATTCTGTCATATTAATTGTAGTGATAAATCTTTCCCCTCCAAACATAAGATCCGCTATTGCTCGTGCAGTTTCAGTTTTACCAACACCGCTTGGTCCAACTAATAAAAATACACCTGCTGGTGATTCTTCATTTTTTAATCCTGAAACTGATATCTGTAAAAATTGATTGAGTGTTGAAAGTGCTTCATCTTGTCCAATAACCCGTTGTTTTATTTGATTTTCAAGCTCTAAGATTGTTTTTACTTGCTCTTGAACCATGCTTCCAAGAGGAACCCCTGTCCATGAAGATATCACTTCAGCAATTTGATCTTTAGTAACATGTTTATGGATATAGCTAGTATCTGATTGCAACTCTTTTAATTGATCAAAGAGTTCAATTTTTTCTTCATCATCTTCAGAATTATCTATTTTGTTTATTAATTCTTTTTGCTCTTGCCATTTAGACTCAATTAGATCTTTATCTTGCGCTAATTGTTCAAGTTCCTCAGTTAATATCTCAATATTTTGTGTATAATCTTTAATTGATCGATTGGTATCTCTAAAAAGAAATTGAATTTCTCTTTCTTTTTCTAGCATACTCGTATTAATTGATTGTAATGCATAAGGGATATTTGTTTTGCTGATCTTTACATTTGCACAAGCTGTGTCAAGGACATCTATAGCTTTATCAGGTAATTGTCGACCATTAATATATCGAGCTGAAAGAATTACCGCAGCTTTGATTGCTTCATCTTCAATATAAACATCATGTACCTCTTCATATTTATGGGTTAAACCTCGAAGAATTGTAACGGCATCATCTACGGTTGGTTCTAGTAGATTGATCTTTTGAAATCTTCTTGACAATGCTGGATCTTTTTCAAAATATTTTCTATACTCTAGCCATGTGGTTGCAGCTATGGTTCTCAATTCTCCTCTAGCAAGAGCTGGTTTAAGTAGATTGGCTGCATCAGATCCCCCTTCATTTCCCCCAGCACCTATGAGAGTGTGTGCTTCATCAATAAATAAAATTATTGATTGAGTACTAGATTGAATAGTATTGATCACTGCTTGTAATCGTCGTTCAAATTCACCTTTAACACTTGCTCCGGCTTGCAATGCACCAATATCCAATGATAAGATTTGTGTATCATATAATTGAATTGGTACCTCTTTGTTAACAATTTTTAAAGCAAGACCTTCTACAACTGCAGTTTTACCAACACCAGCTTCTCCTACCATAATTGGGTTGTTTTTTCTTCTTCTTAATAAAATATCTATTGATTGTTTGATCTCATTGTCTCGACACAAGACTGGATCAATTTTACCTTCACTAGCAAGTTGCGTAAGGTTGGTTGTGTATTTTTCTAGTTCATTTTCATTTGATCTTGATTGAGATTTGTTCTTTTGTTGTACTAATTGATTACTTGCTTCTTGTGTTAATCCTGAAAGTAGATCAACTAATTCTTTATAATCAATTTGACTAAGATGTTTAAAATATGATGTGTGTGAATATTTTGTTTTATTGTCAAAAAGTGCTAAGATAATTGAGATCTCATTGATCTCTTCAAGAGATAATTTGAGTTTTGAGACCACATAGGCTTCTTCTAGCAGTTCGACGAGCGCTGAAGAAAAAATTGGATTTGTACTTTCGGTCATTGTAAGTTTTGTGCTAGTTTGTATTGTATTTAAAAGTTCTTGATCATTAATATTGTATTGTTGTAATACTGATTGAAATACACTACTTGGGTTATCTAAAAAGCTATACAAGAGGTCTTCTATAAGAATTTCGCTTCCACCTCTTTGTATACATCTTTGTGCAGAATTCTCTAAATATGTTTTTGAGTTTGTGTCTAAAATTTTGATTAAATCATTTAATTCAATTTTCACTAATATCCTTTTTGTGCTAATATAATATTTTCAGTGCCAGTTGGTTGCCCTATCCAGCAATTGACACCAATGTAAAATTGACTATTGTCTTTCATTTCCCATTGTGCTTTTTGATCTTCATTAATCTCAATACAAATTTCGTGTTCTAGTTGCTCATTGAGTGCAAATGTGATTAAGTCTTTTACTTGTACAGATTTTTCACCAAGTATGCTATATTGAATCAGATCATTCATTGTTGCTTCTTTGATCTCTATTCGAAATTTTGTATTTCTACTCATTACACTTTCACCAATTAAAAAGCTACTTCCAAGTTGATTGTTTTCTATTCCTAATGCCCCTCTTTGCCATAAAGGGATAGAATATTTTGTTAATACACATTCGGTGATATAAATCTCTTCATGCGATAAATAGTGTCTCAAAATTGCCCGTAGCGATCCTGTTGATTTTTGTTTCATTGTTAATAAACCAATATACGGGATCATTTTAGATAAATTTAATGTTGTTGCATATTTAAGATTGATATGAGCACCCAATAATGCAAGAATGTATTTTGAAAATCTATCACTTAGATCTTTTTTATATTGGATGTAATATCGATGTTTTTCCCAAATAGGATAAATAAATCTTTGTAAATGATGATTAAAAAGATTTAAAAAATCATAAAGTACCCTATCCTCATCCAAGCTTTGAATAACCATCTCACTATAATGACTAGGAAGTGGTGAAGAACTACCAAAAATTCCAAGAAAATTCAACGTAATTTGTGCTTTTATCTGATTATTGATCTCAATAAATTCTATAGTGTCAATTTCTGATTTTTGAAATGATAAACTTGTATTAGATTTATAAGTTATTTTTCCATAGAGTGAATCAAATTCTTCATTGGGATAAAACTTTTTAAGATAAATTGCAGCAACTCTTATCCCTTGCGGTAGAGTTATTTGCTTGATTTTTTCACTTAATTCTTTATTGATTATCTCTAATTGCATCATGTGTCCAGTTATATTAACTCTTGTTTCCCTAATTTAATTGGCCAAGTAAATTGTTGATCTTGTTGAACATCTACAGTTAATTTATGAAAAGAATTTATATTACTATAGAGTGAGAAAAATTGATTTAAAATAGAGCAAAATAAATATATCTCACCCAAGCATGAGAAATTACTTGGTTTAACTTTTAGTCGGATATGAATCCCTCGAATAGGTAATCCCTCATAGATCATTTCAGTGGTTTCATAATCGATCTTTTCAATTCCTTTGAGTATCATGGAAGTTTGTTCTCGTTGTTTATTGTCGTGGGCTCCATGAAAGTCATATGTTTCTAGTATCGTTCTAAAGGTTTTTACATCTTTGATTGATAAATAGTTCAATGACATATTTGAAATGATTCTCCATAAGAAATCTCCATCTAATGGTGGAGGATAACTTTCTGTTGGTATAGTGATATTGCTAAAAGTCACATTCGTTGTATTAGACAATGCATTAGATATACAAATATCCCCAAGCAATAATGTTGAAGGGATATCTTTATTGGTGCAAAGAATTTTTACCGAAACAGTACTATTGCTATTTTCTATGGTTTGATTAGAACTTAAATGACTAGAAAAACGTAAATAAGTGTTTGTTCGATCACCTTCTCTTGATAGTTTTGTTCGTGATGAATAGTATTCTGTTTCTTCGTCAATGTGCTCAAAAGATTCGAAAGGAAGATAATTTTGATAGGTATTCTTCTTTGAAATCCACCCTCTTACTCTTTCAACAGAAAAAACTTCACTATGATTTTTATCTAAATCTGCAGGAACAACTAAAAATTCACTAAAATCTAAATTTTTTCTTATTGGAACTGAATCAGTTTCAAAAATATTTGTTATTGGTGTACAATAAAGTGAAAAATGTTCTTTACTGATATTATTGTGAGGTAATTTTTTCGAAAAATGGATTTTTATATTAAATCCTCTACATTTACTCAACGTACCTTCATCTAATTGTTTGATCTTATTGAGATTGTGTATATCTACAAATAAAAACTTTTCTTTAAAACAGAAAAAATCCTGTAATAGAAAATAGCCGTCAAATATATTGGCAGGTTTTGGGGTCAAAGTTTCAAATGACTCAAAACCAACAGGTTTGACAGAGTTCTTATCAATAAATATCTCTTCTAAAATTTCATTGTATTGATCATAAAGCACTATTTCAATATTTTTTATATAGTTCATTAAAAATAAATATATATCTTGAGCAATAAATTTAGACCCACTTAAATGAATTCGTAGATTATTGAAAATCATATCATTGAGAGTTCCAGTGGTGGTCATTTGCATTTGTAGATCTAAGATGCTCTCTTTACCACTGATAAAATAATTAGTATTTTTCAGTTTTAGAGGCATAATACTTGTATTATAAACAGTTCTAAATCGACATTGAATTGCATCAGGCTTTACTTTGCTTAATATTTCTGTGTCTTTCTTAACATATATGTTATCCACTGAATCTTTTGCTGGTTCAAATTGAATTATAGAAAATGATGGAATTGGCTTGGTGTAATTTGGCCAAAGTAATTCTACTAGAGTATGGGCAACTTCAGGTAGCTCTTGATCGAGTTGTTGTTTTAATCGACCAGTTAAAAAAGCAAAACCCTCCATAAGTCTTT
>JBNLDA010000115.1:0-5462 GCA_050304095.1 Arcobacteraceae bacterium | reverse complement strand
ATACAAGAAGTTGTCAAGGCAGATAGAAAGCTTCTTAAAGATCATGGACAAGAAGTTTTAAAAGTGATGAAACAAAAAGAGAATTTCACTCCATCATCTACCTCTTATGAATCAGAAATTGAAAAGAAGATTGTAGAGCAATTATACGCATCATTTGATCCAAAATACAAAGGTTTTGGCTCTCATCCAAAATTTCCACAATTTGTTAATATCATTTTATTACTCAAAGTTTATATGATCGATCAAAATAAAGAAGCATTAAAAATTGCTACAGAATCTCTTAAAGCAATGGCCAATGGTGGAATATTTGATCAAATAGAGGGGGGATTTTATCGATATAGTGTTGATCAAAGATGGGCGATACCTCATTTTGAAAAGATGCTTTATACAAATGCTGAAGCCTTAGAAGCATATACATTAGCATATAAAATTACTAAAAAGCCAATCTTTTTGGAAGTGATTGATCGAACAATAAAAGAGATGGATAGAAGATTTTTAGTTGATGGTGTTTATCAAAGTGCGAGTAATGCTGATAGTAAAAATGATCTAGGGATCAATGAAGAGGGGGCGTATTTTGTCTTTGATTATGAGTCAACATTACACTTTTTTACCGATAATGGTTTTGATAAAAAAGAGGCAGTTGATACGTTACATTATTTTGGTATTGTAGAAGATGGAAACTTTGATGGATCAAGTTCAAATCCAGAGATTTTGGATAACGCTAAACCAATACAATATGAAAAAGCACTTGAACTTTTGCAACAAATACGATCCACCAAAGAGTATCCATTTATTGATAATAAGATAAATACAGCATGGAATGCTTTGTATATCAAAGGGAAATTGATTGCTTCAATATTAGATGATCAATATTTGCAAAGTAGCCTAAAAAGTTTAGATGCATTAATTGATTTGATGTATAAAGATGAACAATTATATCATCAAACCATCATAGGAAAACAACCAGCACAACAAGCTATTTTAGAAGATTATAGCTTTTTGATAAGCACCTTATTTGAAGCCTATCAAATCACACTTGATGAAAAATATTTTAAATTTTATGAAGCTCTTTTACTAAAATCAATTGAACTTTTTTATAAAGAGGGACGATGGAGTGAATCAAATGATGGCTTTGAAACCTATGCAGATATTGAAGATGCTGGTTATGCAAGTGCATTAGGAGTTCAGTTTAACAATTTGATTTTATATGCAACGATGCAAGGGGATTATAAAATTTTTGAAATAGCCAAACGATCAATGCAATATTTTACGGATCATATTAATAAATATCCATCCTATTTTCCAAATACAACAATGGCAAGTTTGTATTTTACTATAGAACCCATATTTATAAAATCAACAAAAGAAAATCTACACAAGATAGATAAACTAGATTTGCAATATCCATTTATCTATAAAAAAGTCTATGATAGCCAAGAGTATTTGGCATGTAAATTGAATAGTTGTTTTAGTTATTCAAAAGACATAAAGAAAGTTGTTCAAGATATAGATAATTTAGTTCAAAGATAAACACTCTAATGACATATTTATAACATAATGTTATATTTTACTTTTAATAAATAACATTTTCATTACAATAAAAGTATCTTAAAAAAATCGGAGGATTACGAATGAAAAAAAGTTTATTAACAGTAGCATTAGCTGGAGCACTTACAGTACCAGCATTAGGAGCGCAGTTTATTACTATAGGGACTGGTGGAGTAACTGGTACTTACTATCCAACAGGTGGGGCTGTTTGCCGAATGGTAAATAAGTTGAAAAAAGAGACTGGAATTCGATGTTCTGTTGAATCTACTGGTGGATCAGTGTATAACGTAAACACGATCAAAGCTGGTGAACTTGATCTTGGTGTCTCTCAAAGTGATACAGCTTATCAAGCATATAATGGTCAAGGAAAATTTGAAGGTGCACCGCATAAAGATCTAAGATCAGTGATTGCTATTTATCCAGAATTATTAGCATTTGTTACAAGAAAAGATAGCAATATCAACTCTTTAGAAGATATGAAAGGGAAAAAAGTAAACATTGATGTTCCAGGATCAGGAACTAGAATGACAACAGAGATTGTTATGGACGCATTTGGAATTAAGCAAGATTCATTAGCACTTGTAAGTGAATTGAAATCTACTGAGGGTCCAAATATGTTAAAAGACAAAAAGATCGATGGTTATTTTGGAGTTTTTGGACATCCAACGGCAAATATCAAAGATGCAGCTAATTCAGTTGAGATCAGTATTGTACCAATCGAAGGTGCTCCAATTGATGCATTGGTAGAAAAATACCCATATTATGCAAAAGGATCAATTTCTGGAACATTTTATAATGGTGTAACTCAAGATGTACCAAGTATTGGTGTAAAAGCTGTACTAGTAACAAGCACTGCACTTTCTGATAAAGCAGTTTATACAGTAACGAAAGCGATCTTAGATAATTTTGAAGATTTCAAAAAATTACACCCAGCGTATAAAACAATTACTAAAAAATCATTATTAGATGGATTGTCTGTACCACAACATCCAGGTGCAATCAAAGCATTTAAAGAAGAGGGTCTTTTATAAGATAAATAAAAAGCTAAAGAGTTTTTCTTTAGCTTTTTTACTGTGGTTTAAAAAGGTGATATTCAATACCATTTTTTTTAACTGCACAATGGAAATTTAAAAGGGAAAGTATGGACCAAAAAGATAAAGAGATACTACACAAATTAGAAGAGAATAGAGATCACATTCCCCCAACCGAAGAAGAACTAGAAGAAGAAGAGAAGATAATTGCTGATCTTGAAGGGCAAAGATCATTTGAAAAAACTGATTGGGAGTTTTGGCTTATAGGAGTGATTGCATTTTTGTGGTCATCTTATCAGTTATATGTTGCAGTTGTACCAACAAATGGTGCTTTTGTAAGATCGGTGCATTTGGCTTTTGCACTTCTTTTATGCTTTTTTATGTTTCCAATGTATAAATCCCATATTTTAAAATACAAAATTCCATGGCACGCATTTGCCTTTGCAATAGTTGGTGCTATTGGAGCATTGTATGTCTATTGGGATTATGAAGGTTTAGCAATGCGACCTGGAGCTTATCTTGATCGAGATGTGATTGTTGCAGTAATTACAGTGGTGATTTTACTTGAAGCTGCACGTAGAGCTTTGGGAATGGCATTGTCAATTATAGCCATTGTATTTTTGATCTATGATTATTTTGGACCTTATATGCCTGATTTGATTGCACATAAGGGGGCAAGTATCACTAAGCTTTCTGGACAAATGTATTTAACTACAGAAGGGATATTTGGAGTTCCTCTTGGAGTATCAGCTGGGTTTGTATTTTTATTTGTTCTTTTTGGGGCACTTTTAGAGCGAGCTGGTGCAGGGGAGTATTTTATCAATATGGCTTACGCTGCTCTTGGAAAATACAGAGGTGGTCCAGCAAAAGCTTCAGTGGCTGCTTCTGGATTAACAGGAATTATTTCAGGTTCGTCAATTGCTAATACCGTTACTACTGGTACTTTTACAATTCCCTTGATGAAAAAACTAGGTTTCCCACCACATAAAGCGGGTGCAGTTGAAGTAGCAGCTTCCACGAATGGTCAGCTCATGCCTCCAATTATGGGAGCTGCAGCATTTATTATTGCTGAGTTCTTAGGGTTAGCTTATACTGATGTTGTGATGGCAGCTTTTATTCCAGCTTTTGTGTCTTATTTTGCTTTATTTTATATTGTACATTTAGAGTCACTCAAGCTTGGGCTTGAAGGGGAAGATCCAAGTAAACTTGCTCGAGTATGGGATATTTTTGTTAAAGGTATTCATTATATTGTTCCTATTTTCTTTCTTATTTATACTTTGATAGTTTTAAGAGAATCAGCACAAAGTGCAGCACTCAGTGCGATACAATTCTTACTTATCATTATGGTGACTCAAAAACCAATCATTGCATATATGAAAAAAGAAAAATTAACCTTACGAGTATTTTTAGAAGGATTTGAAGATATAGCCATTGGTATGGTTAATGGTGCAAAAAATATGGTTCCAATTGCTATTGCTACTGGTGTTGCAGGTATGGTTGTAGGATCAGTTACACTCACAGGAATTGGACAAGTTTTAATCGAAGTGATTGAAGAATTGTCAGGTGGATATATCTTAGCTATTTTAGCCTTGACTGGATTTATTTCATTGATTCTTGGAATGGGATTACCAACAACAGCAAACTATATTATTATGGCAAGTTTAACGGCACCTATTATTATTACGTTAGCTGGAGATAGTGGATTTTTGATCCCAACAATTGCAGCACATCTATTTGTATTTTATTTTGGGATTCTGGCCGATGACACGCCACCTGTTGGGATTGCGGCATATGCCGCAGCCGGAATAGCCAAAGCCAATCCAATCACGACTGGAATCCAAGGATTTGCTTATGATATTAGAACAGCAATTTTACCTTTTATGTTCTTCTTTAATAACAAATTATTATTGATAGAAAGTGTAGATGCAAATGATCCAGATAATCCAGCATTATGGGTATGGATAACTAATCCAGCTGAGATTGCTTTGATATTTGGTATGGCAGTATTGGGAATGTTTGCCTTTAGTTCTGCAACACAAGGTTATTGTTTGAAAAAAACAAATATCATTGAGCGAATTGGTTTCCTAGCAATAGTACCTATGATGTTAATACCAAATATAATCCAACAGTGGTTGAGTTTACCACATGAGTATGTTTCATATGCACTTGGAGTTGGATTATATGCTATTCTTTATATTTCACAAAGAATCCAAGTCAAAAAAGAAAAACTACTAGTAACTGCATAATATAAAAGGAATAGAGATTTATTCTGTATTCCTTTTATTAATTCTTATACTTTATTTTATTCTATTTCATTAGTGTTACAATTTTATATATTACATTGAAGGATGCAATATGCAATTACTTATTGATTTTATAGAAAATTTTTGGAATTTGACTGTAATGATTGGATTGTATATCCTGATTGGTCTGATCTTCGTAGGTATTGCACATTTGTATATATCTAAAGCTTGGATACAAAAACATTTAGGAGAAGATAGTTCAAATCCATCCTTAAAAGGTGCATTATATGGTATTCCTCTTCCACTTTGCTCTTGTGGTGTCATCCCGTTAGCTACAAGCTTAAGAGAAAAAGGCGCATCAAAAAAGGCTGTTACAAGTTTTTTTATTACTACTCCTATGACAGGAGTCGATTCTATTATTGCTACCTATGGAGTATTTGGTCTTCCAATGGCAATTTTAAGGGTGATTTCTAGTTTTATAAGTGGTGTGGTTGCGGGTAGTTTAGTTAAAGATGAGATAAAGAATGATATATCAAAAAAAGAAGAACATTCATGTTGTTGTAGTGGAAATCAAAGGGAGAGGAAGAGAGAATGTGTAGCAGCAGCATCATAGTACTAGTTTTAGCATTTGTTAGACCAG
>JBNLDA010000114.1:0-5689 GCA_050304095.1 Arcobacteraceae bacterium | reverse complement strand
ATTTTTGAATTTTTGTCATTATATCTCCTAAAAAATTTTTTGTGATTTTAAAAAATAAACAGTAATGACTAACTTAAAGCACTAATTTAATTGGGTATAATAAACTTAAAAATAATAGGGGGCGGATAATGAATCAAGAAGAAGTCCAAGATCTCTCAGCACTGATACTTACTGAAATCACACAATATAAAGCTGGAGATGAAGAGTTTCACCCCTATGATATGTGTGAGCAACTTCTTGATCTTAGAGATGAAGATGAAGATGAATATCTCAAAATAATCAAAAAAATCCCACATGATCTTTTTGCAGAAGTTCTTTCAGAAATGCCAGAATATGTGCAAGAAGAGATCTCTGAATTATTAAGTTCAAAAAAACTTGCAGATGTCACTGAAAGAATGGACACTGATGATGCGGCAGACTTTATCCAAACGGTTAGTGAAAGCAGTGAAACTATTGCTGAAGCGATCTTAGATAATATCAATGATGAAGATAGAAAAGAGATTGAAGAACTTATTGCGTATGATGACGAAGTGGCTGGATCATATATGCAAAAAGAGTTGTTCAGTGCAACACTTGATGAAACAATTGGGGATTCGATTTTAAGACTACAAAAGCTTAAAGAAGAAGATGAAGTAGATCATATTTACCATGTTCATATAGTCAATAAAAGAGGAAAATATATTTGCTCAATAGGTTTAGAAGAAGTAATCATTATGGATTACAAAAAAACCTATAGAGATATTTTTCAAGCAGTAGAGAAAGAATATACAAGAACGTGTGCGAACCATAAAGATAGTATTAATTCTGTTGTTGATACTGTAAGTAAATATAATATGTCTTCATTACCAATTGTTGATGATAATGGGAAATTATTAGGAAGAATTACTTCAGATGATATCTATGATGTTATTGAAGAAAGAGCAACTGAACAGATCTATAACCTTGCAGGGGTTGATGATGATGCAGAGCAAGAAGAAGACCTATTTGAAATTGGAAAATATAGAGCGATCTGGTTGGGTGTGAATTTAGTTACTGCTATTATTGCTTCTTTAGTTATTGGATTATTTGATACAACGATTCAATCATTGGTAGCTCTTGCCGTATTAATGCCAATAGTAGCAAGTATGGGTGGAAACGCTGGAACACAAACACTTACTGTTACAGTTCGTCAAATGGCATTAGGGGATATTGAAAGTGAAGATGCGAAAAAGACGATTAAAAAAGAGGTAATGTTATCCCTTGCCAATGGTCTTATTTTTGCAGTCGTGATTGGAACTATCGCCTATTTTTGGTTTAATATGCCTTTACTTGGAGTGGTGATTGCTTTATCAATGGTGATCAATTTATTAAGTGCAGGATTTTTTGGATCAGTTATTCCCTTATGGTTGCAAAAAAGAGAGATCGATCCAGCTATTGGAAGTACGGTTTTACTCACAACGGTGACTGATGTCGTTGGATTCTTTAGCTTTTTAGGGCTTGCAACACTTATACTTTTATAATATAAATACAGTATTAATTACAATAATTAATACTGTATATTCGAAAGAACTTTAATGATTACTATGTACAATATTTCAAATTTTTTTAAAAAACTATTTGAAAGGGATACTATGCCTTATAATAAATTAACACCTGAAGAAGAATATGTAATATTGCATAAAGGCACTGAAAGAGCCTTTACAGGTAAGTATTTTGATAACAAAGAAGATGGAGTTTATCATTGCAAACAATGTAATACAGCACTATTCAAATCAAATTCGAAGTTTGATTCAGGAACTGGTTGGCCAAGCTTTGATGATGCGATTGAAGGGGCAGTCAAAGAAGTACCAGATGCAGATGGAAGGCGAATAGAGATCGTATGTGCAAATTGTGGAGGTCATTTAGGACATGTATTCAAAGGGGAACAATTCACTCCTAAGAATACACGCCATTGTGTCAATTCGATCTCACTTCAATTTGAAAAAGATAAACTTTTATCAAAAAATAATGAAGCAAAGGAAGTAGAACTCAAATCTGCTTATTTTGCAGGAGGCTGTTTTTGGGGTGTGGAATATCACTTTGAACACTTTGATGGAGTAGTGAGCGCAGTATCTGGGTATATGGGTGGAGATATGCCAAATCCAGATTACCATAGTGTTTGTACAGGATTAACTGGACATTTAGAAGTAGTAAAAGTGACCTATGATCCTACAAAAGTAGATTTTGAAACATTAGCAAAACTCTTTTTTGAGATTCATGACCCAACGCAAGCAGATGGTCAAGGACCTGATAGAGGAAGTCAATATCTCAGCGCAATATTTTATAATGATGCTTTTGAAGAACAAACAGCACAAAGATTGATCAATGAGTTAGAAGAAAATGGTTATGAAATTGCAACTAAACTTTATCCAATGGTGACATTTTATAAAGCTGAAGAGTATCATCAAGATTATTATGACAAGCACAATAAAGCACCATATTGTCACTCATATACAAAAAGATTTTAAAGATAAACCCTTAGGCTTCTAAGGGTTTGAAACCACATACAGATCCATCATACGTTTCAATCGTTCCATCTTCGATTTTATAGTACCATCCATGAAGATCAAGTTCCCCATTTTTTACTTTTCTCTCAACTTCTGGATAGGTGAGAAGATTTTCTAATTGATGTTTTATTGATATCTTTTCAGTAGTTCGAAGTAATAACTCTTTCTGGGCATCATGTCCCATAGCTAAAAGAGTGTATTCTTTTGCTTTTTGACCAAGTTCCAACCATTTTTTAACATGAATTAAATGTGGTTCATTACTCAGGTCTTTATACATAGCTGCACATGCTCCACAATGACTGTGTCCGCATACAATGATATGTTTTACTTCAAGGATACTTACTGCGTATTCAATAGCAGCACTACTACCATGAAAATCATCATCATGTTTATAGGGTGGAACAAAATTTCCAATATTTCTTAATATGAACATATCTCCAGGATCGCTTCCTACGATCAAGTCTGGAACAACTCTACTATCACTACATCCAATAAATAGAATTTCAGGTTTTTGACCATGTTTTACCAATGAGTCAAAATCTTCTTCATATTTTTTGAAGTGAACTTCTCGAAATTTCTTATTCCCAATGATTAATTGATCGATTTTCATTTAATGTATCCTTTAAAATGATTGATATTATAACACGAATATAGTTTAAAATATTAAAAAGCTAAATGTATATTATTTATACATAAAAATAATATTTGTAGGATATAAAAAGAGTATAATCTATACAATATTTTGATTGAAAAATATGTAGGAGATTTTTATGCAAGAATTTATGGAAGTCTATAAGAACAATATAGACGAAATAGAAAAATTTTTAGTTGAAACAATAAGTAACTTAGGTGATCTTGAAAGTAGGGAAGGAACAAATTTTGAGAAACTGTTTAAAGTATTCCCATCACTTGAATTAGTTTATATTTGTGATAACAGTGAAAGTATCACACAAATATCATCAAACTTTTATCGAAACAAGCAAAATCCAAATGTAATTGGACGAGCTAGAAAATATCTATTAGAAAAGATGAAATGTCCAAACGAAGAGATATGTATAAGCAAGACTTACATTAGTAGTGCAACTGGTCACACCTGTATCACTGTATCGAAAAAAGAGGGTGAAAAGATCTATTTTATGGATTTTAATCTCATGGAACTTTTACAAAGATTAGGTTTGGTTGAGATTCATAAAGAGTTCAACATCATCAGTAAAGGATTTTATTTTATTGCTGCAAATGTGATGATGCTGTTGGCATTATTTACTATAGGATATTCATTATATGCGTTTATAGATTCAATATTAATTGAAAATCATATGAGCATTGAAGCGATTTTTAAACCAGTGATTGCATTAACTTTAGGATTAGCTATTTTTGATTTAGCCAAAACGATATTAGAACAAGAAGTGGTTTTTAAAAGTTATTCAAAAAACTCTAAAACAGAATATAAAGTATTGACAAGATTTATGATTACAATTATTATTGCACTATTGATTGAATCATTGATGGTAGTATTTAAAATAGCAATATCAAATTATGAATTAATGCTTAATGCAGTTTATTTGATCTGTGGAGTATCGTTTTTAGTATTGTCTTTAGGTGTATTTGTTTATTTAACGAGAAAAAAATAAAATTTAGGGTGGCTTATGCCACACCTAAAATATAATATACAGGTTTTCCATCTACTGGTTGTAGCTCAACGTTATATTTATTCCCAAAGTGTTGTACTTGTTCATGAAATTCATTTAAGATTTCAGGTGCGTCATTGTTATCACATTTGATTTTAAACACATCTTGAGAATTCGACAACGCCACATACGCGTTCATATGTTTCAACTCATCATTGAGACTAATCATATGTTTGGCGAATTTTGAAAAGTTTTTAGTATTTTGCATCGCTTTTTCCATTTGTTTAAAAGCTGCATCACTTTTAGCTATACCAAGTTGAGATAGTAGAACTTCAGGAGTTACATCTATTTGCATATATATTTTCCTTTTGATTGTATTATAAAATAAGATTGTACCAAAGATAGTATGAAACTAAGCAATAATTTGTTAGAATCACAAAAATCTTCAATAAGGATTAAGCTATCGATAATTATTCATCAATTCCTTACACGATTATAAATACGCTAGATCAAATGGTTTATCAATTAGCACAAAAAGATAAAGACGTAACTATAGAATCTGCAAAGAATAATTTAATGACCAATATTAATAAATTGACACAACAAGAAGTCAATAATTTTGTTTTACAAATGACCTATTTTATTAATAAGTCGAATGAAACACCTGATGGAAAATTGGGTGAGGGTGAAATTTCAAAAGATTTTGTAGGTTTTTTGATTAGATTATTTTATTAAGAGTGCCCTTAAATTAGTTGTCCCAATTGGGACAACTATTAAACTAAGATTCCTCTTAACATAAAGAATATAGCAGCACTTAATGTTGCAGCTGCTGGAACGGTGATAAGCCAAGCTGCGATAATCTTTTTAACTGCATCTCTTTTTACATATTGTACTTTTTCTTCCGATTTAATAATTCGTTTTGCTTCTTTGATTTTATCTTCTTCATCATCAATTGCTTGATACAATGAAGCAATTCTTTTATAATCTTGTTTTTCTTTTTTCTCTTTTTTCTCAAGTTTTTCTAATTCATTTTTGTAGGCTTTTAAAGATTTTTTCTCCATCTCTAAAATCTCTTTTTCAAGTTCTAATTTACTGATTTCATCATTTTTATTTAACCATTCTCGCAAGAATCCGACTCCAAACACTCCACCAATGGCAATATGTGTTGAACTTACAGGTAATCCTAGTTGTGAAGCAATAATAACAGTAATAGCTGCAGCCATAGCGATAGAAAATGCTCTCATCTGATCTAGTTCAGTGATCTCTGCACCTACAGTTTTAATAAGTTTTGGTCCATATAATGCTAATCCTAATGCAATACCAAGAGCTCCAACAGCCATAACCCAAAATGGAATTCCTGCTTTTGTTGAAATTCCTCCATTAATGACTGCATCATTGATTGCTGCTAATGGTCCAATAGCATTGGCTACATCATTTGCTCCATGGGCAAAACTTAAAAGTGCTGCAGCAAAGATTAATGGAATAGTAAATAAGGTATTGACACTTTTTCTATCATTTGTTAAAACACTAGAAGAT
>JBNLDA010000113.1:246-5730 GCA_050304095.1 Arcobacteraceae bacterium | reverse complement strand
TGAGAAAAACTTTTTTCTCTTTCATAAACTTTGATCAAATGATTAGAAATTCTTGTCGCGTCATCAATAGTATTTTGCATTATTTGATTTTCAAATGATGGTAAAATAAATTTAAATGATCCTAATAAAAATACCAAAATGAAAAGAATCGTTATCACAATCACAGCGATACTGCTTTTCAATGTCAAGGTTTTATATAAGATTGGTTTATTTAGTGCCATATTATTTCTCTAATATTATTTTTTAAAATTTGTTATCTATATCATACTATATAATTAGTAAAATTGATATTTTATTCCCTAATTTATAGTGAAATAAATCATAAATATAGTACAATCTTTTATGTTTTTAAAAGATTATTTAGTTCAGATTGATGACACTGTTGAAACTACAGCAACATTACATGATGTTGTCAATAAAATGGCTAAAAATAGTCTTCATCATATTGTTATTATAGAGAATAAAAAGCCTGTAGGGATCATTACTGAACGAGATTTTGTAAGATATTATTCCAAGAATATTGACTTCCAATCGTTAGCCATAGATCATGCTATCACAGATATAATTACACTTCACCACACAAGAATGATCGAATATGCTTTAAGTATGATGTTACACAATAATATTCGTAAAATCATCGTAATCAATTGTGAAGATGAATATTTAGGAACAATGGAGCAAGAAGAACTTATTTTTTGTTTAGAAAGCCGTATTCATGAAAAAGAAGTCAAACTTCACCAACTCACTCATCCAGGAAATAAAGCTGTTTTAATTAGTGAAAATAGTAATTTACATTATGCATTAGAGTTGATGAGTACCAATCAACTCACTTCATTGCTTGTTACTTCAGAAGAAAAAGTTGTTGGTATCATTTCTGAAAGTGATATTATAAGACTAGCGCACAATAATGTTGATCAAGAAGAAAAAGTCAAAGATTATATGCACTCTCCAATTATTCAAATTGAAGAATATAAAACTGCTGATGATATGGTTATGATGATGCAAAAGAACAAGGTAAGAAGGCTTGTTGTTTATAACTCAAGAGATGAACAATATTATACTTTAACTTCAAAAGATGTAGCAAGTGCTATAAAAGGAAATTATACGAGTTTTATAGAAGCAAAATTTTTTGATACTAGAGATACATTCAATGCATTGTCTGAATATGTCATAGAATTGATTGATATAGATGATGATCAAGTTGTTTTTTGGACTAATGGTATAACCAAAGCAAATTTTGATATTCATTTGGATGATTCTATTACAAAAATGATTCCAGTAAGAATATGGAAAAAACTCTATAGAAAGCTTTTGGAAAATAATATCATTTATGAAACAATAGATATTAATGATGGCCATTATCAAGTGAAAGGTCATTATGGAAGTATTTCGAATGATAATGTGATCAAGATATTTTTAAATGATATTACTGAAATTATTGAATTAAACAAGCAACTACAAAAAGAAATTGAACACAAAGATCAATTATTGTTCAATCAAGCTAAAATGGTTCAAATGGGTGAGATGATAGGAAATATTGCTCATCAATGGCGACAGCCATTGAGTTTGATTTCTACCATATCAACTGGAATCAAACTTCAAAAAGATTTTGGAACCTATAATGATAAGTCTTTGTTCCAAGATTTGGATACGATCAATGAAAATGCACAATATCTTTCAAAGACAATAGATACCTTTAGAAATTTTATAAAAGAAGAAAAGCAATTTAAAAAAGTGGTTTTACAGGATAGGATCAACAAAGCTTTAGATATTGTTTCTACGTCACTATCAAATAATCATATTAAAATTATCAATGAAATAGATTATAAACATTCTATTACTATAAGTGTCGTATTAGGTGAATTGGTACAAGTTCTTATCAATATCATCAATAATGCCAAAGATGCAATTTTGGGAAATGGTATTGTCGATCCTTGGGTAAAACTTGAATTAACAAAAACTACTTCAACTGTTTTAATAACAATTGAAGATAATGCTGGTGGTGTTCCAGAAGAAATTATTGATAAGATATTTGAACCTTATTTTTCAACAAAAAATACTCAAAATGGTACAGGATTAGGATTGCATATGAGTCGTAGAATCATGATTGAAAGTTTAAAAGGTGATTTATACGTACAAAATACTTCACATGGGGCAAAGTTTTTTATAGAGTTACCACTTGATTAATTTGAAGCTTTTTTAAATATTATCTCAAAACAAGCGCCATGATGATTTTCACTACCAAAACTGATATCTTCGTTGTAAGTTTTTAATTCAAACCCATGACGTTCTCGAATAATCTTATTTACCATAGATAACCCAAGACCAGTTCCTATTGATTGGTGTTTAGTGGTAAAATAAGGTTCAAATATCTTATCAATGATATTCAATGGTATTCCACCTCCACTATCATTTATTTTCATCTGTAAAGTTTTAGGATCAAGAGATTTTGTTGCAATAATTATATATCTATCATCTTCATTCATCACATTTTCTTTGAGTGAATCTTTGGCATTATTGATGATATTAATAAAGGCTTGTTCTAGTTCATTTTTATTACCAATGATCTGAATGTCAGCTTGAAGATCAAGTACAAGATTGATAAAATTATCATTGAGTGAAGCACTCGTCAGATCAATTACATCTTCGATGAGTGCTTTAATACTTACTTTTTCATCAACACGTTTATTATCACTAATGAAATTCCTAAAATCATCGATTGTTTTTGATAGATATTGAGATTGTTGGACAATGACCGTCATTGATTCTTTGATTGTTTTATCATCGATATTCCCAAAATCAGTACGTAGACTTACACCACTAGCGCTGGTACTAATTACATTGAGTGGTTGTCTCCATTGATGAGCAATATTCCCTATCATCTCTCCAAGTGATGCTAACTTGGTTTGTTCTTGCATAGCTTTAAGTGTAGTATTATCATGAATTAAGAGCAATAACCGTTTTTTATCTGGTAATAAAGAGATACTCATATTGACAAATACCCGTTTCCCATTTTTGAGGACACACTCTTTTTCTATATTTTCTATTGAACCATTATGTATTGCATTATTTAAGGCTTGTTGATTTTTTTCTCTATATTCTTGAGCGGTTAAGTGGCTACAATTCTCTTTGAGAATCTCTTCTTTAGTAAAACCCGTCATTCGTATAAAATCTTGGTTACAATTTAAAAAATTTCCTTCTAAATCAGTAATAGCAATACCATCTTTGACATAATTAAATATAGTTTCAAATTCTTGTTTTTGTTCTACTAATTTATCATTAGCAAGTTTTCGTTCAGTGATATCGATGATATATCCTAAATAGAATTTAATATTTCCATCTGGATCTTTAGAAAGAACGGTATAATCCAATACCCATTTTATGGTACCATCTTTAGTGATGATTCTATAAGGTTGATGTTTGAAAAAGTCATTTGATGAAAGAGACCCTTTTTCTACTTCCTGTAACACATGTGGTAAATCATCTTTATGAATACAATTGGCATAAGCTATTTTTGATGCTAAGAATTCTTCTTGAGTATATCCTAAAAGATTTGCAACATTGACTGAAACATAATCTATACTCCAATGTTTATCATTATTCCATCGAAATAAAACAGAATCACCTTTATCAAATAGTTGTAAAAGGTTCTTTTTTTCATAATACGCAGCTTCAGTTTTTTCTTTCTCTTTTTGTACTTTTTGAAGAAGTTCATCTAACTCTTTTTGTTTTTTCATATAGAAAAAATAAGCGAATATGATAATTGCTAAAGTCACTGCCATGATAACCATAATGTAATAGATAAATAAATTGTGTAGATCATTATATTGTTTAGATATATCTACGAGGTGCAATACTTCACCAAGATTTTTTTCAGAAACATCTTTTAATGCATGGGTAAAACCTACAAAGTGGTTGTCACCAATTTCAATCCATTCATTGTTTTGCTTATTATTTAAAAAAGTTAATATACTACTATGTATAGGAGCAGTATTGTAAACTAAATAATGATCATTTGTTTGTTTTAGGTATTGTAAATCTTTTTTAATAAATGGTGGGGCATTCTTATATTCATTTTTATTTACAGCAAAATATATTTGTATATTGAGTTGTTCACTTAGAGATAAAATGATTTTGTCTATCTCTTTACCTATTTCAATGTATCCAACAAGTTTATTATTTACTATCCATGGAATTACAACTCTTAGGGTATAGTTCTTTTTTAAACCAAACTCTAATCCAGAGGCAATTTTTTGTGTCTTTTTTGCTTGTTTATAGGTATATCTTCCAATGATATCACCATCTCTTTGGTAATCATGCACACGTAATAAAACTTTACCATTTGGCTCTATAAAATAAAAATGCGTAATATCATTGTTTTGGTAAAGAGTTGTATAAATAGTTTGTGCTTGATCAAAAAGTTTTTCTTTGTTTTTAGTTATGAAAGAATCGTAAAGTTGTTGGTTTGATGATACAAAACTGAGGAAACTCTTTATCATTGTAGTTTCTTCATTGATATAATCATCGAATTTTTTTTCAAAATCTATATATGTATCATTAGCACTATGCATTATAGTAGTTTTTTGCACCATATAATTACTCGAAATACCAATTGATACCAGAAATAAAATTCCTCCTACAAGGAAGAAGTATATTTTTTTTACAATAGAATCCAACCGTTCCCTTACTTTTTTGTTACTTTGAATTATTATAGCACTTTATAGAATAAAATCAGATTTATTAATAAATCTGATTATATATTTTTGAATTAACTGTTTGATAGAAGCCTAATGACTTGTTTTGCTAATTGTTTTTTTAGAACTTTTCCAGCATCATTTTTGATATTTTTTAATAAGAACATTTGATGTTATGAGAATAGTTTTTTTCTACCTTATTTGATTTGCTAATGTAAATCGTTTCTTCGTTTATTACATCATCAAGAGGTATATTTTGAATAACTAAATCTATCTCTAATGATTGCAGTTTCATGTGGATTTCGATAATTATTGTATTCTAACATTGAATCAATAAGTTTATTCATATTGTCATAATTCATCTTAATTCTCTCGATCTATAGAATTAATTATAGTGTATAAATATTTAAGCTTGTAAAGTAAATGTAATTTTTATTTCAGTATAATGAAAAAATTTTACGTAAAAAACTTCAAGGGAATTTAATGTTTAGACAAAATTGTGAGTATAAATCTCGGTTCCGTTTACTTAAAGGTGGGAAAGTATCCTTAGTCGTCAGTGCAGTATTGATAAGTGTTTCTTTATCAACTCAAGCAAATGCTATAGGATGTAGTACAGAGCTAGATAATATAATAGATACTGATGTTACTGCCTGTTATCAATTTGATGGTAGTTTATCAGATTTTACTATCACTGATACTGGATCAATCGATGTTACAAATTTAAATTTTGCTCTAAGAACTGATGAATTAGGACTACCTTACACTATTGACAATTATGGTGTAATTTCTG
>JBNLDA010000113.1:0-236 GCA_050304095.1 Arcobacteraceae bacterium | reverse complement strand
CTAATATTGGTTCATTTACTTCAGGTATTTATATTAGTTCTTCAGATAGTTTACATGGAACAATTTCCAATGATGGTACTATTGATGTAGAAGGTGGTGAAGATTCACAGATCACAGGTATTTATGTGAATCACAGTTTTGGTGGAACTATTGAAAATACCTCAAATGGAAGTATTACAGTACATTCAGATGATCAAAACGCTACAACAACTGCAATATATATCAATGATGAAGAT
>JBNLDA010000112.1:0-5737 GCA_050304095.1 Arcobacteraceae bacterium | reverse complement strand
GGGACAAGAAAACCCATTAGCAACTGTGGATATGGCATTACGTCATGCAAAAGAACACAAACTCAATTTTCAAGCGTATAATTCAACACTTGATCTGAAAGAAAAACTTCAAAATACATTGGAATGGAAAGAAAAGATTGCAAAAGGACTTATTGAAGATAGGTTTATTCCAGTATTCCAGCCAATCTTGAATAGAGATCAAGAGATTATAAAATATGAAGTGTTAACTCGAATGAAACTCTCACTAGATAAACCAGATGATTTGGTACCACCAGGATTATTTTTGGAAGAATCAATCAATACTAAACAATATAATGAGATCACACAATCAGTCTTGATGCAAACCTTTAAAGTGATGAAAACATCAGATAAACTCTTTTCTATAAATCTTTCATATGAAGATATTTACAATCATGTTTTGATTGAATTTTTAGAAAGTATCATTATCCAAAATAAAGAGATGGCACACCAATTAGTTATAGAGATTTTAGAAGATAAAGAGATCAAAAATCATGAAGTGATGACAGAGTTTATTCAAAAATTTAAACAATACGGTGTAAAGATTGCCATTGATGATTTTGGAATAGGGCATTCAAATCTTTCTCATATTATGGAAATAGAACCAGATTATTTGAAGATCGATGGATCATTTATTAAAAATATCGCAACTGATAAAAAATCTTATGCCATGACTAAATCAGTTGTAGAGTTTTGTAAAGAGTTAGATATCATTGTCGTTGCAGAATTCGTTCACAATAAAGAAACCTTTGATATAGTTCATGAACTTGGAGTTGATGAGTTCCAAGGGTATTATTTCAGTCCTCCACTTACTACTATTTAATTGCTTTGTTAACTTTTCATTTACGAATCATTTTTTTTGGTTAATCCTTGCACTTTATAATTACAATATAAAATTTACAAAAGGGGTAAACAATGGTTAAAAAAATGTTTATAACGACTTTAATAGTGACTACAAGTTTATTTGCTAATTCTATTCAAATGAATTTAGTAGATCAAAATCCAGATAGAAAAAATATCGTTAATAGTGCTGAGATTTTGTCATTTAATGAAAGTGTGAAAGATGCGATTCACTCTGTAGTTAATATCTCTACCAAAAAAAGAATTAAAACGGCTTCTAGTGGAATAGAACAAATGTTTAATGATCCATTTTTTAGACAGTTCTTTGGTAGAAATTTTGGTGATACACTTCCAAAAGAAAGATTGCAACAATCTCTTGGGTCTGGGGTAATATTATCAAAAGATGGATATATCGTAACCAATGCTCATGTCGTTGAGGGTGCGGATGAAATAGTTGTTACTGTTGGTGATGATGAAAAAGAATATGAAGCTAAAATGATCGGATCTGATAAAGATAGTGATCTAGCTGTAATCAAAATTGAAGCCAAAGGTTTACAACCAATTGCTGTTGGAAGTTCAAAAAACCTTGCTATTGGTGATGTGGTATTTGCTATAGGAAATCCATTTGGAGTAGGACAAACTGTAACTCAAGGAATTGTTTCAGCATTGAATAAAAATAAAGTAGGGATCAATAGATATGAGAACTTTATTCAAACAGATGCTTCAATTAATCCTGGAAACTCTGGTGGAGCATTAATCGATAGTCGTGGAGCATTGATTGGGATCAATAGTGCTATTTTAACTCGAAGTGGTGGAAACAATGGAGTTGGATTTGCAATACCAGTGGCAATGGTAAAACAAATTGTTAAAACATTGGTTGCAGATGGAAAAGTATCACGTGGATATTTAGGTGTTTCAATTGAAGATCTAAGTAAAGAAACAAAAGATGTTTACAGACATGACTATGGGGCATTGGTTCTTGATGTAGGGAAAGACTCTCCAGCCGATAAAAAAGGTTTACAAAGAGGAGATTTGATCTATAAAATTAATGGTCAAAAAGTAAAAGATGCTTCAGATTTACAAACTAAAATTGGTTCATTTAAACCTGGTGAAGTATTATCACTTTCAATTGAAAGAAATAAAAAAGATATCTCTGTGGATATTAAATTAGATTCAAGAGAATCAGTACAAAAGATCACTGAAAATGAAACAGTTTTACAAGGATTATTTGTAAGTGAGATTGATGCACAAAATAGTAAAAAATATAGAATTCCTGCGAGTGTAAGTGGTGTATTGATTACTGATGTTGAAGCTGGAAGTAAAGCTGAAAAAGTAGGATTTCAAGCAGGTGATATTATAATACAAGTTGAAAATATAGAAATTGAAACGCTAAAAGACTTACAAAGAGCGATGAGTGAATTTAAAAAAGTTCCAAAAAGAGTCTATGTCAATAGATATGGTCGAGTAATGATGTCTGTAATTCGATAAGGAAAATAAATGATAAAAGTGTTAATGATTGAAGATGATTGTGAACTTGCAGATATTATTACACGATATTTATCAACCTATGACATTCAATTACATAATGTAGATAATGCTCTTACGGGCTTATCTACATTAGAAACACAACAATTTGATTTATTAATATTAGATTTAACACTACCAGATATTGATGGACTAGAATTATTAGTGAAGATTAGACAAAAATCAGATATCCCAGTGATCATCTCTTCAGCTAGAGATGATATTTTGGATAAAGTGATGGGATTAGAAAGAGGGGCAGATGATTATTTGCCAAAACCTTATAACCCAAGAGAACTAGAAGCTAGGATAAAATCAATTTTAAGAAGAAGAACACCTATTGCAACAATTCAAAATGATAATGTTTGGGAACTTAATGAGTCAAGTAAAACGATCAAGTTTAAAAATAATGTTCTAGAACTTACGTTAGCAGAGTTTGATATTCTCTCTCAGTTGATTCAAAAACAAAATTCAGTCGTATCTAGAGAAGATATGATCTATAGTAGTAATAATATTGATGATAATAGCAGTATGAAAAATATTGATGTAATGATCTCACGAATACGTCAAAAAATCGCTCAAATTGATAGTGAAAAAAAATATATTAAATCGATCCGTGGAATAGGGTATATATTATTACAATGAAAAATATCTCTATCATTAAGTTTATCCGTTTAGTTTTTGCTAGTGTAGCAGTGATTGTTGTATTGTTATTTTGGGTATTTATTACTATTGATCAAAAAAAATATTCATTTGAACAAGAGGAACGTTATACATTACTTGCAACTCATCTTATCTCTCAGTTTGATGATGAAACGGAACTTCAAGAATGGTATGATCATTATCAAGTGAATCCTATTAATGATCCAGATAATCAATTAAAACTTCAAATACTCAATAATGCACAAACAATCTATCAAAAAGAGTTGATCAATGCACGTATTAGAATATTTAATCTCAATGAACATCAATATATATACCTTCAAAGTAGAGGATATAATATTATGCTAGAAGAAAAAAATGTTCAACAATATAATCCAATGATTGCTATTGTTTTATTTGTTTTGATTCTTTTAGTGTTAATTGTCTTGTATTCACTATTAATGAAGAAAATAGAGCCACTCAAACAATTACACAGCAGTATAAAAGAGTTTTCAAAAGGAAATCTCAAAATTAAAATAAATAATGACTCAAAAGATGAGATAGGGCAAATTGCACATAGTTTTAATGATGCGGTTACAAATATTGCTAAATTGATCGAATCAAGAAATCTTTTTATGCGAAATATGATGCATGAGTTAAAAACCCCAATTACTAAAGGGAATTTTTTGGTAGAGATGTTACAAGAAGAGAGTCAAGAGAAAAGGGATTTACAAACACTTTTTGAAGATATGAATTTATTGGTAACAACTTTAGCAAATATTGAAAAAACGACATTAAAAGATCATCAATTGATCAAAGAGAAAATAAATATTCAGCAGTTGTGTGAACAAATAATTGAATCTAATGAAGATATCATATTCTCTAATCTAGATCATGATCTATATGTCAATAAAGAGTTGTTTTTAATTGTAATTAAAAACTTAGTTCAAAATGGATTAAAATATAGTACTCAAAAACCAATCTCAATAAAGTTTGAAGATCAGCAATTTATCTTTGAATCATTTGGTGAACCATTAAAACAAAGTTTGGAATATTATTTACAACCATTTGCTCAAGAAAAAAAGAATTCAGACGGATTTGGCCTTGGATTGTATATCGTCAATGAGATTTTGAATTTGCATAATATGAAACTACAATATATGCACAAAAAAGGTAAAAATATTTTTACGATCATTTAAGTAGCATTAAGCTATCATGAAGTTTGGCAAGGAGAGGTATGATGAGCCATCATATTTATGAACAATTCCTTTTATCAAATTTCGATCAAAATCTTCCATATATTGTATATGATACTGATTGGAATATTATATCTATTAGTCAATATTTATTAGAACTTTTAGAGCTTTCTCAAGAACAATGTTTAAACAAAAACAGATCAGATTTTTTCCTTTCAACCAATACTAATAATCAAATAGAGTACAAAAGCTCTACTGAGTCATTTTGGTTTAAAGTCCAAACAATCCCGTTATATGAAAATGATCAAATCATTGGATATCATGAGATATATACAAATATTACTTATAAAAAACAACTTGAAAATGAACTCTATAAAGATAAACTCACAAACCTAAAAAACTATAAAGCACTCAATTCAATATTAGAATCAAAAAACTATTTGTTTCCAGTGCTTATTTTAATTAATATAGACAATTTTAAAAATATTAATAATCTTTATGGTTTTGAAGTGGGAAATGAACTTTTAAATCAATTTGCTCATTTATTGGTCAACTTTAAAAGTAATACCAAATACGAGATATATAGATTATATGCTGATGAATTTGCATTTTTTATTGATGGTGATTTTATGGATATTGATCAATATTATGAAGATTTAGAAACTATTAAATCACTGGTCAGATCACAACAATTCTATATAGAATCTATTGATGATGTTATATCTATTAATATCACCATTGGAGTTTCTATTGGTCAAGAAGAACCTCTTTCAACGGTTGATCTAGCTTTACGATATGCCAAACGAAATAATCTCTGGCTACAAGCATATAATACCACATTGGATATAACAGAAGAAGTAAAATACTCTCATGAAATGAAAAAGAAAATAGAGTTAGCTATAAAACAAAATAAACTCTTTGCAGTGTATCAGCCAATTGTGAATAAACAAAAAGAGATAGTGAAATATGAAGTATTAGTGCGTATGAAAACTTTAGATGAAAATGGAGATGAGATTGTCGTTTCTCCTGTAAAGTTTTTAGATGAATCAATACGTAACAAACAATATAATCAAATCATTAAGATCATATTGCAACAAGCATTTAAAGATCATAGTCAATCAGATAAAATGATCTCTATTAATCTCTCTTTTGATGATATTTATAATGATACATTAGTAGAAACAATCCTTGATCTCACCGATCAATATCCTCAAATGGCTTCACGTCTTATCATAGAACTTTTGGAAACTTCTTCCATATATAATCTTGAAGTGATGCAAAACTTTTTATATAAAATGCGACAACGTAGTATCAAAATAGCGATTGATGATTTTGGAATGGGACACTCTAATCTTTCCCATTTACTTATATTTAAACCAGATTTTTTAAAGATCGATGCCCAATTTGTTAAAAATATTGATGTGAGTAAAGAAGCTATAGCATTAGTGAAAGCAATTGTTTCAATATGTCATGAATTGGATATTATAGTAATAGCCGAGCACGTTCACTCAAAAGAGGTA